>NZ_JBFRGL010000035.1:0-1051 GCF_052115325.1 Arthrobacter sp. 2RAF22 | reverse complement strand
CGAAGCGCCGTTGCGCATGTTGATGAACAACCTGGACCCGGAGGTCGCCGAGCGTCCGGATGACCTGGTCGTGTATGGCGGCACGGGCCGGGCTGCCCGGTCCTGGGCCGCGTTCGACGCGATCACCCGGACCCTGGAGACCATGGAGACGGACGAGACGCTGCTGGTGCAGTCCGGCAAGCCCGTGGGCGTGTTCCGCACGAACGAGTGGGCGCCGCGGGTGCTTTTGGCCAACTCGAACCTGGTGGGGGACTGGGCGACGTGGCCGGAGTTCCGCCGCCTGGAGGCAGAGGGCCTGATGATGTACGGGCAGATGACCGCCGGGTCCTGGATCTACATCGGCACCCAGGGCATCCTGCAGGGCACCTACGAGACCTTCGCCGCCGTCGGGAACAAACTCGCCGCCGCAGGCCGCCTGGCGCCGGCCGCGGAGGGTTCCACGGAGGGCCCGCTCGCGGGGACGCTGACGCTGACCGGCGGGTGCGGTGGCATGGGCGGGGCCCAGCCGCTCGCGGTGACCCTGAACGACGGGGCCTGCCTGATCGTGGACGTCGACGAGTCCCGGCTGCGCCGCCGGGTCGGCAAGCGCTACCTGGACGAGGTCGAAACCGACCTGGACACCGCGATCGCCAAAGTCCAGGCCGCCAAGGCCGAGCGCCGCGGCTGGTCCGTGGGCTACGTGGGCAACGCCGCCGAGGTCTTCCCCGAACTGCTGGCCCGCCACAAGGCCGGGGAGATCACCATCGATGTCGTGACGGACCAGACCTCCGCGCACGACCCGCTCTCCTACCTGCCCGAAGGCATCACCGTGGACGAGTGGCACACCGAGGCCGAAGCGGACCCGGAAGGGTTCACCAAGAAAGCCCAGGCCTCCATGGCCCGCCACGTCCAGGCCATGGTCGAGTTCCAGGACGCCGGGGCCGAGGTCTTCGATTACGGCAACTCGATCCGCGACGAGGCCCGCAAGGGCGGCTACGGCCGGGCGTTCGAGTTCCCCGGCTTCGTCCCGGCCTACATCCGGCCCCTGTTCTGCGAAGGACTGGGCCCGTTC
>NZ_JBFRGL010000034.1:0-1243 GCF_052115325.1 Arthrobacter sp. 2RAF22 | reverse complement strand
GGGACTGCCCCCGGTTTTGTTGACTCCTTGACCTAGCGAGCTGGTGCTCGTGGAAGGATGTTGACCATGCCGACGGCTTATGGGGCGGAGTTCCGCCAGGATGTTATTGATGTGGCCCGCAAGGGCGAGGCGCCGCTGGCGCAGATTGCGAAGGATTTTGGGCTGTCGGTCACGACGCTCAAGCGCTGGATTGCCATCGCGGAACGTAAGGAGTCCGGGGCCGGCCCAGTGGCGGCGGAGTCGGCCGAGGTGCGGGAGTTGAAGAAGCGCAACCGCTTGTTGGAGCAGGAGAATGAGATTCTGCGCCGGGCTGCCGCCTATTTGGCCAGGGACATCAACCCAAAATGATCTACCCGCTGGTCACGGATCTTGCCGCCGAGGGTGTTCCCGTGGCGGTGACCTGCAGGGTGTTGGGATTCAGCAAGCAAGGCTATTACCGGTGGAAGGCCAGCCCGGTGACGGAACGGGATTGGATCGATGCGCATTTGGTSAACGCTGCCGTGGACATCCATGCCGAGGACCCGGCGTTCGGGTACCGGTTCATCGCTGACGAGCTCCCGGAGAAAGGCATCACAGCGGGTGAGAACAAGGTCCAGCGCTTGTGCAGGGACCACGGCATCTGGTCGGTGTTTTCGAAGAAGCGGGGCCTGAACCGGAAGCCCGGGCCGCCTGTTCACGACGACCTGGTGGAACGCGACTTCACCGCCGCGGCACCGAACGAGCTGTGGCTGACCGACATCACCGAGCACCCTACCGCTGAGGGAAAGCTGTACCTCTGCGCGGTGAAGGACRTCTACTCCGGCAGGATCGTCGGGTACTCGATGGATGCACGGATGAAGTCCTTGTTGGCCGTGGCGGCGCTGGAGAACGCGGTGCGGGCCCGCCGGCCGGAAGGCACCGTGGTCCACTCAGACCGCGGCTCCCAGTTCCGGTCCCGCCGCTTCGTTGAATCGCTCCGCCACCACGGGCTCACCGGATCGATGGGCAGGGTCGGCGCGTGCGCGGACAACGCCGCAATGGAATCGTTCTTCTCGCTGCTGCAAAAGAACGTTCTGGACCGTCAGCGGTGGAACACCAGGAAGGAACTGCGCCTCGCCATCACGACCTGGATCGAAAGGACCTACCACCGCCGGCGACGGCAAAGACGGCTGGGAAAACTCACGCCAATCGAATATGAAACAATCAACCGGACCGCGCTCACAGCGGCCTAAGACCCCGAGTCAACAAAAGCCGGGGCAGTCCC
>NZ_JBFRGL010000033.1:0-1285 GCF_052115325.1 Arthrobacter sp. 2RAF22 | reverse complement strand
TTCATTTGGTGGGTCGCGTTGCGGCCCTCGAAGTGGGGTCCGAGTCCGTAGCCCTTGACGGTCTTGGCCAGGATCACGGTGGGTTTGCCCTTGAACTCGACCGCGGCCTTGTACGCGGCGTAGACCTTGCGGTAGTCGTGGCCGCCGCGTTTGAGGTTCCAGATCTGGTTGTCGTCCAGGTCCGCGACCATGTCCTTGGTGGCCGGGGTTTTCCCGAAGAAGTGTTCGCGGACGAACCCGCCGGATTCGGCCTTGTAGGTCTGGTAGTCCCCGTCGACGGTTTCGTTCATGATCTTCACCAGGGACCCGTCGGTGTCGCGGGCCAGCAGCTCGTCCCATTCCCGGCCCCAGACGACCTTGATGACGTTCCAGCCCGCGCCGCGGAAGAACGCCTCCAGTTCCTGCATGATCTTCCCGTTGCCCCGGACCGGTCCGTCCAGGCGCTGGAGGTTGCAGTTGATCACGAAGTTCAGGTTGTCCAGGTTCTCGTTCGCGGCGAGCTGGAGCAGGCCGCGGGACTCGGGCTCGTCCATTTCCCCGTCGCCCAGGAACGCCCAGACCTGCTGGTCACTGGTGTCCTTCAGGCCGCGGTCGTGCAGGTAGCGGTTGGACTGGGCCTGGTAGATCGCGTTCATCGGGCCGATGCCCATGGACACGGTCGGGAATTCCCAGAACGCGGGCATCAGTCGCGGGTGCGGGTAGGAGGAAAGGGCGTGGCCCTGCTTGGACTTTTCCTGCCGGAACCCGTCCAGGTCCTCCTCCGAGAGCCGGCCTTCCATGAACGCCCTGGCGTACATGCCCGGGGACGCGTGTCCCTGGAAGAAGACCTGGTCCCCGCCCGAGGGGTGGTCCTTGCCGCGGAAGAAATGGTTGAAGCCGACCTCGTACAGGGTCGCGGCCCCGGCATAGGTGGAAATGTGCCCGCCCACCCCGATGTCCGCCCGCTGGGCCCGGTGCACCATCACGGCCGCGTTCCAGCGCATGTACGCCCGGTACCGGCGCTCGAACTCCTCGTTGCCCGGGAACTCCGCTTCCTGGTCCGCCGGGATCGTGTTCACGTAATCGGTGGTGGTCACCATCGGCACCCCCACCGACTGGGACCCCGCCCGCTGAAGCAGGCTGCGCATGATGAACTGCGCCCGCTCCGTGCCCTGCTCCCTGATCAACGCATCCAAAGACTCAACCCACTCGGCAGTCTCTTCCGGATCACGATCAGGCAGCTGGGAAGTCAACCCGCTAAGGATGTGTGAGGTCTCTTCTCCTGCAGCCACGTCCAACCTCTCTT
>NZ_JBFRGL010000032.1:0-1290 GCF_052115325.1 Arthrobacter sp. 2RAF22 | reverse complement strand
GGGTTATAGGACAAAACGTGTGTATGGATTGTGCCTGCTTCCCAGTGTTGGCGGGCGAATTTCGGGGTAGCTAAGCTTTGGAAGCTTAGGGTGGCTGGGGTGCTTGCATATCTCTGGAATGTCTGGTCTGCGGTCAGGCGCTGGTACGGAACGGGAAAACGGCCGCGGGTAAGCAGCGCTACCGGTGCCTGGAATGCGGGGCGAGCCGCTCGGGTGAACGCCCGGATGTGAGCCGGCGTGCGGAGCTGGGTGCGTTTCTGGGCTGGCTGCTGGGTACCGGCGGCCAAGCGCTGGTTGACTCGTTCGGTACGGCCCGGTCCTTCCGGCGCCGCACGGCGTGGTGCTGGAATATTGCCCCCGCGATTCCGGCCACGGGCGAGATCCATGACCAGGTCCAGATCGACGGGATCTACGTCGGCTCGTGGTGCTGCCTGATCGCGATCGCCGGTGAGCATGTGATCGGCTGGCAGTGGTGCGACACCGAGAAGAAGGCCGCGTGGGCGGCGTTGCTTGGACGTTTTCCGGCTCCGCGGGTGGTGATCACCGACGGTGGTTCCGGGATCGCCGCCGCGCTCTCTGACTGCTGGTCGGATACCGCCATTCAGCGCTGCCTGGTCCATGTCCAGCGCAACGTGCGCACCTACCTGACCAGCAGGCCCAGGACCGAGGCCGGCAAAGCTCTCCTGCGCCTTGGCCGGGCCCTGACACGGATCAGCACACCCGCGCAGGCCGCGGCGTGGCTCGGCCACCTCAATGACTGGTACCAGAACCACGGGCAACTGGTCCGGGCCCGGACTTACCGCACCGCAGCCTCCCCGGCACCGGCGTGGGTGCGGGCGAATCAGGCCTGGTGGTTTACCCATGACCGGCTCCGGAAGGCCTATCGCCTCCTGGAGCGGCTCAGCCAAGCAGGGAGCCTGTTCACCTACCTGCGTACCGAGTTCACAGGACTCGATATCGCGGCCACGACAAACCGGATCGAAGGCGGCACGAACGCGCAGCTGCGCCTGATTCTGCGGGCCCACCGCGGGATGAGCGAAGAGCACCAGAAGCGGGCCATCGAGTGGTACCTCTATCTCCACAGCGAAACTCCGGACCAGCCCGCCCAGCTCATCCGCCCCGAGCAATACACACCCACACGCCCGGCGGCCCAAACCGCCGTCGAGCAGCCACACGGACCCGAGGAATACGGCAACACAGCCACCGCAGAGGAAGGCCTCTGGGCCCGCAAAGGTTGGGCAGGACGCACGTGACACGCGCGGGATTTACACACGTTTTGTCCTATAACCC
>NZ_JBFRGL010000031.1:0-1569 GCF_052115325.1 Arthrobacter sp. 2RAF22 | reverse complement strand
GTCGTCGAGGTACATCCAGGTGTCGTCGGCGGGGCTGGAGCCGTCGAGGTGGACGTTGTACCAGAGGGTGATGGTTTGGCCTTTGTAGGCGGTGAGGTCGGCGGTGAGCTGGGTCCAGGTGCCGTTGTTGTTGCAGAGTTTGAAGAGGCTGCCCAGGGTGGTGCCGGTGGTGGTGCGGACTTGTGCTTCCATCCAGTCGTACGGGCAGGCGTTGCCGGTGCAGGGGTCTTCCTGGCTGTGGGGCTGGTACCAGAAGGACAGGGTGGTGGTTCCGGTGGCGGGGATGGTGATGGTCTGGGACAGGCTGCTGTCCCCGAGGGGTTCGGTTCCTGAGGCCAGGCCCAGGAGCGCGGAGCCGGTGCCGGTGTGGGCGGTGGTGGAGGCCACGGGTGCCCTGACCCCGCCGGTGGTCCAGGCGGTGAGCCCGGATTCGAAGCCGCCGTTGGTGATGGCCGAGGTCGTTGTTCCGGAGGGGGTGACCGGTGCCGAGGCCGCCGACGGGGCGGAGGTGCCGATGGCGTTCGTGGCGGTGACGGTGAAGGTGTAGGCCGTGCCGTTGGTGAGTCCGGTGATGTTCGCCGTCGTCGCGGGCGGGTTCCCGGTCACGGTGACCGGGGCCAGGGTGGCGGTTCCGGCGTGCGGGGTGACCGCGTAGGAGGTGATCGCCGAGCCGCCGTTGCCCGGGGCGGTCCAGGACACGGTCGCGGAGGCGTTCCCCGCGGCCGCGGTGACCCCGGTGGGGGCTGCGGGTGCCGTGGCCCCCGCGGTCGGCGTGACTGCGGCCGAGGCCGCCGACGCCGGGGAGGTGCCGATGGCGTTCGTGGCGGTGACGGTGAAGGTGTAGGCCGTGCCGTTAGTGAGTCCGGTGATGTTCGCCGTCGTCGCGGGCGGGTTTCCGGTCACGGTGACCGGGGCCAGGGTGGTGGTTCCGGCGTGCGGGGTGATGGCGTACGAGGTGATCGCCGAGCCGCCGTTGGCCGGGGCCGTCCAGGTCACGGTGGCTGAGGCGTTCCCGGCGGCCGCGGTGACCCCGGTGGGGGCTGCGGGTGCGGTGGGGGTGGTCTGGGTGTTGGTGAGGGTGACGTCGTCCAGGTACATCCAGGTGTCATCCGCCGGGCTGGAGCCGTCGAGGTGGACGTTGAACCAGAGCACGACGGTTTGGCCGTTGTAGGCGGAGAGGTTCGTGCTGAGCTGGGTCCAGGTGCCGGAGTTGCTGCTGAGTTTGAACAGGCTCGCCAGGACCGTGCCGCTCGTGGTGCGGACTTGTGCTTCCATCCAGTCGTAGCGGCAGGCGGTGCCGGTGCAGGTRTCGTCGGCGGTGTGSGGCTGGTACCAGAAGGACAGGGTGGTGGTTCCGGTGGCGGGCATGGTGAGGGTCTGGGCCAGGGTGCTGTCGCCGAGCGGTTCGGTGCCGGAGGCCAGGCCCAGGAGCGCGGAGCCGGTGCCGGTGTGCGCGGTGGTGGAGGCCACGGGTGCCCTGACGCCGCCGGTGGTCCAGGACGTGAGCCCGGATTCGAACCCGCCGTTGGTGACCCCGGGAACCGGGGCCGTCGGGGTCACCGGAGCCGA
>NZ_JBFRGL010000030.1:0-1673 GCF_052115325.1 Arthrobacter sp. 2RAF22 | reverse complement strand
AGCCTTGATCCACCGATCCGCGGTTGGTCCTGATGGATTTCGGGGTCGGTCGCGGATTCTGGTTTCGGGTATGGCAGATCGTCTCGGCCTCGCTGCCGGTGGTGTTCCACTGGATGTCCTGATCGGGCCGTTTCTGGCTGATGGGCTGGGGTTCTTATGTCGCGGTGGGCGGTGCGTGGACGGTGTTGAAGAGCTCTTCCCACGCGGCTTTCCAAGGCCAGGCTTCGGGCAGGTGAAGACGGATGCGTCGGGCGCTGCTGGCGATGCGGGCAGGGACGTGGATGAGTTTGCGGCGGATCGTGCCGGTCCTGGCCCTGCCCAAGGGCCCTGCGGCGAGGAGTCCGGCGGCCCGGGTGAGGTTGTAGGCCATGACCGCGGCAACCAGCCAGGCCGAGTTCGCGGCGAAAACACCTGAGGGCATATGGGCCATGGCGCTGTCCTTCAGATCTGCATTCACCTGCTCAATCTGGGCGTGTTTGCGGTGGATCTTGTCCGCTCCGACGGTGTCCAGGACCGTGGCGTCCACGGTGGTGAAGAACGCGTGGTGCCGGTGGGTTTCGAACAGGGTGGGTTGTCCGTCGCCGGCTTTCCGGTTCAGTTCAGGGATGCGGCGCACCACCAGCCGGCCGGTGATCTGCTCGTCCTTTTTGCGGGAGCTGAACGCGGTGAACACGGTCTCGGCGACCTCGGCCTTCGAAACCCAGGTATTGGTGGTCTCGTCGAAGACCGCGTCGGTGTATTCGATCGTTTCCCACGCCGTCTCCGGAATCCCGGCGATGGCGCGCTTGACGGCCGGGTCCATGCGCACGGTCACCGACACCTCCGCCCCGCCGGCCAGCGCCGCGGACACCGCCGCCTGGCCGTAGAAGGCCGAATCGAACCGGCAGAGCACCCGCCCGCCGCTCTGCAGACGTTTGAGCGTGGACAGGGTATCGGTGACCAGACGTTTGGCTCCTCGGGCCGAGTTCGCCGCGCCCTTGCGCAACCGCTGGGCGGCGATCACCGGGGCGGTGTCTTTGGTGGAGACCGTGGCCAGCAGGGCGTTCAGCCCGCGGACCCCGGAATACCCGTAGCCGGAACCCTGCTTTTGGTAGCCGTGGACCTCGATGATCGTGTCGTCAACATCGACGAACACGAAGTCACTGGCCGCGGGTGATCCCAGCAAGGGTGCCCGGGCCGCCAGGTTGGCCAGGAAGCGGGCCGCGACCGCGTCCAGTTGGCGCACGTGCCCGAACGTGAACGAGCGCAGGAACGAGCCAAGGGTGGAGGGTGCGTAGCAGGAGGTGAAGAGCCGCTTCATTCCGCCGTGGCGCAGCAGTGCCATGTCATCGATGCTGTCCGCGCCGGCGACCATCCCGGCGACCAGGGACGCGACCTTCAGTCCGGCGTTCGCGCCCTTGTCCGTGGGAACCGTCAGCCGTTCATCGGCCAGTTCCTGCAGTCCGGCGTCCCGGGCCAACGTCATGACCGGCAGCAGCCCGGCCGCCGACACGAGGTTCGGCTCATCGAACGAAACTGACAACACGGCAGGCCTGTGGGAAACTTGCACCTACGAGATGCCTCTCTTTTCGGTGAAAAATGAGTTCTAGACAAGCTTCATTTTCCTTGAAAAGACAGGCATTCTCGGTTTAAACCGCCGTCAGGATCCCGATTCACGTCGGTGGATCAAGGCT
>NZ_JBFRGL010000029.1:0-3319 GCF_052115325.1 Arthrobacter sp. 2RAF22 | reverse complement strand
GCTGGGATTGCCCTCCCGGCCGTTGATTGAAAATGACCATTTGACGGACCACGGCCCGGGCAACGTCAGGTCCGTAGTCCTCCTCGACCATGAACAACGCCAGATCCACCCCGGAACTGATGCCCGCCGAGGTGATGATCGAACCGTCCTGCACGAACAACGCATCAGGCACGACATGCACCAGCGGATATGACCTCCTGAACCGTTCGACCTGGGTCCAATGGGTRGTCGCGTTCCGGTAATTCAGCAAGCCCCCGTGTGCCAGGAGAAACGCACCGGTACAGACGGAAGCGATCCGCCCGGCGTCATTCGTTAGATGGGAAACCGCCTCGACGAGTCCCTCCTCGAAAGGCTTGGACACCATCCCGTAGGCACCCGGAACGATCACGGTGTCCAAGACGCCCGTCTCTCCGGCTGCGGCCTCAGCGGTCAAATAGTGTCCGTTGGAAGCACGCTTGGCACGGCCATCGCTGGAAACCAAGACAGTGTCGTAGCGGGCCCCAAAAGCATTCGCATGATGAAACACATCAGCAGGCCCGGCAACATCGATCATTGTCACGCTGTCATGAATCAAGAACCCGATAGCCCGACTTCGATCACTCACTTCTCACCGTAGTCTCTCCAAAATGTGGCGCTTCGCACAGCGTACGCCAACAGGTACTTGTCTGGATGCCTTTCAATATGACCCCTGCGAGGCCCCCGGAGCGTTATCGCCTAACCCGCTGACACATCGATGAGCACCTTGCCGACGATGCTCTCTTCCACCGCCGCGTGGGCCGCAGCCGTGTCAGCCAGGTCAAAGCGATGCAGCGGCAGGCCTGCCGCCTCTCCCACCGGAAGGGCGCCGTCGGCGATGGCCGCATTGATGTCCTCGGCGGCCGCGTACACCGCCGCCATGCCAACGGTGTAGAGCAGCACGAACTGGTAACGGACATTGAGGCTGAAATGCCTACGCACGTCCAGGCCCATCTGATCGCCTCCGTTGTTGGCGTAAACCGCGATAGAGCCGCGGTTGCGGACCACTGCCAGGTCAAGTTCCGCGTTCTGCGCGGGCGCCACCTCCACGATCTGATCAACGCCCTCGGGAGCGATCCGGCGGATCTCCACGGCCGCGTGGGTTTCGCGGTAATTGATGACGTGATCGGCGCCGGCGGCCGTGACCAGCGCAGCCTTCGCCGGTCCGCTCACGGTCGTGATCACGACGGCGCCAGCCCACTTGGCGAGCTGGATCGCCGCATGGCCCACGGCGCCAGCCCCTCCAGCGACGAGAACTACCTTGCCGTCCAACGCTCCCGGGCGCAGCCGCCGCGGGCCGTCCTCGGCGATAGTCAAGGCCCGGTGGGCGGTGATCGCGGGAACGCCCAGGCTTGCGCCGAGGTCGAACCCGGCGTTCTCCGGCAATGGAAAGACCCGCTCGGCCGGCAGGACGGCGAATTCCTGTGCTGTCCCGCCGTCGGCCCGCTGGTAAGCGGCCAAGGCCAGCCAGACCCTGTCACCGACGTGAAGATGCTCGACGCCGGGTCCGACTGCGTCCACGACTCCGGCGCCGTCTTGGTTCGGCACGACCTCCGCGAAGGGCAAGGGCTCCCCCGGTTTGGCGCCGCGGCGTGACTTCCAGTCGGTGGGGTTCACCGCAGAGACCGCGATCCGCACGCGGGCCTCACCGCGCCCCGGCTGGCGGATCTCACGGTCGACGAGCTCGAGAACAGACGGATCGCCGGTGGCACGGTACACGATTGCTTTCATACTCAGACCCAACGCTGGCCCCGACCGAAAATTCCCGGCGCATGCCGGACCAGATGCGGGCAAGACCACCAGAAACAACTTCGCTGTTAGTCATTCTGTTACCCATCATCGCTGGGCGGGTCCTCCGCGCAACCAGGGCGCTATGCGCCGCTCACGATCCAAAGTTTCGTTCGGCGCTCCTCAGTCGCCTATTTCCTCGCGAAACTTTGAACCGCTCCCGGTTCCCCAAGTTGCACTCCGGACGCTCAAACGCAGCGGTGACTCCGCTATCTGAACGACGCACAAATCCGACAGACACATCCCGTGCCTCGATTTTTCATCGGTTGTCTGAGCGGTCGTCTGGGTCCTGATTCTTGCTGGGCGGATGCGTCCGGCTGATCGGGAGCGTGCTGGAGGGCCCGTCGGGTCGCCTGGGTGGGGCGCCGGTTCCTCTGCCGGGGTGCTGTTGCGTGCTTTCTGCTTGTCGGGTCTGTTCCTTGCGACCGTCGGTCAGATGGGGATTGGCCGTGCGTGGCGCAGTCCTTTGATCGCTTCCAGCATCCACGTGATGAGTGCTCTTTCCGGTGCAGTCTCGGGCAGGAGCAGCTGCCTGCGTCTGGCGCGGGTGATGATTTTCCCCGCGGTGGCGAAGAGCCGGTAGCGCCAGCGTTTGATGTCCCATGTTCTGGCCTGATGCCCGTCGGGCAGCGCGGTGAGCTGCAGCCAGGCGACGAGGTTGCTGGCCAGGGCGGCGATGTTGGCCCAGGCCTGGTTCGCGGCGAAATCGTAGAACGGCAGCTTGCCCAGGCCGGTGTTCTTCAGGGTCTTGATCCGGTTCTCGCACCGGCCCCGGGCCCGGTGCCGGGCGTCCAGGAACGGGCCGTGCCAGCGCGGTGCGTTCGTCAGGAACGCGGTGACGCGGTGCCCATCCAAGTCCAGCAGGGTCGGGGCCGCGCCGGGGTGCAGGGGCTCGGCCCGCAGGTAGATGTTGGTCCCCGGCGGGTAGTCCTTCAGCGCGATGACTTCGGTGGCGTTGATGACCCAGGCGTCGGTGCGTTCGTTGCCGTCTTGGTCCAGGGCCGGCTGCCAGTACTGTTTGTCGTTGATCCAGTCGATCATGTGGGTCTTGGCCGCCGGGACCGGGTAGGAGACGGAGAACTGCACACCCAGGGAGTGGAGGTAATGCAGGAATTTCCGCGAGGCGCCCGCGCTGTCGGTACGGACCAGGATCCGCTGTCCGTCCAGCCTGCCCTCGGGGAAGAACGCCTCGGGCAGTTGGGATACGGCGGTATCGAAAACCCGGATGTGGTCATCGGCGCTGTTCGCCCCCGCGTTGCCGGGCCGCAGCAGGTTTGCCAGGACTTCGCCGGTGCCGTGGAAGGTGCCGTAGTCGATGCTGGCGGTGAACGGGGCGAACCCGTACCCGCCCTTGTAGGTGCCGGAGGCGTTTTCCTTGTCCAACTCGCACAGGTTCGTGGCAAGTTGTGCAAGGTGGTGCCTGCAGCGCCCGGGTTGGCTCAGCGTGTGTTGGTCCGGCTTCGGTGTAGCCGGTCGCGGTCGACGTTGTCGGCGAGGTATCGCACCAGCCCGGTGT
>NZ_JBFRGL010000028.1:0-10327 GCF_052115325.1 Arthrobacter sp. 2RAF22 | reverse complement strand
CGGCGTGCCTTCTTGATGCTTGCGGTGGTTGCCAGAGCGGTGAAGACAACCAGGCACAGGATGCCGACGGCGAGGGCGGCGATGATGAAGATCGCGAGGGTTCCGGCGTAGACCAGAAGATCGGTGTCGATCATTGCGGTGGTGCTTCCTCTGAGGTGGTTTCCGGGGTGCCGGGGTGGCCGTTGACGACGATCTCCCGGACGGAGGCCAGGACTTCACCCGTCACGCTCAAGGCGCGGACCGGGTCGTAGTAGTCCCGGTCCATGGTTTGGCGGTAGGCGGTGTACTTCTCGGTCAGGTCCTGCAGAGCGGCGGCATCAACCGGAACAATGCCGGCGGCAGTGTCCGTGTCGGGGTCTGGTCCGGTGTTGTTTCCGATCATTCCCGCGCTTCCTTTTCATCGGCCGGTGGTGCTTGCTCCGGAGTTGCGGGGCATCCGACCGGGTTCTGCTTCTCGTAGGCGGCACGAAGTCCCGCCCTCGCCCGGATCAACAAGGCGGACACCGCGTTGGCCCCGATCCCCATCAACGGTGCGATGTCCCGGGGCCTCTCCCCCAGCACCTCCGCGTGCCAGAGCACGACACGCCACCGTTCAGGCAACGAGCGCATCGCGATGGCGATTTGCTCGTGCTCGAACAACGACAAGGCCGTCTCCAGGCCAGGGTCATCGAACAGGCCCGGGTCCAGGTCTTCATCAGGGGCCGGCTGCTCCCGCGCCTGCTTCTTCCAGAAGGTGTTCGCGACCGAGCGGATCGCTGTGTTCAGGTAGGCGCCGAAGATGTCCGTGGGTCCATGCCCGTTCCGGATGGCACCCACGGCCTTGGTGAAGGCGTCATGGAACACGTCCTCGGCTTCCTGGGTGCCGGTCATGAGGCTGCTGATGAACCGTAGTCCGGGTTCCCGGTACCGCTCATACAACACGGCCATGGCTTCCGGCTCTCCTGCCCGGACACCGTCAAGGAGAGCTGACTCCTCCCCCAAGGGCCCTTCCGGTGCCGACGGCACAGACACCGGCGCATCCGCATCGATGATGTGCATTGACATTGCCGCTCTACTGCCCCCGAGACCTGAGAAAACAGGAACCCCATACGTTCCTGCTTCTAACACCCCGGGAAGCCGGCTTTCATGACGCAGAGGGAAAATTCTTAACGCAATCTTGAGGGAGCGCTAACACCACGCCTCTGCTTCGCGGTCATCGGGACAACCTCTGAGGACCCGGCAGACATTCCCTCCGACGACGCCGCCTGACAGGAACCAGCCAGGCCCCCCTCGCCGGGCCGCCGATACCCTCAGGACGTGTCGAGGAAAAGGTCGACCTTGTCACTCTGGTGGAACAGGACCCGCCCGAGTCCACGGTCCTGGAACAGCCACACCATCTCACCATCCGGCATCGTCTGATCCACCTGTCCGGATGCCAGTTCCTGTCCGTTCCGGCCGGCATGGACCCGGCAACACACTCAGCCGACGCTCTGGATATCCCGGCAGGGACGGGCGGCCAGGGCAGGAGGCGACACGCAACGGTCCCGGACGTGAGCCGATTCGGGCTGGCGTCACTGCTGATGGGCATTTCTGACCACCCCGTGGTTGCCCTTTGACGGCTTTGTCACCGCGCCCGGAGCAACCCTCTGGCTTCCGTTCTTGGGCATGATCTTCGCACCGCCCGCCGTCATTCTCGGCGTCCTGGGCGGGGCACGCTTCCGCAAAGAGAGCCTGGAGAACCCGAAAATGGCCACGACCGGCCTCACCCCCGGCCTCCTCTACCTGGCGCTTCTGGCCAGGGCGTTCCTCTATGTCCTGGCCACCAACACGCAGCACTGACCGGCAAGCGGTGACGGAGCGACCGGTCATTGGAAACCATCCCCCTGGATCCGGGTCCACGCAAACCACTTATTGCCCTGGCCTGGCTGATCGGCTTCTTTCTCACAGGCTGCACCGGCAACTGCGGATCACTGACGTACACGTTCTCCCGCCCGGTCAAAAGCCCCGTCCTTCACGTGGGCGATATGGGGGCCGCCATGGCCGGACTGGTCAATGGTGTGGTGCCGTTCTGCTGGTCAGCGCAGTCCTGAGTGCCATCAAGGCCTCCTCCACACTGCTCGTGCAGTAATCCACGGTGCAGTAAGCCGACCCAGGCCGGGCCGGCACGAGCCGGGAAGCGAGGGGGTGATCATGTCGGCCATGGCGGAGGCGGACACGTGGTGAAATGCTCCTCCGCAAGTATTCAGGAAAAGCCAGCAGGAACCAGGACCAGGAGTGAACAGCATGAGCGACGACCAGCCACCGGCAGGCGGCCCGGATCCGGGGGTGTTCGCCGGACCGGTCGCGTCCCCGCCGATGCCGCCTTACTTCCCGCCTGCCCCGGGACCGTATTTTCATACTCCGCCGGTGCCGGTGCTGCCGGGAATGCCGCCGGGGGTTCATAGTTCGGGGGCGCAGGGGCCTTGGCCGAGTTGGGCGAGTCCGGTGAGGTCCCCGGCTGCGTAGCCGCTCAGGTGTCCGTTCCTGGTCGGGTACATCAGTTGTTCGTGGTCTTGGACGTGGTCTTCACCGACGAGGTGGGCCAGTTCGTGGGCGATAACGGATCCATAGACGGTTGGCTGTCCTTCGTAGGCTGCGGTTTCCGCAAGGGCCGGCGCGTTCAGGGCGACTTGTCCGGTGACGTACACGCGGCGGCCGTCACGGATGCCTGCGGTGCCGCTGCCGGCGACCCCCAGCCTGAGCATTGTGCCCTCTGTTGTTTCTTTCGAGGCGAGGGTCGGGTATTCCGTTTCGGAAGTCCACGCAACAAGGACCGGCGCCCACCGGTCACCGTAAACGCCGGGCTGGAACGGCTTCCGCGCGTCGGACGGTGCCTCCTGGGTGGTCCCGTCGTTGATGAACTTCAGGCCCGTCACGCGGGAGAGCTCGGCGAAACCGGTCTGGATGAGCTCCGATCCGCCGGCGGGTGCATTGGCTTCCCTGACGACGTAGTGGACCGGCCGGCACGGGTCGTACGCAACGAATTTCTGCCCGGCTGCCCCGCCTGGCAGAAACGCATACGAGTCACTCTTCCCGGGGAGCGGCGCCGGGAAACCCAGCGGGCGGAGATGGGCTTCATGCCCGGGCGTCGGGAAGTAGGGGGATGCCTTCGGCGAAGCCGCAGTGGGCACCGCAGTGGGTGCCGGCGCGGATATCGCGGCTGCTGCTTTGGGAGGGCACACCCCGGCCTGGATGCCGAAGACGGCAGCGGTCAATGCCGCGATGACCACAACGATGACGAACCCGATCCGCAGATTATTCCCGGCTGTCTGCCGCGCCTGGCCATCAGCCGCGTCCGCAGGAGCGGGGGCTCCATCTTCACGGGGTGACCCCTGATACTGGTTACGGGTGCTCCGGGTGACCGCCCAGGCGTGCCAGCGGGGGAAGATCTCAGGCAGGAGCCCGCGGAGGTACGTTTCGGCTTCCGCGTCGGTGGTCAGGGGAAGGTCCATGCGGACCCGGTAGGTTCCCCACTGCCCGGCTGGGTCCGGGGCGGTGGCCTCCCCGAACATCGCGGGAGATCCTGTCTCCCAGATCAGCGTTGCGATGCCGCCGCCGGGTGCCTCGACCCACGCATCTCCCGCGTCACCGTAGCTGACAAACATTCCCAGGGTGAACCCGTCAACCACGGCAGTCGGATACCGTTCCTTCTCCACATCCACTCCGGTTCTACTAATTGCTGTTGTGGGTCATTCCAAGGGCTTGACGTCGACGCGCGTATCGCCACGCCAGGGGACATTACGGTGTCGGCCTGATGCTCGGCCCGGTTCCTGCTCCCCCGGACCCTGTGGCAGCGTGCAGGGCATTGACCGCCGCGGGGCACGCAGCCAGGGCCGGCTGATTCCGGCCTCTGTGTCCGGTGGGCGTTGCGTCAGCAGGCCTGATGTGTTTCCGAAGCCCGCCCGGATCGATCGCTTCGACCTCCATCCAAACGGAATCCGCGAGAGGAAAAGCCTTGAGCTCCCGTGGTGTGTCTGCCACACCACCTTCTCCTGACCCTCTGGCCACGACCTCTGCCAGAATGTCCACCGACGAAACCTGACTCAGGATCTCTGCCTGCGTGGGGTTCCGGAGGCCTCTCGGTAGATCCTGGTAGGACTGAAAACTTCCCAGCGCGGAAAATAGGCGCGATCCCGCAGGCCCGGGCCAACGCGACAACCGTTCCTTCCCCAACGCGGGAAAGCTGATGGTAAACGGTGGTCCTCGAGATGCGCGTGGCGCGCGGTCTCCGCAACCGTGTCAGGCAACGACTCATGGAGCAACCAGGACCTGAACTCCTGTGCTGAAAGGGCCATCGAGGTAACTCCCAAAGTTTGACATGAGAAGGGTGGGCGGGTCGGATACGTTTCAAGCCCCCAACCCGCCCAACCCTTTTTGCCCAAACCCGGGGAAGAAGGAGGCCCCGCGTCCAGGTTTGTGCGGGGCACCCGCCGAAAGCACGGACCTTGGACAGTATGGGAAGAGCAACACCCACTACCCCGCACAAAACCTCAACCCTCGCGTGCTTCGATCCTGATGCAAAAAGCCCCTTGAACCCCTCAGATCCCCCGGGCAGGCCGTCTGCTTCGGCATGGGGCATCCCTGGTCGACTGACGAAATACCTGAGAGATGGCCTACCCTGAGCCGGTGAGAATCTGAGGATCTGACCTGCCACCGGCAAGTGGCAACCCACGTCCTCGCCGTTCTTATCGAGGAAGCTAGCTAGCCAACGGGGCTACAGGCGCCTGTATCTGGAAACCGGGGCACAGGCGTTCTTCGCGCCAGCCCGGAGACTGTATGGCAAATACGGATTCGCCCCATGCGGTCCATTCGTCGGTTACCGTCCGGACCCCAACAGCGTCTTCATGACATTGGCCCTTCCGGCCATCTTCGGGCCTGAGCCTTATTGACATGCTCCCACCCCCTCACCACTAATCCGTGGATCAGGCTGCCGTCAGCTTCAGCCAGCAACAACGGTCACCAGCCGACGAAGGCCTTCCCCGTCCATTCGAACTACAAGCGCCGTAGCGCACCACCGATATTTCCGCAGTCGTTTAGGGACTCGGGGCCAAACGACCTCCGTGTCAGGCCCTTCGCCGGCCGGGAAGCGTCATCTTCCAGCGGCTCACCGGTTAAAGCCGACGCACGCGGGGTCGTGTGCCCGGCCGCAGGCCAGATTCGAGGAGCTAGGAATGATCCACCACGCATCGAACGTGACCCGGAAAACCGCCGAGGACAGTGAAGGCGGAGCCGCGACATACTCGGAGTCCGGGACCACAGCGTCCGGGGAAACGGGCCGCACGATCCGAAGCGCCAGGGCCAGGAGACTGGGAGCGGCCGCTGCCTCGCTTGCGCTCGTGGCTGGGATGATCGCGGCCGCCTCGTTGGCGGCGCTGTCTGCGGCACCGGCCCGTGCCGCGGTGACTGCCTTGTCGACGGTGACAAAGAGTGGCGTGGACCAGAGAAACGGCTCGACCGCCGACTCGTCCGGCAAAGTCGGTAACGCGGCCCCTGGCGATACGATCCGATGGGTCCTCGACTACGCAAACAGAAGCACCAGCAGCGCGCAGGTGATCATCACCGACCCGATCAGCGCCGGCCAGACGTATGTCCCGGGCTCGCTGGCCGTCCCTGCGGGCGTCTCACCACAGCATTCCGCGGACGGCACGACGTGGTCGTCCGGAGCCCCGGTGGCCGGCGCCAAGGGTGTGGGCGCGACCGGCGCGATCTCGCCCTCGGACACAACCTCCAGTACCCCCACGAGTCCGACGGGCGTGGTCTTCAACACCCCGGGCGGCGACGGATACACCGTCGAGGACTTCAACGGGAACCTCTACACCGTCTTCCATCACAACAGCACGACCACGAGCGTGTTCTGCGCGACCCTGACGAACCAGGTCTGCCCCGGCTGGCCCGCCAACTCAAGTTATGTCTCCACCACAGCCGGTACGCCGCTGGGCCAGGGGACGGTGACGACAGCCACGCCGGTCCACAACGGGTCGTTCATCTCGGCCGGGAAGCTGTACTGGCCCGCAGAGAAGCTCTCCCCGACCGGCGCCGGCGGATTCCCGGCCTACGAAGTGGGCCTGCAGTGCCTGGACCTCACAGCAGTGTCAAGCTGCGGATTCGCCCGGCTGGACACCGTGGGCACCGCACCCTTGGGCGGCTCCTACGGGCTGATCGAAGGAAGCGGGATTCCCGCTGCGAACGGCAGGTATTACTACTTCGACGCCAGCGGGAACATGCTGTGCTTCGACCCGTCGACCAGTGCCGCGTGCGGGGTTACCCCGGTCACCTCGGGACAGTCCGTCGACATAAGCAGGATCTTCACCGGGACCACTTACGGTCAATACGCCTTCGCCGGATATATGACCCCGGCCGGTGAGTCGCTGGCCTGCTTCGACACGGCCACCGGGGCGCCTTGTCCGGCCTTTCCCGTCGCGGCCGGGAACGTGACCACCGTGGCCGTCACCGCCCCGGTGTTCTCCCCTGCCGGGACCCTGACCGGCGTGTGCGCGGTAGAGGCCCAGATGTGCTGGTCGCTCACAGGCTCCCCCCTGCCAGCAAACCCCTACTCGGCGCACACCATTCTCGCCTCCGGCCAATACGCCTCCGGGCTCGCTCTCGGCACAAAGTACTACACATCGGCCCCGGCAAACGGGCAGATCCTCTGCTTCGACTTCGCATCCTGGGACGGCGCAGGTCCGGTCCCGGACTGTGTCGGATTCACCGGACCGGTAAACACCAAGAACTACACGGTCCGGGCCCTGAAAAGTCTCCCGGGATGCCTGGCAGCAGACGGGGACGAGGGCCGGATCAACGTCTTCAACGCCCTCACCGGCGAGGACTGCATCTCGGCTTCTCAGTCCCTTGTCGCAGCCGCCCCTTCCTATTGTGACGAAGCAAAGCACTCCTTCACCTGGACCACCCTGACCCTCAACGGGTTGAACGGTTCCGAGTACGCTGCCGCCACCCTCACCCTCGCGGACGCCAACGGGCCCCTGCCCGGGTTCACCGGCCTGCCGCTGGGTCCAGGCAAGACTTCCCTGGACATCTCATCCGTCCCATCGACCGGTCCTGCCTCATCGCTGAGCGCAAGCATCACCTACACCGGGGTCTCCGACACCACAGCCGTCGCCGCATCGACCTTCTCGCTCAACCGAAGCGGCGACACCTACTCCCAGATCTGCTACTCCACCCGCGTCGATCCGCTAGCCTGCGCCACCACGGCACAGATCACCGACCAGGCAACGGCGGTCACCACCGTCGGCTCCGCTTCGGACGCCCCGAACGGCAACCGGTCGGGGCTGGTTGCCTTCGACGCCTCTGCCCTGCCCGGCTCCTGCCCTCCCAGCGCCACCACAACAACACCGGCCGCGACCGCAGTCACCCCACAGGCCTCCCCACCAGGAACGCCCTCCCCGCCACCGGGCACCACAGAGGCGACCCTCGCCTACACCGGAACCATCATCCAAACCCTCGCCCCCTGGACCGCCGGGATCCTCGGAACAGGCTTGTTGCTGCTCATCGTGGCGACCCGTCGGCGCAGAAACACTGAAACCGCCGCGCACACGGAATAAGCAGCACCACCAAAGGGCCACGGGTAGCCAGCGTCTGATTGGCGATCTACAAGCGGGGTCTTCCGTCACGAAATGCGCACTGATGGGTCATTGATTGGACGCACTGATGGCTGTGGCTGGATCACAGCCACGGCGCGACGATTAGCAAAGCGAAGGAAGCAAGCGGAATGACTCGATCACTATTCCTCAAAGCCGGCAACCGGGCCAGGACGGCACGGCCTGCGGTCCGTGCCCACAAGCCCGTCCCCGACTATGAGAAGCCCCTGGTGAAAACAGGAGAGGCGCGTCTTTGGCGGACCCTGAACAGGGGCGACCGTGTCGAGGTGATCCACAACGGAAACTACAGCAGGACCGGAATCATCGATGATCGCATACCCGACGGCAGCACGATATGGATCATTCTGGACCAGGGCCTGGGCCGGATCGCTGTTACCCAGGGCGACCCTGCGGCACTGGTTCTCATCGAATAGCACAACAGTCCAAGGACGATCCCGCCCGTGGGGTCATTGACTGTGCCAGTACCGGGACATTCAGTTGATGCGCGCTGCTTGCGTTTGCGCTGGGCGCATTCGGGTTTTACGGGCGTGCGTTTTGGGGCCTGCGGAACCCGTCCGGGTCTCAATCTCGCGTAATGCCGCCCGGCCGTGGCGCCCGCGGCTACTTCACGCCAGCACCTGTTGTGCAGCTCATCGTCCGTTGGCAATGGGGTAGACTCCAGACACTGGAGTGAGTCCTGCACCATTACGCAACCCGCTCAGTTGCCGTCCCTGACGCCAGAAACACGACTGCTTGACATTGATCCCGGACGGCACCGGCTTTCGCCCTTGCGGCGGCCGCGGACGGAAGAGGCCGCCCGTATCAGGATCACCGTTGCGGCCAGGCCGCTAACGAGGGCACCGACAACGGCCAGCACGAGCACGGCCAGATAGACGCAGAGATGGACGTCGACGTCGATCACCTTCGAACACCCGGACCCGGGTCGGTGACAACACGGCGGACGGCGGCCATGCCGTCCCCGCTCAGGCCCAGCACCCGGGTCCCGGGAATCCGCCAGGGCCAGCCGGTACAGGGCAATAAGTGTCATTGAAGTTCGCGCAGCTTGCCCACGTCCACTCCCACCACAGCGGTCCCGTGCCCGGAAAGGTCCGGGGATTCTTCGGTGTCCATGTTCTCCTCAACCGTTCTCTTCATTCGCCGGCGGCCCGCATCATGCTGGCCAGACATTTCGTAGGCGGACCGCAGTCCCGCCTGACGCGGATGAGAAGGGCTGAGACGGCGTTCGCCCAGATGCCCATAATGGGCCAATGTCCCGGGGCCTCTCCCCCAGCACCTCGGCATGCCAGAGGACTACCCGCCACCGTTCAGGTAGGCGAACGCATCGCAACTGCGATTTGCTCGTATCGCAGTTGCTGGCGCAGAATCACGGAGAAAGCCGAGCCATGGATCGAGGAGCTGCGGGGCCCAGACCCAAACCTGTAGCTAAACGAACGCGAACGGCGGGCCAACGTGCCCCTGACGGTGATGGAACGAACGTATGGTGAGGACCTGAACCTGCCCTAGCACGCTGGCCTTGGCACAGGCGTCGCCGCATTTTGGGGAGGAAGGCAGCCCGTTCGAGCCGGCCCGGGTCCGACACACAAAATCGGCAACCTCCCCTACCTCTCACCGGTGGTTGGCGGCGCGCGAGGCAATCAGGCCGGCGACGGAGGCAGGATGTCACCAGCTGTTGGATATCCTGTCTAGCGCGATCATCGCGATGGCGCAGGCGATGGGGAAATAGGAACTTGTCGGGGAGACCTTGAGCACGATGATGGTCCGGCCGATGACGTACACGGTCGGCAGGAACCCCCAGGCCCAGTGGAACGGCCGCACAACCCCGGCGCGGGCGAGCCAGAGCCAGTCCCGGTAGGCCATCACGACCATCAGCACATAGGAAACGACAACAACAAAGGCAACGAGAGCCGCCGCCATGGCCGGTGCCGGGTCAGCCGTCTCGGATCCGTCGCCATCACGGTAGCCAGCGACCGAAAGCTTGAACACGAGATCCAGGATGATCGTGACTACGGGCAGGGCCAGGATCGTCCACAGGAACGGGCTATAGAGGCGAACCTGCGGTCCAAGCAGCGGGCGGCCTCCGTTCAGTGGCGGCCCGACGGGYGGAGCCTCCGAGCGGGCATCCCATTCATCCCCGGTCCACCCCGTACCGTCCCACCACTTTGACCGCCCGGACCCGGAAGGGTCCGGAAACCACCCCGCCGGCACGAACGCCGGCATCTCCGTCGATGGATCCATCAGTCATTTCCTCCTCATGTGGCGGCTTCATGCACCCGCCACTCCTTGTTCTATCTCGAATCGGACCCGTTCAGAGCACCCCGGTTTACCCGGCAACGACACGTTTCATGACGCACTGCCGGCGCGAGGACCTAGATGTGCTGGATCAGTCGCGGCCGGGAAGTCCGGCCCAAACGAGTGCCCCGGTTCCCGGTCCGGGAGTGCCTGTGTGTTGTCTCCACGTCTGGCACTGGCGTCTCTTCGCACGTTTCGGCGTCGAGCAGTTCCGGGTCCTGCACGTCGACGTATTCGTGTTGGACCCGCTGGGTGCGGCGTGCCTTCTTGATGCTTGCGGTGGTTGCCAGAGCGGTGAAGACAACCAGGCACAGGATGCCGACGGCGAGGGCGGCGATGATGAAGATCGCGAGGGTTCCGGCGTAGACCAGAAGATCGGTGTCGATCATTGCGGTGGTGCTTCC
>NZ_JBFRGL010000027.1:0-9383 GCF_052115325.1 Arthrobacter sp. 2RAF22 | reverse complement strand
CCAGGTGGGGACGTGGACGCCGTTGGTGACGGAGGTGATGGGGATTTCGGAGTGGTCGAAGCCTGGCCAGAGCCCGGAGAACATCTCGCGGGAGACCACGCCGTGGAGTTTGGCCACGCCGTTGGCACGCTGCGCCAGGCGCAGGCCCATSACGGCCATGTTGAAGACCGCGGGGTTGCCGCCGTCGTAGTTTTCCCGGCCCAGGTCCAGGACCTTCTCCACGGGCACGTCCGGGGCCAGKCCGGCGTCGAAGAAGTGCCTGATCTGCACGGCCTCGAAACGGTCGATGCCGGCCGGYACCGGGGTGTGGGTGGTGAACACCGTGGACGCGCGCCCGGCGGCMAGGGCTTCGGACCAGCTCAGCGGGGCCTCGGTGGACATGAGTTCCTGGATGCGTTCGATGCCCAGGAACCCGGCGTGGCCTTCGTTGGTGTGGAACACTTCCGGGGCCGGGGTGCCGGTGAGGCGCTGGTAGACGCGCAGCGCCYTCACCCCGCCCATGCCCAGCAGCAGTTCCTGCTGCAGGCGGTGGTCACCGCCGCCGCCGTAGAGGCGGTCCGTGATCCCGCGCGCGGCGTCGTCGTTGGCCGGAACGTTCGAATCGAGCAGCAGCAGCGGCACGCGCCCGACGTCGGCCCGCCAGATGTGCGCGTTGAGCTTGCGTCCGTTGGGCAGCGGCAGCGAGATCGTCACAGGCTTGCCTGTGCCGTCCTCGGACGGTTCGCGCAACAGCGTCAGGGGCAGGCCGTCGGGGTCAAGGACCGGGTAGGTCTCCTGCTGCCAGGCGTCCCGGGACAGGGACTGCTTGAAGTAGCCCGCCTGGTACAGCAGCCCGACGCCGATCAACGGCACGCCCAAATCCGAGGCTGCCTTCAGGTGGTCACCGGCCAGGATCCCGAGCCCGCCGGAATACTGCGGAAGAACCTCCGTGATGCCGAACTCAGGCGAGAAATACGCGATGCACGCCGGAGCATCCGGACCCAGGCCCTGGTACCAGCGCGGCTCACTCAGGTACCGGTCCAGATCCGCGGCAGCATGCTGAACACGCTCTACAAGTTCATTGTTGGAAGCAAGTTGGTCCAGCTGATCGCGGCTGATTGACCCCAGGAGGCTTATTGGATCGTGATGGCTCTCCTCCCACAATTCCTGGTCAAGGCTTGCAAAGAGCTCGCGCGTAGCCCGGTGCCACGACCAGCGCAGATTTGTCGCGAGACGAGCCAACGGCCGGATCGGTTCGGGGAGCAGTGTACGGACTGTAAACCTTCGGATTGCCTTCACGAGCGCCAGACTAATCCACTCGGTGGACGGCAGGAACAGCTTTCGGTTTCTTTTAGGTAAATGACACATTGCGCGGAAGAGTCTGGGGTACCTCTTCGCAAAATGTGATTTTTCTCGCTAACGTCGAGGTTGTGACCACTACTGCAGCACCGCGATCCAGCTCAGCATCCAAGTCCAAGCAGAAGGCCGGTATCACCGAGGGTCTTAAGTTCGGCAGATTCCCGATCACGGCCGTGCAGCCCGTCATCGAGGAAGGCCGGTTCCCGGCCAAGGCCTTGCCGGGTGAAGATTTGGTGGTTGGCGCCACGGTCTTCCGCGAGGGCCACGACCAGCTGGGGGTGAGCGCCGTCCTGCTGGACCCCAAAGGCAAAGAACGCCAACGTGTCCGGCTTGCCCCGGCCCCGGGTGAGCGTGGCAAGGGAACGGACCGTTGGGAGGGCCTGCTGACCCCAACGGCGCCTGGAGCCTGGACCTTCGCAATCGAGGCCTGGCACGACCGCTACGGCACGTGGCACCACAACGCCGAAGTGAAGGTCGAGGCCGGCATCGACGTGGAGCTGATGCTCGCTGAGGGCGTCGCCCTGCTCGCGGAAGCCGCAGCCGAAAGCACGCGAAATGCCGCAGACAAACGCATCCTTCGCACTGCCTCCGAAGGCCTCGCCGACACTTCGAGGACTGCCGAGGAGCGCCTTGCCGCCGGCTTCAGCCCAGAGGTCGCGGCCGTCGTCGAACGCCAGCCGATCCGTGAGCTGGTGACCGTCTCGGAACAATACCCACTCCTCGTGGAGCGTGACCTCGCCGGCCGCGGGGCCTGGTACGAATTCTTCCCCCGCTCCGAAGGCGCCGTTTTCGATCCCACCACGGGAACATGGACTTCAGGCAACTTCACGACGGCGGCCAAGAGGCTCGACGCCGTCGCGGACATGGGCTTCGACGTCATCTACCTGCCGCCCATCCACCCGATTGGCTTCCAGCACCGCAAGGGGCGCAACAACACCTTGACTCCGGGTCCCCAGGATCCCGGCTCGCCGTGGGCCATCGGCTCGGAAGCCGGCGGCCACGATGCCATCCATCCTGAATTGGGATCCTTCGAGGATTTCGACGCTTTCGTGGCCCGCGCCAATGAGCTGGGCCTCGAGGTCGCGCTGGATTTGGCCTTGCAGGCCGCCCCGGACCACCCCTGGGTGAAGACCAATCCGGAATGGTTCACCACCCGGGTTGACGGCAGCATCGCCTATGCCGAAAACCCGCCGAAGAAGTACCAGGACATCTATCCGCTGAACTTCGACAACGATCCCGCCGGTCTATCGAAGGAAATCCTGCGGATCGTCTTCCTGTGGGTAAGCCACGGCGTGAAGATTTTCCGCGTGGACAATCCCCACACCAAGCCTGTGTGGTTCTGGGAATGGCTGATCGCCAAGGTCAACAAAAAGCACCCCGACGTCGTCTTCCTCGCCGAGGCGTTCACCCGCCCCGCGATGATGCATGCCCTTGGCCGGGCAGGTTTCCAGCAGTCGTACACGTACTTCACGTGGCGGAACACCAAGACCGAACTGGAATCGTATTTCCAGGAGGTCAGCCACGAATCTCCGGCGTACTTCCGGCCGAATTTCTTCGTCAACACCCCGGATATCCTCACCGAATACCTCCAATACGGCGGCCCGGCCGCGTTCCGCATCCGCGCCGCACTGGCAGCCACGGCCAGCCCGCTCTGGGGCGTCTACGCCGGATTCGAGCTGTACGAGCATGTGGCGCGTCCCGGCGCCGAAGAGTACATCGACAACGAGAAATATGAGTTCAAGGACCGCAACTGGGATGCAGCGGCGGCTTCCGGGCACAGCCTCGCCCCGTACATCACACGGCTTAACGCCATCCGGAAGGCCCACCCGGCCTTGGGTGATCTGCAGAACCTGACGTTGCATCACAGCACGGATGACGCCACCATCGTGTTCTCCAAGCACAAGACCTTGCCCGACGGCAGCAAGGACACCCTGATCATCGTGGTAAACGTCGATCCCCACGGCACCAGGGAAAGCACCGTGACGCTGGATCTGTCCGCTCTTTCGCTGGATCCATCCGACTTCACCGCCAACGGACGATTCTGGGTGGATGATTTGGTCAGCGGCGAAAGCTGGGAGTGGGGCGAGTACAACTACGTCCGGCTGGACGCCCATGTAGAACCGGCACACATTCTCAATATCCGGAGGTAGCCTTAGTGAGCTTCAATCCGCAGGGTCAGAGTCAGTACTTCACGCCGAAGAACACTTTCGAGCTGAACGCCCCGGGTCTTCAACACGACCCTCATTGGTATCGGAAGGCGGTCTTCTACGAAGTGCTGGTGCGGGCCTTCGCGGATGCGAACGGCGACGGTTCTGGTGACTTCCACGGACTGATCGACAAGCTGGATTACCTGCAGTGGCTCGGAGTGGATTGTTTGTGGCTGCCGCCGTTTTTCGATTCGCCTTTGCGCGACGGCGGTTACGACATTTCCGATTACACGTCCGTTTTGGACGAGTTCGGTACCATCAGCGACTTCAAGCGGCTCGTGGCCGAAGCGCATGCGAGGGGCGTCAGGGTCATCATCGATCTCCCGCTGAACCACACCTCGGACCAACACCCTTGGTTCCAGGAATCACGCAAGAACCCGGACGGCCCGTTCGGCGACTTCTACGTGTGGAGTGACACCGACGAGAAGTACCAGGACGCGCGCATCATCTTCGTGGATACGGAAGAGTCGAACTGGACGTTCGATCCTATCCGCCGGCAGTTCTTCTGGCACCGGTTCTTCAGCCACCAGCCCGACCTGAACTTCGAAAACCCCAAGGTCATCGAGGCCGTCCACGACGTCGTCAAGTTCTGGCTGGACCAAGGCATTGACGGATTCCGGGCAGATGCCATCCCGTACCTCTTCGAAGAAGAGGGCACCAATTGCGAGAACCTGCCGGCCACCCACGGCTTCCTGCGGGATCTGCGCAAGATGGTGGACGAGAACTACCCGGGCCGAGTGATCATCGCCGAAGCGAACCAGCCGCCGCACGACGTCGTGGAGTACTTCGGCACGGAGGAAGAACCGGAATGCCACATGGCCTTCCACTTTCCCATCATGCCGCGCTTGTACTACGCACTCCGCGACCAGAAGGCCGCACCCATCATCGAGACGCTCCGGGATACCCCGGGAATCCCTGCCGGCGCGCAATGGGGTACGTTCCTGCGCAACCACGACGAACTCACCCTGGAGATGGTCACCGCCGACGAGCGTGCCGCCATGCTGGGCTGGTACGCCCCGGACCCGCGCATGCGGGCCAACATCGGTATTCGGCGGAGGCTCGCCTCGCTGCTGGACAATTCCCGTTCCGAGATCGAGCTGATCAATGCGTTGCTGCTTTCCCTGCCCGGCAGCCCCTTCTTGTACTACGGGGATGAAATCGGGATGGGAGACAACATCTGGCTTGACGATCGCGACGCGGTCCGCACGCCGATGCAATGGAACCCCGACCGCAACGCGGGTTTCTCCAACGCAGATCCCGGAAAGCTCTACCTCCCCGTCATCCAGTCGCTGGTCTACAACTACAGCATGGCGAACGTCGAGGCCGAAGCAGCCCATTCCGGCTCGCTCCTGCGCTGGACACGCCAGATCCTGAGCGTGCGGAGGAACCACCCGGCCTTCGGGCTAGGCGACTTCAAACACGTTCCGGCGGACCACGAGGTGGTTCTCGCCTACATGCGTGATCTCCGGGAGGACAATCCGGAAGGCGAGGATGCCGAATCCATCCTCTGCGTTTTCAACCTGTCCCAACATCCGGTTGCCACAACCCTGGATATCCCTGAATACGCCGGAAGGGGCCTGAGGGACGTGTTCGGCGGCCAGCCGTTCCCGGGGATCGGCGCCGACGGCTCCCTCACCCTCACGCTCGGTAGCCACGACTTCTTCTGGCTCCGGATACGTTCGGCAGGTTCCACAGGCTCCTCGCCGTACACCCAGGCCATCCCAGTGCTTTCCATCGAAGGCTGACATGAGTCACATGGCACCCACCACGGTCCTGGCCCCCCTGCTCAAGGAATGGCTGCCCCGGCAGCGCTGGTTTCCGGTCAAGGCAGGGTTGTTCGAACTGGATTTCGTCGGCTCGTTCGGTCTTCCTGCGCCCACCTCCGGGACCGCCTTGGAGGTCCAGCTGATCTCCGTCGCCTACGCCACGGCCGATGGAGGGAGGCAGACAGACATCGTCCAAGTGCCGCTCAGCTTTCGCTCCGCGCCCTCCGCCGCCTTGGCAACTGCCTCGGTGGGCCAGATCGGTGGAACAAGCGAGCAGGATCTGCCTCTCTGGGTATACGACGCCCCGCACGATCCTGAATTCGTGACGGCATGGCTGGATCTGATCCGGGGCCAGGCCACCGCCGATCCCGGAGTGGGGGAGTGCACCGCGAGCGGACATACGGTGCCGGGCGGCCTGCGGCTGCCCACCGCCTCAGGATCCGTGCGGGTGTCTTCCGGCGAGCAGTCCAATACTTCGGTGATCGTCGACGATGGCGTGTCCGCGGCGATCGTGAAGATCTTCCGGGTCCTGTCGGTCGGCAAAAACCCCGAGGTGGAGGTCGGTGCGGCCCTGACCTCGGCGGGAACGAAGGAAGTGCCGTCCACCCTAGGGTGGATCACGGGAACCTGGGAGGTGTGGACGCCCCAGGGTCGCCACGGAACAGCCTCGGCGGATTTCGCCGTTGCCCACGAGTTCCTTGCCGGCGGGCAGGACGCTTGGCGCCTCGCCGTCGACGCCGCGGCATCAGGCAAAGACTTCGCCGCCGAAGCCCGGCAACTGGGCCAAGCGACTGCCACCGTGCACTTGCGCCTCGCGGAAACCCTCGGAACCGCCACGGAACGCGTTCCGGGCCAGGACATCGCGCCCGAAGTAGCCCGGCGCGTCCGCCAGTCGTGGGCTGAGGCGGGCACCGCCGTCGGGCCCCATGAGCAGCAGCTCGAGGCACTCCTGGCGCAATTGTCGGGCAAGGAAGCCGGAACCCTGCAGCGCATCCACGGAGACCTTCACTTGGGCCAGATCCTTTTGGTGCCTGGCGCCGCGGGCGAACCTGCGCGGTGGGCGATCCTGGACTTTGAGGGCGAACCCCTGAGGCCGATTGAACACCGTAACATTCCCGACGTTCCCCTGCGGGACGTCGTCGGGATGCTGCGGTCCTTCGACTATGCGGCCGGTGCGGCCATCCGCGAGAACCCGGGCGCCCGGGTTCCCGCCACGTGGGTTGACGACTGCGCCGAGGCCTTCCTGGCTGGCTACAGCGACATCACCCCTGGAACGATTGACCGCCGCTCGCCGCTGTTTGTGGCATTGTGGCTGGACAAGGCCTTGTACGAGGTGATCTATGAGCTGCGGAACAGGCCGGACTGGTTGCCCATTCCGGTCAATGCTTCGCGGCAGCTCCTCGGAAACACGAGCCCCGGCACGGATGCCGCGGCGACATCGGAAGGTAAGGAAATGACAGGCTCAGCACGTACCGAACGGCCCCGAGTCCCGCTGTATGTGGACGCCGCTACCCTGGGCCGGGTGGCCGCTGGTGCGCACCACGCCCCGCACTCGGTGCTGGGCGCCCACCTTGACGACCACGGTCACGTCACCATCCGTACGGTCAAGCACCTCGCTGCGGAGGTATCTGTGGTCACCGAAGCCGGTTCCACCCCGATGACCCACGAGACCGACGGCATCTGGGTGGCTGTCCTCGAACCGCTGCAGCAAGGCCACGTACCGGACTACCGACTCGACGTCGTGTACGGCGATTCCGCGCCCGTGACGATCAACGATCCCTACCACTACCTTCCAACCGTCGGGGAAGTGGACCTGCACCTCATCGGAGAAGGCCGGCACGAACGGCTTTGGGACACGCTGGGCTCCCACGTCCAGCACTACCGCTCCCCGCTCGGCGATGTGGACGGCGTCTCCTTCGCCGTCTGGGCCCCCAACGCACAGGCAGTCCGCGTCAAGGGTGACTTCAACTCCTGGGATGGGCGTGAGCACGCCTTGCGCTCACTCGGGTCTTCAGGCGTCTGGGAGGTCTTCATCCCGGGCGTTATAGCAGGGGCGTGCTACAAATTCGAGTTGCTCACCAAGGCCGGACACTGGGTGGAGAAAGCCGACCCGCTCGCCTTCGGCACCGAAGTTCCGCCCTTGACCGCGTCACGCGTAGTGGAGTCCGGCTACCGCTTCAAGGACGACGCCTGGATGACCGCGCGCGCCAACAAGGATCCGCACAACTCGCCCATGAGCGTGTACGAGGTCCACCTTGGTTCCTGGCGCCTTGGCCTCGGGTACAAGGAGTTGGCCAAGGACCTCGTTGAGTACGTGAAGTGGCTCGGGTTCACCCACGTCGAGTTCATGCCGGTGGCCGAGCACCCCTTTGGCGGTTCATGGGGCTACCAAGTCACGTCCTACTTTGCTCCGACCTCCCGGTTCGGGCATCCGGATGAATTCAGGTTCCTTGTCGATTCGCTGCACCAGGCGGGCATCGGCGTCATCTTGGACTGGGTCCCCGCGCACTTCCCGAAGGATGCCTGGGCCCTCGCCCGTTTCGACGGCGAACCACTGTACGAGCACTCCGATCCCAGGCTCGGTGAGCACCCGGACTGGGGCACGCTCATCTTCGACTTCGGCCGCACCGAAGTTCGCAACTTCCTGGTCGCGAACGCGCTCTACTGGCTCGAGGAATTCCATATCGACGGACTCCGCGTGGACGCCGTGGCCTCCATGCTCTACAGGGACTATTCGCGAGAGGAAGGGGAGTGGTTCCCCAACGTCCACGGTGGACGCGAGAACCTGGAAGCGATTTCGTTCCTCCAAGAGGTCAACGCCACGATCTACAAGACCCACCCCGGCGCAGTGACCATTGCCGAGGAATCCACCGCATTCCCCGGTGTCACCGCGCCGACCAACCACGGTGGCCTCGGATTCGGCCTCAAATGGAACATGGGCTGGATGCACGATTCCCTCAAGTACATCTCCGAAAACCCGGTGAACCGCCGTTGGCACCACGGCACAGTGACGTTCTCCATGGTCTATGCCTTCACGGAGAACTTCCTGCTGCCGATTAGCCACGACGAGGTAGTGCACGGCAAAGGATCCATGCTGCGCAAGATGCCCGGCGACCGTTGGCAGCAGCTCGCCAACCTGCGGGCGTTCATGGCGTACCAGTGGGCCCACCCGGGCAAGCAGCTCATCTTCATGGGCACCGAATTCGGCCAAGAGGCCGAGTGGTCCGAACAGCACGGGCTCGACTGGTTCCTTGCCGACATCCCGGCGCACCGAGGACTGCAATTGCTCACGCGCGAGTTGAACACGCTGTACAGCTCGACGCCGGCCCTTCATGTCCGGGACAACGAGCCCGGCGGTTTCCAGTGGATCAACGGCGCGGACGCGGATCGCAACGTACTGACCTTTATCAGGTGGGACCACGACGGCAACCCCTTGGTGTGCGCCGTGAATTTCTCGGGAGGCCCGCACCAGGACTATGTGCTCGGCGTCCCGGCCGCCGGCGCATGGCAGGAAGTACTCAACACTGACGCCGAGGTCTACGGAGGCTCGGGTGTGATCAACAGCGGTCAACTTCTTGCCACCGCACCCGGGGCGGAAGGGCTGCCTGCGGCACTGACTGTCACCTTGCCGCCGCTCGGAGCCTCTTGGTTCGCGCCTGTGGGGTAGTTGTCCTGTTTGCGTGAGGGTGAAGCTTGCCTGAGGGTGAAGGGTCCGGAAAACTTTGAGTTACCGGGCCCTTTGCGTGGGATCTCAGGGGCGCCTGCTGGAGCGTAGGAAGCCGCCCGGAGGGGGTTTTGCCTCCCCGGTGAAGTGGTGGTATAGTTAGTACCCGCGCTACTCCCCAGTGGAGATCGGTGAAGTTGACTGAGTTCCTCGTGAAAATCAAGTCAAGAACGCTGATTTGACTAGGAGGCAAGCAGCCGGTAAGTTTGGAAAGTTGCTCCGGAGCGAGTCTGGGCCCTTTGGTGGGTGTGGGTGGTGCCGGGTGTGTCTGTTGTTTGAGAACTCAATAGTGTGCCAAGTTTGTTGATACCGATTTGTTTTTATGAATTGGTTGATTTTGCCGGGCCT
>NZ_JBFRGL010000026.1:0-11512 GCF_052115325.1 Arthrobacter sp. 2RAF22 | reverse complement strand
GGAAGCACCACCGCAATGATCGACACCGATCTTCTGGTCTACGCCGGAACCCTCGCGATCTTCATCATCGCCGCCCTCGCCGTCGGCATCCTGTGCCTGGTTGTCTTCACCGCTCTGGCAACCACCGCAAGCATCAAGAAGGCACGCCGGAACCAGCACACCCGCAAGGAATACGCCGACGTGCAAGGCCCGGAACGGCTCGACGCCGGCCCCCACTCCGAACCCTGGGGAGAGACCCTGGTTCCCGTCTTTTTTGAGGAACGGGACGGACTGGGACACGGCCCGGGCGGAAAGAAGGGGTTGCGTGTGCGCCGACCCAACCGGCCGCGGATCATCCAGCACATCTAAACGCCCTATCAAGGCAGCCGCGTCATGAAACGTGCCGCTGTTCGCTATAGCGGGCGACCTGAGGCGGACGGATTCCGGATCGGCCCGCGATGTGGGCAAGGGCGGTTCTCCCTGAGTATGGGGAACCGCTGGTGAAAACGGGAGAGGCGCGCCTGTGGCGGGCGTTGAACAGCGGTGACCGGATAGAAGTGCTTCCACAGCGGGTACTGCAGCGGGACCGGGACCATCGATGATCGCACACACGGCGGCTGCACAGTGTGGATCATCCTGGACCACGGCGTGGGGCGGATCGCTGTCACTGAGGCCGGCCCTGCGGCGTTGGTCCTCATCGAGTAGCATGCCACGAAGGTCTGTGGAAGGCGCACCGGATTCGCCTGAATTTCGGGCTTCAGTTGCCTGCCGTGTGCAGGGATGGCGGCGGGTCTGCGGCGTGTGCCGACGCGGCAGTCTGCTGGCTGGTCAAGGCGCAACAGGGACCGGAGTCGGGGCGTCCGACCTGGCGGCGTTGTCCGTCGGGTTTGGGGGCGAAGCCGGCTGGCCCGGCGGGCTTTCTGTTGCGGTTCCGTAGGGGCCGCGCCCGGGGACGGACGCCTCCTGGTGTATTGGGTCCGGGCTTCTGGCCGGGGCGGCAGGCGTGATGATCATTGCCGCGATCATGGCAGCCGTCGCGGCAACGGCCCGGATCCCGTGGAAGAGCGCCCGGAGGGGATTCCCGTGCTGGGTCATTGTCTCGTTGAGCTGCTGCACTTCGTGTTGGCCGGGGAAGGGCATGACGTCCAGGATGCGCATCGCTGTCACGGGGCAGATGAGGGTCATGATCAGTCCGGGGTGCAGGAAGCTTCGCATGCCGGAGTGGACGCCGCCGAGCCGTTTGAGGGCGGCGTGGCAGTCCTGGCAGGTCCGGGTATGGCGGTCGACGGATGCCCGTTCGCCGGGGCCGGCCTGTCCTTGGGCTGAGAGGGTCAGGAGCTGGAGCATTATTCCGCAGCCTGTGTTGGGTGTTTCCCGGATGTAGACGGCCAGGTATGCCTCGCGCGGGCCCTTGCGTGCCCGCTTGAGAACGGCGGAGAGAGCGTTGGGTTCGATTCCCAGCAACGGTGCTGCTTCGCGCGGTTTCAGGCCTTCGATTTCAACGTACCAAAGGACTCGTTGCCAGCGCAGGGGCAGTGCAGCGAATGCCTCCGCGACGAAATCGTGGTCCGGGGAGCGGAAGTCATGGACGCTGTTCCCGTGGGCGGCCACTTCATCGATCCCCGACGCAGGGTGTTCCGGTCCGGAATGGTGGTCCGCTGCGGCCGTCCGGACTGCTGTGAAGAGGTAGGGCCGGACCGGTCCGTCGGGGCCCTTGCCGCGGCGCATGGCCGTCAGTGACTTCAGGAACGCCGTCGCGGCGATGTCTTCGGCATCGTGGAAGGAACTGCTTAACCGGCTGGCGTACCGCAACGCCGGTTCCCAGTGGATCCGGTAGAGAGTGATGACCGCCCCGGGGAGGCCGTCCCGGCAATCCTGGACGAGGCGGGCTTCCTCCTCCGATGTCGACGGGTACTCGATCACGGCAAGTCACCGAACGCCGGTGCGTGGCCGTGCGGCAACCGGACTGCGGCAAGCATTGAATCGGTGAAAGCTGCAGTGGGCATCGTTGCTCCGGGGCGGGGAGGGGTCCCGAGCCGGTCGAACGGGATGCTCCTAGGAAAGCACGACAAGATCACCAATGGGTGTTTTTGTCGTTAAATGTTCAGACAAACGTCGCATGTTACGAGCCGGGGCGTCCGGCACTGCCGGAAGAGGCCCGGGGCGGTTCGTCCTGGCTTGCTTCGAAGTCGACCGAAGCTAGAACCCTGTCGACCGAGCGGAGGATGTCGCCGGTCTTTCTCAGGGCCAGGATCGGATCGAACGGGCCCGCCCCGTTCCCGGTCGCCGAAATGTACTCGGTCCAGGCGCGGGAAAGTTCCGCGATTTCGTCCCGGCCGACCGACACGGTGGGACGATCATGGGTGTTCTCTGACATGCCTTCCCCTGTTGTCGCCGATGCCTGCCGATCATATCGGCCTGGGCCGTCCTGGTTTGTAACATCCGGACTTTGTGCGTCCTGGATGCTTCCTGGTCCTTTACCCATGTTCCTCCGTGACTTCGGTTCTGTCTTCACGCCGGGTCCTCAACCCGGCAGGCACCAGATCAAGAAAGGCACGCAGGCCGGGGGCGGAGACGCTGGTGTTGTCGGCGTTGCGGTGGGGGAGGAAAACGTACCGGCGCTGGGCATCGTCGTGGTCGGTGACGAAGTGGGTGTGGGCATCGGGGTGGCCGTGGTCGGTGACGGTGTGGGTGTGGGCATCGGGGTGGCCGTGGTCGGTGACGGTGTGGGCGACGGTGCGGGCCTGCTTGGTGATGGAGTTGGCGCCGGCACGGTGGTTGAGCCTGGTGACGGCTTGGGCGGCGCCGGATGTGCAGCTGACGTTGGTGGTGGATTCCTGTGCGGACCCGGTGACGGGTTGCGGGGAGGGTTTGCCGGGCGCAGGGGCAGGAACGGGACCGCCGGCGATTCGTTTCCGCCGGGTTCCGTCACGGCTGCGGGTCCGGCGGCGGTTGAAGAATCGATGGTTGGCGGACCGGGACGGCCGCTTGGTGTGCCGGGGCCACTGCCGGATGCCGTGGCGGGTGCGTGGGGTGAGGGGCTCGTGGATTCTTGCACGGCAATGGTGTGTTGCGTTGGAGTGCCCGTCCCCTGGACGAGAAGAACCAGTCCGACGGCGGCCGCGATCCCGGCGATGGCTGACCCTGCCAGGAAACCCGTGCTCAGCCACGGCCTCGGATTCCACCGTGGGACGGGTAACGTCGAAGCTGCAAGTGAGGGTGAGAGCAGCAGGACAGGGGCAACAAGCACCCGCATGGTCTTCCTGATGTCCGTCAGCTCCGCGATGACCTTCCTGCAGTCCTCGCAGCCCCGGGCGTGTTCCTTCGCGGCACCGCGGTCACGGGCCGACGCGGTGCCCAGGACGGTCCCTGCCAGATAGGGGAGCGTCGGCTGGCAACCGGCCTGCGGGAGTTCTCCTGCGGCGTATTCGTGCAAGTACGCTTCCCGGAGTCCCCGCCTGGCTCTCATGAGCAACGCCGAGACAGCGTTCGGTTCCATGCCAAGCAACGGCGCGATACGGCGGGGCGGTTCATTCTCCACCTCGGCATGCCAAAGCACCGTCCGCCACCGTGCGGGCAACGATTCGAAGGCCCGGTAGACCGGTGTGATGCTGTCCTGGCTCAGGACGGCTTCCAGGCCAAGGTCCTCCAGGCCGGTGTCCGGGGTCTGCTCACTGGGGACTTCCTTTGATTGCTGATCCCAATGGTCGGCCGCCACCGTGCGGACCGCGCGGAACAGGTAGGGGCGGAACACCGCCTCCGGCCCGTTGCCTCTGCCGATCGCGGCAATCACTTTCGTGAAGGCTTCATGCGCCACATCATCGGCGTCCGCTCCGTTGCCCATCAGACGTCGGGCGAACCGGAAGGCTGCATCGTGGTGCCTGCGGTACAGGAGGTCCACGGCGCCGCGGTCGCCGCCACGGCTGGAGATGATCAGGGCCTCATCTGAAAGCTCCGTCACGCTCTGAACACTGATAGCGTCCACCCCCGTTGTGTCGTCCTGGACCCGGGCTCCCCGACAAAAGGATCCCCAGTCCTCAACAGCAAAGATGCAGGATCCTGACGCCCACGATGCCCGCCGCTGATCTAATCAACCCGCCCCAATCCGGGGACAAGGACACCGTCGGCGGCCGCCGTGTCCCGTGGGGTGGGACATCGTATTGCCTTGGTGCTAGGGAAGCCCGGCCTCGTCGGGCGAAAGACCAGAAGACCGGGCGGACCCATAGGCCCGCAGATCCGCGGCCCGGTCCCCTCTGGCGGTGTTGGCCAACCAGCAAACGTCACGGAGTTCATTGAAGGCCGGTTCATCGAAGGCCAGATCGTCGAAGGCCGGGCCGTTGTTGTCCGGCCAGGCTGCCCGGATTCGTTCCAAAGCCTCCGTGTACGGGACGGGCCACGGACGGTACCGGTCCCCGTCAACGTCCCCGACGGTCATCAAACCGGCGGCCAGCGCATTCTCGAGATAGCGCAGAGCCGTGGACCTGAGCGGCCGGCCCTGGCACAGGGGATGACGTGAAACGTAGTAGGCAAACATTCCCAGGCTCAGCACGTCATTCCGGTTCTCGGCCAGGACAAAGGAGATCAGTCCGGCCGGCCCGGCCACGGCCCTGGTTTCGGCTTCCTCCACGGGCGCCAGGCTCTTCATGAGTCTGCTTGTTCCCCGGGCGATGGCTTGATCGTTGCCATCACGCTTCCCACCGCGTCGATGACCGCGCCCGCGTGCCGCAGCGATGCCACAGGGTCGAACTGTTCGTAGTTCCGGTCCGACATGCCAACGAACGCATACCAGCAGGCCTGAAGCCTGCGAAGTTCCGCGGCGCCGACACTCACGGTCTCGGGCCCGGTCCGGAGCGTTTCCCGGGTCTTGAGCGGAGCTGTCGTCATGTCAATAAAACCCCGGGCCGGCCCGATCATGACGACGCATGGACCGGCGAAACTCTGCGTATTCTGACTGGCTTGAAAATGGCGACTCGTAGGTAACGACCAGGATGGTGTCCTTCACGTTTAAATCCGTCCGACCGGTATGGTTTGTTTTCGAAACTGGAGAGAGGATCATGATGGCCGGTGTCATTCCGGAGAATGGACAGCCTGTCGGGGGTGGTGGCTTTGGTGCCCCGGTCGCCCGGGAGCTGGTGCATCGGAGGTCCATTTCCGAGGTTTTCCTGACGGATATCCGTCCGTCAGGTGGGACGGGTTATACGTTGTCGGCGCAGTGGCCGCGTTGGCATGTTTTCTTTGATTCCCGGAGTCCGGGTTTCGACTCGGCGTTGGTCGTGGAGACGCTGCGGCAGTTGACGGTTCTGATCGCGCATACGCAACTGGGTGTGCCCGTCGGCGCGCGGTTCCTCATGCCGGAGATGTTCGTCTCGATGGCACCGAACACGGTAAGTGACCCGGGCAAACCCGCCGAGGTGCGGATCGAGGTCCGGGTTTCCGACGTCAGGCAAACCGTTAAGGGGACGGTCTTCTTCCGCACCACGGCAAATTTCCTGGTGGACGGTGTCAGGATCGCGGGTGGAACGGCCGGGGCACGGATTGTCGATCCCGGGGTCTATGACCGCTTCAGGTCCGGGGGTGAAGCCATTCACGGGGCCGCAGGGGCACCAGCGCCGGCAGCGGTCTCTTCGGCGAGGGTGGGGCATGGTTCTTCCCTGAATGTTGTCCTGGGCAGGAACACGGGAACGCCGCGTTGGCCTCTGCGGGTTGATGTGTCCAACCCGGTCTTGTTCGACCATCCTTTGGACCATGTTCCGGGTGTCGTGCTGATCGAAGCAGTACGGCAGGCATTCCGGCTGGCCCGGATGGATCCAACCCTTGACTTCGCCTTCTTTGATGCCCGGTTCATGTCCATGGTTGAGCTGGGTTCCGAAACGGAGGTCGTGCTGGAAACCCCGGCCGAGGGCACCGGAGACGGGAGGGCGGTGGCGAGCATTCAAACCCTGGGCGAGGTAAAGATGCGCACCATCGTGCAGCTCAGACCCAGACGGTAGCGTCCCGGGTCCAGATCGGGTTCAGTCTCCGGTAGGTGAGGAGAGCAGCCCTGAGAGGGCGCGGGGGTCCCCTTGGAAGTCTTCGTGGAGGATGCCCATGAGCAGGATTTCCCACATGTCCTCGATCCGGCGCATCACATCGTGCCGGCCGGTCAGGACGTCGGAGACCATCTGCACCCCGGTGAAGGATGCCACGATGTAGCGGGCAAGGGCGGCAGGATCCACGGCTGGCCCGATCTGTCCCTCGCTCTTCCCCTGTTCCGTCAGTTGTTCCATCACTGCGATCCAGTCTTCGTACGGCCTGTGCACGGGCCGGTCGAAGGCCGACGCCTCAAGGGTGAGCCGGATGCCGGCCTTGACCACGGGTTCGTTGAGCAGTTGAAGTCCGAACATGCGGCACATCAGGATCATCGTCGCCAGTGCCGGCCGGTCCTCGGCCAGGATCTTCTCGCTTTCCGCCCGGGCCATGCGGTGCTGCTCATCGATGACTTCCCGGGCGAGGTCTTCCTTGGATTTGAAGTGAAAGTACAGTGCCCCTTTGGTCACTCCCGCGGCTTCGGACACCTGCGTCAGGCTGGCGTTGCCGTAGCCGCGCTCCTCGAAGACCGCCGCGGCGCCCGCGATGATGGACTGGCGGGTCGCCCTGGCACGGTCTTGAAGGACCAAGTACGAACCTCGACTCTCATCACATGACATGCCACCCGGGGCCCCCTACGCGCTCGGCGCAACGCCGGGAACCCCGGTGACTGCGATCCTAGCAAAACCACGACTGGGCGCTCATCGCTGCGACATCCTGGTCCGGCCGTGTTGGGCGCGCGTCTATCCGGTTCACCGGGGAATCAGCCGGGACGGCCGGGGTTCATGGCTGCTGTGCTGAACCGATCGTTGAGTCGGTGAAGGTCGTGAACTGCGACATCCAGGGGAAGAGGAACTGGACGAGCAGCACCACGACCCCGGCACCGAGGGCCGCCGATGTGAGGATCCGCACCCACAGGGGTCCCGGAAGGTGGCGGAAGATACATCCGTACATGGCTTAACCCTTTCCGCGCGTCCGGGCGACTTGCTTGGCGATCTCCTGCGGTGGCCCGGCGGATGCCGGCTGCCAACTTTCCAGCAAGGAGTACGCGATGATGCGTTCCTGGGAGCCGAAGCGCGGATTGCAGCTGGTCATCGTCAGGTAGCTTTCGGTAGGCGCCACGCCGGGCTGTGCGGGGACCGGAAGAAGGACGTCCGTCCGTGAAGGCAGCACGATCTGGTTGTTGCGGAAAACGTAGGTGTAGTAACCGTCTTTGGTCTGCACATATATCTTGTCGCCCGGAACCAGGAGATGGATGTTGTCCAGCACCGCGCCGTGGGTCTGGCGGTGTCCGGCGACGGCGAAGTTGCCAGGGGCTCCGGGCATGCTCGTGGTCCCGTAATGGCCCAGGCCCAGCGTGTGCAGGATGTCGGAACCGGTTCCCTCGATGATGGGCCGGGAATAGTCCGGGCCGAACCGGGGAATGTACATGATGCCGATCATGTAGCCGTGGCCCGGCGCAGCAGCCACGGCAGGCTTCCCATAATCGACCGGTGCCGCAGCCGGGGCGGGTGTGAGGGGTCCGGTGAAGTCCCGGGCAAAGCCCTGGACGGCCTGGTTCTGCCTGGCGTCCGCGTCGACGTTGGTCCACCACAAGTCCCACGCGACAAACAACAAAAGGATCACCCCGGACGTGACGAGGATTTCCCCGAACCCCCGCAGGATGCCACGGACTATCCGTCCGCCGCTCATCCGGCGTCCCCAAGGTAGTCAGGAGAAGCCGACGGAGAGCGCTGGGTTGTCATTGCCTTCTCTTCCTCAAACGGGCGTATGGCAGGCCGCCGTCCGGGGTGATGACGTGGCGGTCTCTAACAAGAACCGGCTGGACCTGGAATTCTGACGAAATGCACCCGGCGTTGGCCCGCTCCCGCTCATTTGGAGGGGCCCAACCATGAGGTTCTGCCGTGGCGGGTTTCGCCCGTTCCGGGCGTGGCAGAATGACCGGATGATCTTTGACCGAAGGCCTGCCCGGGCGGGTTTCCTCCATGCCGGCACGATTCCTGTCTGCCTGGCAGTCGGGCTGGTGTTGCTTTCCGGCTGTTCCGCCCCCGACGCGGGATCCGGCCCGCCAGGTTCCCCGGCGGGCCCCTCCCTCCCCTCGGACGCGCCCACCCAAGCGGCACCCTCTCCCGCAACGGCGTCCCTGGAGCCGGCCACCGTCAAACTGAAGTAGACCATTGACGCCGCCCTGACCGCTCTTGCCGGCACCGATGCCAAACCGGCCCAGGAAACCGTGAGGTCAACGCTCGCCGCGGCAGGGGTCCCTGTTTCGTCCCTGGAAGTGTCCGCGGGCCGCACACCAACAGGACTGGAGGTCGACGCCATCGAGGCAGCTGCCCGCACCGGGACGGACTGCGTCATGGCACAAATCAGGGACGGCCACGTCACCACGGCCATCCTGCCCGTGCTGGCCAGCGGTAAGTGCTTCGCGGGAGACGCCCGCTAGACAAAGTCCAGGCAAACGAGTCTTCCGTGACCGGCCCAAAGCGCCCTTCACTCCCGGTTGTCCGGAAGAGATGCTAGCCCAGAACCACGGCCAGGACGCCGGTCACGACGGCGAGCAGCGGCGTCGTGCCCTGGAGAACCGCTGCGCGGAAGTACTTCCTGCCGCCCAGGGCAAGCACAATTGCCGCCAGCAGCATGGACCCGCACGAGCTGAACACAAGCGTCCAACCCACCTGCCGGTGCCCGAGCGCGATCACGACGATCCCGGCGAGGGCGCCGATGGCGAGGAAGAGGTTGTAGAAACCCTGGTTGTACGCGAGGGACCTGGTGGTTTCGGCGTCCGCCTTGGAAGCGAGGCTGAAACGCTGCCACGTGGCCGGACGGGTCCAGGTGATCGACTCCATGCTGAAGATATAGACGTGCAGCAAGGAGGCGAGAAGGGCAAAAAGCAGGGAAACCTGAATCACGTGCGTGTCCTTTGTCATCGGGGACCTGGTGTTGGTGCACGGCTGCGTGAGCCAGCTGAATGCCACCCCCGAGCACCATCATTGAGGACCACGGGCCTGGGTTCAGCTACCGACGCGGATGAAGGTGTGGCCCTTGCCGACGTTGACGCTGAAGAGGACGGTGGTGTTCCCGTTCCAGCCGCCGTGCACGGCCTGGCCGTTGCCGGCGTATACCGCGATGTGTGCTTCGCCCATGCCGCCGTCGGGGTAGTAGACAAGGTCACCAGGGCGGGCATCGGCGGCGCTGACGGTGCGCCCGAGTGTGAGGTAGTCCGCGGGCCAGCCATGGAAGTTGATGCCTGCGGCGGCGAGGGAGTGGGTGACGAGCATGGTGCAGTCCTGCGCGACGCCGAGTTGGGCGTAGGCCGCCGCGATGATCGCCGCACCCGTCACGGAGGACGCAGATTGTGTTGCCGGGCGTCCGGCTGGCGCGGCGGCCTGGGGCCATGCGCCCGTGCGCGCTCCCGCTCCGGCCGGCGTGGTGGCCTGCGAGGATGTGCCCGTTCCCGCGCCCGCGGGGGCGGTGCCCTGTACCGGTGCCCCGGCCGTGGTGGTCCCGGCCCGTGCGGGTGAAGGCGGGGCGGCTGCTGTGTGAGGTGCGGCTGGTGTCACGGGCGGGGTGGGGGCAGGTGCTGCCTTTGAGCTGACGGCAGGGCGTTCGAAGCTGATTCGGGCGGCGGGGCTGGCGACGATGGCCGGTTCTTCCGGGGCGTGGGCGGTGAGCGGGGCCGGTGCCTGGCTCTCACGGGCTCCGGCTCCGGTGTCGGCGTGTGCTGCGGTGCTGCCGGTGAGGGCCAGCCCTGAGGTGACGGCCACGACGAGGGCCCGCCTGCCGAAATCATTTACGTCCAGCGCTTTGTTGATCGCGGTGATCGGGGAGGCCGTTTCGGCCCGGTGCCTGGCGGTCGTGGTAGCCATGTGTCTCGCTTTCGTCGGCAGGAACCGGCCGGGTCGGCGTCGGTCCTGGTCAGGCAGGACAAGGAAACCACGGTCACGCCGCGGCACCCCGTGCCCGCCAAACGGCAAAGGTTCAGTTCTCGATGTGTGCCACTGGCACACATCGACAACCGGACCCGCCAGGGATCGTGACGCCTGCCAAGGAGGCTGACGACCACTGGGCTAACGCGTGGCCCGCCGCTGGCATGACCCGCCCATCGGCGTCATGGCCCACGTCGGAGCGCGCGTCCGGGTCAAGGCCGTTGCCGCCGAGAGGGGAACGTTCCGCCTGTGGCCGCATGGGAAGCGCTCAGAGATCACCGGCATGGAGGGTGGACGGATCTCTTGGAGGTACACGCGTGAATGGGCAAATGCCTGACGTGGTGGTCCGGCAAACGGCGTGACCTATCTTCGTCCCTTTCCTGGAGCGCCCCTGGCGAGTCCTGCTCCAGGAAGACCGTGACGCCTAACGATCTCAGTTCAGAGCTGACGGGCCCGTGGCACCGATGTTGTCCTCGAAGAGGTTGACGCTTTACTCCCCAGGGAGTCAACCTTCCACAACGGCCCGGCTGACTCAACGGTCAGGACAACATCAGGGCGGCGGAGCCGGAAGACGATGCCAGGACGCCGGTCATCGAAGACCTCTGCAGCTGGGTGAACGCTCAGATGCCCGCCGTTTACCAATGCACGGAGAACGTCTTCCACGCCAAGCGGCACCCCAGCGCGTCGTGCGAGCTCTGCCGGGTACGTGACGCCGGCACAGCGGCCGTCCATGAACTCAACCCTGTCCACCATCCCCAAAAGGACAGTCAGGACGACACGCTGAACCCGGGGTATTTTCAGTCCATTGATCCACCTCATGAACGCAGGGTGTTCCTGGTCATAGCAGTCTTGCATCGCGGCGGCAGCAGGCCGCTTCAGGCCGAAGGGCACCAACGTGGCCATTTCAATCACTTTCATTCACATACGGACACAATTTCAGCCGCTTACTGGCAACGCCTAAGGGGTTTAGGTGTGCGGGTGGCTGCGGCGCGGGTCTTTACTCGACGCCTCCAATGCCTGGACGTCACCCAGGATGTGGAGACGGACGGTCCGGGCGGTGTCCACCAGCTCCGGGCCGACCGGCAAAAGCAGACGCCGGAGAGACTGAGAGGAAACCAGCAAAACCCTCACCGCCACAGGGATACTAACTTGCCGCCTACTGAATCCTGACGCCACAGGCAATCAGCCCGAATCAATACACAACGGACCAGATATCGCTGCGATCACGTCAAGGGGCGTTGGAACGTCTCGACCACCAACTGCAACCGACGGCTTGCGTGGCCCGCCGTCACGTGAGCTCGCTGCGCCAACGCGCGCATTTTCTCGGCGGCCGCGGCGGCAGCAATTTTGATTCGTCCCGCGACCTCCAAAACAGCGATTCGTGGAACGCCAACCGCTGCCTGGCCGGCCTTGACAGCTGTGCGTAGCTTTTCCCAAACCAAGTCCCGCGTGCAGGATCGGAGATCAGGACATTCGCGTCGAGAACGCAAGCACAAATTCCAGTAGTACGCCCCGAAGGGTTCCTTGGGTTCTTGCGT
>NZ_JBFRGL010000025.1:0-17401 GCF_052115325.1 Arthrobacter sp. 2RAF22 | reverse complement strand
CGTGGTGATGGTCCCGCCCTGGGGTGTCGTGCCGTCCGGGCCCAAAGGCTGCCCGGTCACCGTGGCGGTGTCGTGGTGGTACCCGCCCGCGGCCGGGGCCGTCGCCGAAGCAGTGCACGTCATCGACGCCCCGGTGGCGAGGGTCGTGGCCGGGCAGGACACACCCGTGGCGACGTCATCGGCCAGGGTGAGCCCGTTCAGTGCAGTCTCGCCGGTGTTCGTAATCTCGAAGGTGATCGCCAGGGCCGATCCTGCGGGGACGAGGACGGCATGGTCCTTGTCCCCGGCGATCACACCGTTGATCTTCTTCACCAACCCGATGCCCGGGGTCAACGGGTGCGCGAACGCATCCGAGGTCCCGGTCACGGTCCCGACAGGTTTCCCGGTGGCAAGGTCCACCAGCGCAGCCCCTGCCGGGGTGGCGGCAGTACCGGTCACGGTCGCGGTGTCCTGATGGACGGCGCCCGTCGCGGGGCCCGGGGTGGTCGCCGTGCACGTCGTCGACTCACCCGGGTTCAGACCCGTGACCGGGCAACTGATCGCCGTCGTCGCAGCCACCGAATCACCCACCGTGACGGGTTCCAGGCGCACGTCCCCGGTGTTCGTGACCAGGAAGGAGACCTGCATGGTCGAGGACGCCACCACCCCGACACCCGGGGTGGTGTGGGACGCGGCATCCCCGTTGATCGTCTTCACCACCGTCACGGCAGGGTGCGCGGCCGTGTAAGCGAACGCGGTGGAGGTTCCGGTCACGGGTGGTTCGACGGTGCCGTCGGGCAGGACGGGGGGTGTTCCGGTGGCGGTGGCGGTGTCGGTGTGCTGGACGTCCGGGGCCGGGGCCGGGAAGGACGCGGTGCAGGTGATGGTCTCACCGACCGCCAACGTGGTTTGCGGGCAGGAGATCCCCGCGGCCGGGACCACCGAATCGGTGACGGTCACGGAGGTGAGGGGGACGTTGCCGTGGTTGGTGACCTCGAAGGTGATGGGCATGGGCTGGTTGTTGGGCACCAGCGTCCCCGGGCCGGGGGCGACCCGGGAGGCGGTGTCGTTGTTGATGGTCTTGATCACGGCGATGTTCGGGTTCGGGGTGWAGGCGTGGGCCTCRTCCTTCGCCGAMACATCRGMTGCGGSRGTGCCGTTCACATCGGTGAGCAGGGTCCCGTCCAGGSCMCGCGGSGTCCCGGTSRCGGTGGCAYGGTCCACGTGGGTTCCCCCGGGCGTAGTCGGTGCCGGGGTGGTGGCGGTGCAGCTCATCGACGCGCCCACGGCCAGGGTCGTGGCCGGGCAGGCGATCGCCTTGACGGTGTCGTCGGTGACGGTGACGGGGTTCAGGGTCGTGTTGCCGGTGTTGGTGACCTTGAAGGTGACATTCATGGTGGAGCCGGTGGCGACGAGCAAGGGGTTGGCGGGGTCGGGGACGTGGCTATTATTGAGGTCTTTTTCCAGGGTGATGGCGGGGGCTGCTTTGAACAGGCCGGCGTGCTCGGTTGTGTCGTTCTGGCCGATCGCGAGGGTGATGGTGCCGGTCGTGTCAGTGCCGTAGTTGATTTTCGAGTTCACCGCAGGGTCCGTACCTTGCAGCGGCACGGTGGTGTAGTACCCGGCCGGGCGGACGACGTGGATTTTGTAGTCGCCGTGGATCAGGTCGGTGAAGATATAGTGCCCGGTCGAATCCGTCGTCGTGGTGCCGATTACGGCGCCGGAGCTGTTGAGCAACTGCACCGTTGTCCCGGAAATGCCCGGTTCCCCGGAGCCGGCGTGCAGGCCGTCAATGACGTTGGTGTCGTCCCAGACGGTCCCGGCGATGGAAGCGAGCACGGTGGCGCCGGTGGCGGTGTTGGACTGGATGGGAAGTCCCAGCCCACTGATTTCGCCGGTGGACTGGTTGGAGAAGATGTCGCCCTTTTGGTCGCCTGCGGCGTTGAGGGTGATCTGGATCGTGTCGGACTGCTGCGCGGTGATCTGTCCGCCGTTGATCCGGATACCGGTCGCGGCCGCGTAGTTCGCCGGGCATCCGGGGGTGCCGAACTGGGCAGGGTCGCACCACACGATCGCGGAGTTCGCGGTTGCCGGGTCTTCATCGTTGGCCATGTTCAACGACGCCGTGGGGAAGGACGTGTATTTGAACGTCACGGTCTGCGCGCCCGCGGCGTCGACGGCGGGCCCGGCAAGGGTCAGGGTGCCGTGGAAGGAGGACGCGGGGGTGCGTTGGTCTCCGTTGAACGGGAGCCAGTCGATGAAGTCCGTGCCCGGGTAGGTGTTGTTGGACAGGTTCGCGAATTTGAGGTTGAACACCTTCTGGGTGTTCGGCTCCGTCACCGGGTTCACGAGTGACTTCTCGACGCCGAAGGAGGCGGAGTTGACCACGGACACGGTCGCGGTGGCGGTCCGGTAAGGGGAGGCCGGGGAACCGTCGTTGTCGGCCGAGATCACGGCCGTGTTCACAAGGGAGGTTCCGTCGGCGACCAGGGTCCCGATGGTCGCTTTGTAGGTGACCGGGGTGATCGCGGTCCCGGCGACCGGGGACCCGAGGGACCAGACCAGGGTCGTGGTTCCGTCCGCATTGAGGGTCACCGACGGTTCGCACGGTGTCGTCGCGCACGCCGAGGATCCCGGCACAAAGGACTCACCCTTGGGCAGGGTGTCGGTGATGGTCAGGTTCAGCGCCTGGTAGGGGTTCGCCGACCCAAGGGCGTCCGTGACCGGTTTCAGGGTGAAGGTCACGGTGTTGCCGGCCAGGGACTGCTGTACGGAGGCGGACTTGCTGATCGTGGCCCGCACGCCGGTGACGGTGATCCGGTCGCCCATGGTTCCCGTCGTCGTCGCCGCGTTGTAGGTGGAGACGAGGGTACCGCTCGGGTTTGATGCAGTCACGGCCGAAGGGTCGTTTGTGACCCAGTCGTAGTTGGGAACGATCGTGCCCGAAGGGGTGGTGGAACGGACCTGCAGGGCGACTTCCATGCGGGAACCGAACGCGCCTCCGGGGAGGCCGGCCTGCAAGTCGGCGAGCTGCTGGGCGGTGGTGTAGGCGGCGGTGGTGTAGGCGCGGACCTTCGTGATCGCCCCGGCCCCGCCCGGCACCTGGGTGAGGTCCGTGTACCAGACTGGCGAATCAGACGTGTTGCACGACCCGGTCTGCTGGGCCGCGGTGGAAGCCCAGCCCGTGCCGTCACCGGCGTTCACTCCGCCGTTGCCGCCGGTGCCGTACTCGACGACCCAGCCTAGTTTTTGCAGCTGAACCGGGGTGCCCACGAAGGCTCCGCGGGTTGGCATCGCTGCGTTCAGCGGTGCCACGGTGGCGTCCTTATTGTCGATGGTTGTGCACATGGTGAATCCGGCCGGGAGGGTGGTTACGCCGGGGTTGATCTGGACGAAAGGCGAACCCACGTAGCGGCCGGTCTGGGACACATACCCGTCGCCGGTTCCGGGGCCTGAGCCGATGTACGGGTTCGCCGTGCCTGAAGGGAATATGTGGTAGGTCGGGCTCGTGTCGCCGTTGAAGGTCACGGCGGATCCGTTGGCGAAGTCCTGGTATTTGAGGTCGTTTTTGTTGGTGTAGATGCCGTTTCCTGCTGCCGGCCCGAACAGCGTGGAGGTCCAGCCGTGCTGCTTGTCGGCAAGGTACGGGGAGGTGGCGACGTCGTTGTTGGTCTTCCCCGTGCCAGGGTCGCTGGCGCCACCGTAGTTCGGGTTCCCCAGGGCATCGACCGCGCTCAGGTTCGAGACCCACATCGTTCCGGGAACACCCGCAGATGACAGGCTTGTGTCCGGAACCAGCACCAGGAGACTCTGTGTGGCGACGAAGCACATCCCGGACGGGATCGCACTGCCGCCCGCGTTCAAGGTCGGGCACGTCGCCGGGTTCGTGTTCACACCAGTGACGCTGATATGGACCAGCTTCGGGTTGGCGGGATCCACTGTGCAGGTCCACGTGCCCGAGCCCGCCGGGACGCCATCGACCGCGCCGTTGCCGGCGGTATGCGAAGAACTCCAGGGCGCTCCGCTCTGCCCGTTGGCGGAACACCCCCCGAAAACAGCCCCTGCCGGCATCGAAGACAGGTCAGCGGTGAACGCGAAGGAATTCCCGTTGATCACATCCGAACCCGCATCCACGTGCAAGCCCACCGGGTAGAAGAACATCTCGGCGCGTTGGCCGTTGATGGTTCCAATCCCATTGCCGTTGTTCGAGGGACCTCCGAGGGTGACCCCGGTTTTGGGGGCCTGGGACACCGAGACGGTGACGTTCGGTGCGGCCGACACTGCCGACTTCACCATCCCGGTCGCGGACAGCGTGGCCGCAGGTGCGAGCGGGGTGCCGTTCGAAGCGGTGCGCAGCACCTTGATCGCGGGCTTGAAATTCCACGTCGTGCCGGTGGTTTTCGCCCCGAAGTTGCACACCAGCACCGACGGCGTCGTCACCCCATCACCCGTGATGCCCGATCCCGGACCCGCGCAGTCCAGCGGCAGGGAATCCCATCTGAAACCCAGCGGCAGCGGGGCGAAGGTCGCGGTCGTGTTCTGGAACGTGGTCTGCGACGGTGCGCTCGGATCGTTGATCGACATCGTCACCGAATAGGTCACCAGATCTGAGGTCCGCACGATCCCGTTGTTCGGGCCGGTGTCATTCCCCGGCCCCGCGGTCGGGTCGAACACCGGCTGCCCGTCCTGGGTTTCCTGAATCACGATCTGCGGGGTGGCCGTCGTGCCGTCGGCCAGAGCGGGCGTCGGGGCGCCCAGCAGGGCCACGGCCGCCAGCACCCCGGCCAGCACGACTCCGACGGGGCGCCTCCACGACGCTCCGAAACCAGCAAACAACCCACGAACCACGACGAACCCCGATCCCCTTGTAACGAACCCCGGTCGCTTACCAGTGCGCAGACCCGAGGTGACACCTATCTCGGAACTCAACCGCTACCTCGGTCGTTAGTGACGGTCGTTCCTCGCACTCCGCGGTGCGGGTCGGGTATGCCATCTTCCGCCGGGCGTCATGAAACCCGTCCTTTGAGCGTCTAGGGCTCGGCGGACTGCACACCCGGACGTGGGTATTCGTGGGTGGTCCGTCAATCGCATCCGTGGAATGAGGGGAATCGTCGTGAAAAGTACTACCTCAACTGGGGTAAGCAACCCATCCGCCAGGCAAAGGCCCCGAAATTGGACGGGGATGTTCGCGCCCTCGTTGATTCTGGCCCTGACGGCTGTCCTGGTCTTTTCGTCTGTTTGGACTGCGCCGTCGCGGGCGGTCGCCGCGCCTGCAGGGACGGAGTACCCGTCCTCCTGGACGGTGGCCGGTCAGACCGCCACAGGTGTGACACCGTCGGGGGTGGTGGTCACCGCAACCCTGACCGGCCCGGGAACCCTGTCGCTGAGTAACTCCTTGGTGTTGACGGGGCCGGCGGCCTCCTATTTCCCTGCAACCGGGACAAACCAAGTCTTGCGGGTTGACATTGAGAACTGCACGGCGGTGTGCGGATCGATCACGTATACGTTTTCCAGCCCGGTCCGCGTTCCGGTGCTGCACGTAGGGGACACGGGGGCCGCAATGGCCGGGTCAATCAATGGTGTGGTGACCACTGTCGCCTACCACGACCACCCCATCTCGCTTTCGGCCGGGTCCTTTGCAGTGGACTCGCCGGGTTCTGAGTCGTCGAAGATGGCGATCACGAACGGCGGGGCAACGATAGGGATCCAGAACCCAGCGACGCAATCGGCCGGCTCCGACCTGACCTTCCCCAGTTGCGACGCTTTTGGCTGCGGTTCGTACGGAATCACAACGTCCACGTCCACGGTGACGAGCCTGGCCATGGACTTCGGATACGGGGGCACCGGCACATCCCAAGACGCCATCACCCTGATGTTGGGTTTTGTTCCTGCTCCGGCGACGGTGCGGATCGCGAAAACGTCTATCGACAGTACCGGAACGTTCTCTTTCTCAGGAATGACGAACCTCTCCAATACGAGCGACAGCCTCACGACAACCGTTCCCGGGACTCCGTCCGCTTCTGGGCAGGTCAACACCGTTATGAACTTTCAAACCGCGGTGTCGATCACGGAAGAACCGGTACCGGGATTCTCCTTTGCCGGGGTGTCGTGTCTGGATTCCAACGCCGCGATCACGGGAAACAGCACAATTGATCCTGCCGTGTCCGGGACAACCGTTACGATCCCAGGAGTCAATCTCGTCCCGGATGCAGCAATCACCTGTACCTTCACGAACGCAGCCAACGCGCCCGCCCTGTCTGTGGTGAAGTCTGCTGACAAGGCGAGCCTGGTCAAGGCCGGCGACGTGGTGGGCTACTCGTTTTTGGTGACGAATACGGGGAACGCGACTGTGTCGGACGTCGCCGTCGGTGATGTTCAGGCCGCGCCGGCGGGTGCTTTGGCGGGACCTATTGCGTGTCCGGTCACGGTGTTGGCGCCGCAGGCGCAGACCATCTGCACCGGTAGCTACACGGTGACCCAGGCCGATATCGATCACGGTAGTGTCGCTGACACGGCGACAGCGAGCGGCACGGGCCCGGGAGGCGCGCCGGTGCAATCGAGTCCTTCGTCCCTGTCCATCCCGGTCACCCAGGCACCGGCTTTGTCTGTGACCAAGACCGCGATGCTGACCGACAGTAACGGAGACGGCCTGCCAGACGAGGGGGACACCGTCAGATGGCAGATCGCGGTGAAGAACGCCGGAAACACCACTTTGACGCACGTGGTGCTCAGCGACCCGACAGCAGGAGCCCCGGTCTGCCCAAAGATCGCCCTGGCTCCGGGCGAAGGGATGGATTGCACCGTCCCCACCCACACGGTTTCAGTGACCGAAGCCAGCGCCGGGAAGGTGAGCAACACCGCCACCGTCTCTGGCGAGGACCCCGCTGGCAAGGTCGTGAGCGACACCGCAACCGCCGACGTCGTGGTGAGACTCGCACCGGTTCAATCCCTTGGGGCATCCCTTGCCTATACCGGCACTGTCATTGGCGCGCTGGTTCCCTGGGCAGCAGGTGCGGGCGCAGCGGGGCTGATCCTGCTTCTCCTGGTGAAAAGGAGGCGCAGGATCACTCCCGGCCAAGAGTAGTAGCCCGCCTCGATCGGTCGGCAGCAGTTGGCGGACATAGGGTGACGGTTGGTCCTTTGGGGTAAGGCGTCACCAACTCTTAGGACCAACCGTCGCTCTTTCAACTCTTCACGCCACAAGATCGTGACGCAGGATGCGAGCAAAGGTTGTGGCCCACCGTGCCGGTGTCAGGAAAGGAAGCCCGCCCGGTTAGGTATCTGTGCAGCTTGTCTCCCCGGGTTTGCGGTGGCCATCCGCGGTCCGTTGACGGCTTGCATGCCGGTCGTGGATGTGCGTGCCACGAACGGCCGGGGCAGGCGGGCCTGATCTGGGTGCGACACTAATGGACGAGCCTGTCTGTCCCGCCTTTTCAATTCGTTCGCGGCGAGTGCGCATAGCCGGATTCAAGGAGGATTCATGCCTAAGTTTGTCGTTCTCTACAACGCACCACAGTCAGCGGAAGCAACCATGGAGAACAACGACCCTGCGGCTGCGGCTGAGGGAATGAAGTTGTGGATGGACTGGGCCGGCCGCACCGGCGCACACCTGTCCGACATGGGTGCCCCTTTGGGCAACGGCCAGGAAATCACCCCGGCCGGTGCGTCCGCGGCGAACGCCGCCGTGGGAGGGTACTCGCTGCTGGAAGCAGACAGTGTGGAGCAGGCGGTGGCTCTGATGGATGGCCACCCGCACTTGATGATGCCCGGGGCATCGATTCATGTCTTCGAAGCACTGGCAATCCCTGGCATGTAGGCGGAGAAACAATGGGGCGTTCAACACCGCCAACCGCCCCGAGCGCATTCCGAGGAAGGCCTCCATTCAGATGCTGGATGGAGGCTTTCCGCGTGTTCGGACGTTGTGGAGCCCCCGCAGTCCTCCCCCGCTGTGTTGCGGTCAGCGGGACCTTGACCGGACCTTCGCGAAAGTGTGTATCGCGTTCCGGCCGCAGGTTTCAAGAGCTGCCGTCAGTCCGCGGACACTGGCTCGATCTTCTATGTCGCTTCACCGAGATCATGTAGCCCCACCCCTGGCCACTTGGATTCCGGTGGGGAAAAACTTCCGAGACGGATCTGCGCTGGACAACGGCGAACCGAAGCGGTTGCCAACTGAACACTGTTCTTTGGAATGGCACTCGTCAAATTTCTCTCGCCAGGTTTGCGGACATCAGGTGCTGGATCGCTTGTACGGATTGTTCGACCAACGCGGCAGCTTCTTCGCTGACGGCAAGGCGTTCGCCGGGCCAGCTGGACGACCGGCGGGACTCGGTCAAGGCATGGGCCAGTGCATTGCTCAGAATGTGCATCCTGCGCGCATATCCGACCCGGGCAGCGAGTCTGCGGATTCCCGCTGCCCGACCGGTCAGGCCATGGTCGTTCGCAACAGATTGTCCTCTTCGCAGCTTCCAGACGTTCCCCATGGCAGAACGCACCGTCCTCTCAACGTCGTCTCACGCCAAGCGGCCTTCGCCCGGCGCTGACGGTTCACGGCTATAACCAGGCAGAAGGACAAACGATGATGAGACGCACCGCTACGCCCAGACGTTCAGCATGAACTACCCCGAAAGGGAGAAGAAAATCCGGACGAGCGCTGGGAAAATTCCTTTGCCACCGGCGTCAGGAACTCTTGGACAAGATGTTAAGGCTCGGTGCGGGGACAGGTTGCCTCCTTCGGATCCTTCCTCCCTTCCCTGGGTGTTGGGTCCGCCCCGCATGTTGGGTCGGCGGGGATGCCGGCCCGGGACGGGCGGCACCCAGGTAATGTCATAGCTATGCGGGTGTCGCCCCTCCAACCACCACGAATTCCCGGTCGCCGCTGGCAGTTGCAACGGTAGGCCCTGCCGTGCCGACCGGTAGCCCGCCAGGATTTCCACCGGGTGAATGGTGTCGTCACGGATCCACCTCCCGTGCGTTACCCCCGTGCAGGTTGTTCCCCGGCATCGTCCGCCGCGACCCCCCTATGTACGGCGGCCGATGTGGGGCCTGCATGCCGCTCCAGGCTTCGAGTGACCTCGCGAGCGGCAGGGGCGGGCGGTGACTTGAAGGAGTTGGACCTTGGCCAAGCACCCCCGCCCCACCCTCGGGCAAACACCCGGAACGGGACATCCCCTGGGTTGCCGGACACCGCGATGATGGATAACAAGGTGGAGGCAGTGTCTGGGGGCAGGGACCGGGTTCTTCGTTGGCACTTCACTGAGTGGGCCGAACAATTCGACGTCTGCCCGTCCGGCTCTGGTTATGCTGACAGGAGTGGGAATTCCGCGTTCCCGGCCCATGCCGTGGCAAGGCCCGGCGGCGGGGTGTGGCTCAGCGCCTTGGGGGACTTCGATGAGGCGGGAATCCGCGGACACATCGAGGAGAACGAGCTTTTCCAGTCCGTGTTCATTCAAACGGTCAAACTGACGAGCAATCACGTGAGAACCGCGTACTTCGATATCAACGGCACGCTCTATCGGACCATTTTCCAGAACACCAGACCCGGACGTGGCAACCCGATCATTGATGTCCTTTTCATCAGCGAGGGTGAGTCTAGTAGTGAGCCTGTCCGCCCGTGGAGCATCTCTGCGTCACGAAACGGTTCGCTGACCGGTATGACGGGCAGGCGCGTACAGGATGCGCCGGGCGACTGAGGTATCGGGCAGGGGATATGGGGCTGGGTTTCATCGCGGGAGTGCAGCTTCGAGGCACTCCAAGCCGGCTGCAGGTAGACAGCCCACGGTTCATGCGGGGCCAGGCCTGCATAGGCCGGGCCCGGCCATCGCTGGCGCCGGGATGGGGAGCGAATGAATGGTTTACGTCACAGGCTCCGGGGCCCGACCTCGTTTGCTGCAGTGGCCGACGGAAACACGGTCACCTCGGAAACCACCCAAAAGGAATAAATACCGTGATGATTGATGTCCATTGGCTCGTCTACCTTGGCACCTTAGCCCTGTCCGTCCTCATGGCCGTAGCTGTCATGATCGTGGCGCTGCTCGCTCTCGGCCTCGTCGCGGTCAGCCTCCCGGTGTTCCGTGTCTTCAGGAAAGCTTGGACAGCTTCACCTTCTTCCGGCAAGCCCATCGGTCGTGACGGTACGTTGCGTCACGAAAGAGCCGTTGGTTCGTTGAATGATCGTGCAGGACACCTGCCAGTGCATCGCCCCGAAGCCGCCCCCTGGCCGACGGGTGAAGCCCTGCACACCGGCCAGGGGCTTGAGACCCCCACGGAGCTGGACGGGCGGTACCCGGGAAGTTTGAGACCTGGACGGGTACCGCCCAACACACCCCGTCCCCGGAAAACCCCGTCCCACTGTCCGGCGGAAACGCCATCAAGTGGCCACGTGAAGGCGGCGGACTCTGAGGGGCTGATTCGTTCTTCGACGGTGCGATTTTCCAGAACAGGTGCCGAGCCATCTCGGCCGGCCCGCCTGTGAAGCGGTGTCCGGTCGTCATGGTTCCCCGTCTTTGAGGTTCATATAGCGGGCAGATTGACCGACGGCGAGCGACGCCATCGGCGGGTGGAGTGAAGGGGAGTCTCAAATGAGCGGGCGGCATTACAGGTGGCGGCCAAGCGTGTTCGCGCCCGATTTCGGAGCGATGCCCAAGACGGTGATCGCCGGACTGATGTTCGGGCTGCTGTCGATCGTTCCGCCATCAGCTGTGGTCTTCCTGATGCTTGCGCTGGCCGGCGGCGGCCTTGCTTCCATCCCCCAAGGCGTATCGCCGTGGGGTTACATGGTGATCGGTCTGCTCGGGTTGTCTGTCTTGGCCGTTGTGGTTCTGCTGGCCTGGGCTCTCATGATGGCCTCAGCCCGCCGCCCCATCGGGCGGGTCTGCCTCGCGGCGGTCGCGGCGGCCGGGGTCGTCGGAACATTGGTGCTCTACGGGTTCCGTGTGCGCCTGCCCGACGACTGGTACCTCCTCAACGCCGGCGCCGCCGTCCTCGGCGTCTGCGCCTTGTTGTTGTGGACGCCCTCAGCCACCCGGTTCCTCCATGGCACTCCCTGGCGCGCCCCCGCCACCGTCACAAAAACACGCATAAACACGGTTTCGGTATTGAACGACGATGAACCCGGACTGGACCACGAAGCGGCTTGAAGGTCGACGTGGTGCTTGTTGCCTCGCGATGCGTTCCAGCGGCAGGGTGGCGTGCTGAACGATAGTTATCACCCCGGCTGCGTGGAACTAACGTCATGAATTTACCTGAGCCCGGTTAAGGCGACGGTTTATGCGTCACAGGTCCAGTTGACCGGTGACAAAGACGGGTGTTGTCACCGGAATGAGGAAAGTCATGGGTCGAGGGTTGTTTGCCGGTTTGGGGGCACCGTGGAGACGTCCTGTCGGGTTCGTTCTCGCGGGCACCGTGGCGGGGATGATGTTGTTGGCCGCCCCGTCTCCGGCTCTTGCCGACGGGTCGACGGCGGTCCCTCAGATCGTTCTTCAGGAGACCCAGGACGGCCAACCGGTGTTTGACCCCACCGCGGGACCTGGCAACGACACTGGCCCGAACAACGCGGTCGTGCGCACCTCTGATCTGGTCACGTATTCCGTAACAATGTCCATCAATGACCCGACTGCCCCGACCCAGACGACTTTCCAGAACACCAAGGCAACGTTTGCTCCGCTGGCTTTGGGTTTCAAATGGGATTCCCTGCCTTTGGACTGCTCCGGCCCTGGATCAGCTATTACCGGTGATGGCGTCAGTACCCCCTCGGTGCTGGTGTGCAATTTCGGGGCAAAGACGTCTGGTACGACGTGGAACTTCAAGCCCGCCATCAAGGTCCTGCGCACTGCCGCTTCGGGCACGCCGCTGGCCCCGTCCGCTACCTTGTCCGCCGACGCGCTGGTCAAGACAGCGGTTGCGGCCGCACCTGACGTGATTGTCTCCGTGTCCCAGGCCCCGAAAGCCGGCGTCACCATCGCGGCCCCGGCCCCTGCCGCGGTCACGACCCTGAACGGGGGCCGGGCACAGGAATACATCTACCCGGTTGGCATCCACGTCGACGCAGGCTCGGATGTGATCAACGGGAATTCCTTCTCGTTCACCGCCGACCTCTCGGGCCTGCCCGCGGGCACAGCCCTCAAGGACTGCGAGCCCGAAGGCGGGAGTAGCCTGCCCAGCAGCACGCCCGCCGCCGGCGGCGGTCAGGTCCGTGGCGTCCCCGGCGGCTCCGGGACCTGGACCTGCACTCCCGATCCGGCGAACCCGAAGCTGATCCACATCACCGCCAAGGGCGTGAACACCGACCCGACTGTCTGCCCGGATCACGGCGCGGACGGAACCTTGCTCGTGTCAGGCATGTGCTACGTTGCCACACAGTGGCTCCGCCTCATCGTCCCCGATTCAGGTCTGAGCGCCGGCGGGTCCCAGAACACCATGTGGGTGTCCAACCTTTCCGCAGTGGACACCTTGGGGAATCCGAATTACGGTGGCGCGAACGATCCCGGCACGGGCAAGACCAACAACGACGTCGCGTCCACGCCGTATCTGGCCGGAAAGCAGCACGGCTGGACGTCCAACTTCCCCGGCCCCCCAGGGCCCGGTAACGGGCTCCCGTTGCAAAAGGTCGACACCACCTATGTGGACAACTTCAACGGCGGGTCACCGACCTTCACCCCGGGCGGGGCGACCTCGGATAATATCCAGCGCACCTCGACGGGAATCAACTCGGGACCTGGAGGGAACGGTTACGTTTCCCAGACGGGCCGCTACGCAGGACTGACCATGGTCAGCTTCCCGGGGATCGTCGACGTACCGGCCGGGTTTACCCAGTGCATGACAATCGATAACAAGAACTCGACGATCATCCCGCTCAATGGCGGAACTCCGACCCACGGGGCACTTCTGTATACCCAGGCGTCCCTTCTCTCGGCCGGCTGGGTGGTGGAGTACGGTACCGGCGGCAACGGCGGGGTGAATTCCGGTGACGGGACGGGCTGGGCGTCCACCGCGGCGCAGCAAGCGGGTTCATGCAACACGTCCGATTCCCAAACCTGGGAAACGGACATCACCAAGGTCCAGGGCGGTCCGGGAGCGATCACGAAGATCCGAGCCCGCACCACTGCCCCCATCACGATCGCCCAGCAGCTCGCCGCCCCTTGTAGCGGAAACTGCCGGGCGGAACTGGATGTCACCTTGCAGGTCCGTGCTTCGACGCCTTCCGGGACGCTCGTACCGAATTATGGCTGGTTCACCAACGACCCGTCGGCGATGAGCGGGGCAAACCCTACCGGCACTGTGACCAGTACCTTCAACGCCGCCACCCGCGGGGGCGTCCTGGGCGACAGCCTCATCGTGACCGGCGTGCGCGCAATGATCAGCAAGTCGGCGTCGGTACAGCAGACCCTGGCCGGAAAAGCCGTCGACTTCACTCTCCGCCCGGCCACCGACGGCCTCGGCAGCCCCACCCCGTTCCAGGCATTGAACCTCACGGTCACCGACACGCTCCCGAAGGGTGAGACCTACGTGCCCGGGTCCTCCCTTTGCGGCTCCACTGCTTGCCAGGCGTCCGTGACCATGAACGCCGACGGAACCACGACGCTGGTCTGGTCCCTGGGCTCCCCGGTTGCGGGCACTCCCGTGGCCCCAATCACCTACAAAGCCACGATCGGGGCGCTGGTCTCGGATGGCACTTCGTTGGTCAACACAGCGGTGATCTCGGCCGACAACGATGGCTCTCCTGCTCAGTACCGGACCGCCACGGCGACAGTTTCCGTGGTGAACTCTGCCTCGTTCGCTGTCGAGAAGTCCCTCGTGAACCCGCTCACGGAACCGAACACCCCGAAGGTGTTCAACCTGAAATTCTCCAACCTGTCCAACAACACTTATAGCGGCACGGACTTCATCGACTGGCTCCCCTTCAACGGCGACGGCCGCACCCCTGCTACCTCCTTCCACGGCACCCTGACCCTTGCCGGGCCCGCCGTCGACGCCGCCGGCGCCCAGAGCGTGACCTTCAAATACACCTCGTTCCCGACGGCGTCGTTGAACATGTCCAATGATGCTGACCCGGCGACCGCGAACCCCGCGATTCTCTGGTGCGACCCTGCCCAGTTCGGCACCCCCGGATGCCCTGCGAACTACGCGGCCGCGACCGGTATCCGGATCAACGGCGGACAGATCACCGCCCAGCAGTCCGACACAGTCCAGATCACCCTCAACGCCGCAGGCGACCAAAAAGGCGATATCTTCTCCAACCAGTCCACCGGCGAAGTCGCCGGCCTGGGCCTCCCCATCCAGTCAAACACGGCCACCGGCGCCACAGTTCTCGCTTCGATCGCCGGTACCGTGTGGGACGACACGGCAAAGATAGACGGCCTGCACGCCGGCTCCGGGGAACCCGGCATCAACGGGGCCACCGTGCAACTGCTCGATTCCACCGGCAAGACCGTCGCCACAACGACGACGGACAGCACCGGGCACTACGCGTTCACCGACCTGATCCACGGCGACTACAAAATCCACGTGGTCCGCCCGGCCGGGTACTACACCACCGCGCCGTTGCAGGGCAGCGACCCTGCCGTGAATTCCAAAATCAACTACGGCACTGATTCGACCGGCACCATCACCCTGGCCGTGGGCCAGAACGACACAGTGGAACACGCAGGCTTGTTCAAAGCAGCCCCCGCGATCAGCCTGGAAAAGGACCTGAACGGCCACCACGTTCCCGACCCCGCGGCACCCTTGCTCGTCGGGACCGGTTCGACCATGAACGTGACCTTCAAGGTCACCAACACCGGCAACACTGCACTGAACCCGGTCACCGTCACCGACGACACCGTCAAGGCGATCAACTGCCCTGCCACGACCCTCGCGGCCGGGACGTCCATGACCTGCACCGCCGCCTCCCGGGTCGCCCCCGGCCCCGGGGCTTTGGTGCCCAACAACCAGCCCATGACCATCACCTTCGCCGTCACCAACCACGGCAACGTCCCCCTCACCGGCGTGACCGTCACCGACAACGTCATCCCGGCCGCGGGGATCAGCTGCCCGCAGACCGCGCTGGCGATCGGTGAAACCATCACCTGCACCGCCAGCTTCCCGGCCCCGGCGCCGGACGTCCAGCACACCGACACCGCGACCGCGAAAGGCACACCACCGGTCCTGCCCGACGGCACCGTCGAAGCACCCGTGACCGGGACCTCCACCGCCTTCGCCTTCACTGCGGCGCACCCTGCCGTGACGGTGGTGAAGACCATCAACGGAGACACGGCCTCCCACACCGCACCCGGCATCGGTGCTGTCGCCGGTTCGGACCTGCAGGTCAGCTTCCTCGTCACCAACACGGGCGACGTCCGGCTCGAGCCCGTGACCGTGGCGGACAACGTGATCACCTCCGTCATCACTTGCCCCGTCACGGGTCTGGACCCGGGCGCGTCCACGACCTGTACCGCGACCACGAAGGCGCCGGGGCCTGGCGGGAACCACCACGACACCGCGACCGTGACTGGCACCGCGGCCACCCCGGCAGGGCAACCCCTGATCGACCTCGCCACGGGAAAACCGGTCGGGACCGTCACAGCGTCTTCGGATGCGTTTGCCCTGGCGTTGACCCCGGGGGTCGGCATCGTGAAGAAGATCAACGGTGTCATCGCCACGGATAAGGACCACACCGTCCTGGTCCCGGCGGGATCATCGATGGCCATCACCTTCGAGGTCACCAACATCGGACAAACGGGCCTGGGCCCGGTGGCCGTGTCCGATGACACCATCACCGGCACCATCAACTGCCCGGCAACAACCTTGGCCGCCGGGGCGTCGATGACCTGCACCGCGTCCTGGCCTGCTCCGGCCGTCGGCGGGACGCACCACGATACCGCGACCGTGACCGGCCAGCCCCTGGGCCCGGACGGGAAGACCGCCCAGGGAACACCGGTCAGCGCCAAGGCCGAGGCCTTCGCGCACACCCCCGCCCCCGCCATCGCCGTGACCAAGAAGATCAACGGACAGGCCGCCCAGACCAGCAACACGTCGGTGAAGGTCCCGGCGGGCACGCCCATGAACGTCACGTTCGATGTCACCAACACCGGTGACGTCCGGTTGGATCCAGTCATCGTTACCGATGACGTCGTCCCATCCACCGGTATCATCTGCCCCCAGACTGCCCTTGATCCGGGCGCGTCCATGACCTGCACCGCGACCACTGCTCCCCCCGCACCCGGGGGAACCCACGTGGACCATGCCGCCGCGAAGGGCACCCCGCCGGCGTTCCCGGACGGCACCAAGGAAGCCGATGTCACCTCGACCGACCTGGCCTACGCCTACGTTGACGGGCACCCCGGAATCAGCGTCGTCAAAACCATCAACAACGACGCAGCCTCCCACAGCACCCCGGGGGCCTTGGTGCCGAACAACCAGGCCATGCCCATCACCTTCACGGTGAAGAACGACGGCGATGTGCCCCTGAGCAGTGTCACCGTCACGGACTCCGTCATCACCGGGGCCGGGATCAGCTGCCCGCAAACCACGCTCGCTGTGGGTGAGAGCATCACCTGCACCGCCAGCTTCCCGGCACCGGCACCTGACGTGCAGCACACCGACACCGGCACCGCCACCGCCACCCCGCAAGCCCCGGGCGGCGGGCCCCTCACCGACCCCGTCTCCGGCGTCACCGCCGGTAACGTGACCGCAACGGCGCAGGCCTTCGCCTTCACGGCAGCGCATCCTGCCGTGACGGTCGTGAAGACGATCAACGGGGACACTGCCTCGCACACCGCGCCCGGTGTCGGGGTCGTGGCGTCCTCGAGTATGCAGGTCTCGTTCGTGGTGACGAACACCGGGGACGTGCGCCTTGAACCGGTCACCCTGTCTGATTCGGTGCCAGCGACGACGGCGATCAGCTGCCCGGTCACGGGCCTGAACCCGGGCGAGTCGACGACGTGCACCGCGACCACGCCGGGCCCGGCGACCGGGGCGACCCATCAGGACACCGCCACGGCCACCGGTACTGCGGCCACCCCCGCAGGGGCTGCGCTGGTGGACCTTGCCACCGGGAAACCTGTCGGGACCGTGACCGGGACCTCGGATGCGTTCGCGCACCCGCTGACCCCGGGGATCGGTTTGGTGAAGGAGATCAACGGTGTGATCGCCGGGGACAAGGACCACGCAGTGCTCGTCCCGGCAGGATCGGCCCTCGCGATCACCTTCGAGGTCACCAACACCGGTCAAACCGACCTCAACGGCATTACCCTGGCCGATGACGTCGCGACGGGTGTGTCCTGCCCGGCCACCACCCTCGCCACCGGGGCGTCGATGACGTGCACTGCTTCGGCGACGGCCCCGGCCGCGGGCGGGTACCACCACGACACCGCCACGGTGACCGGGCAGCCTTTGGGCCCGGACGGCACGACACCCCAGGGCGGGACCATCACCACGAAGGCAAGGC
>NZ_JBFRGL010000024.1:0-25195 GCF_052115325.1 Arthrobacter sp. 2RAF22 | reverse complement strand
TTGCCCGGCGCCGTCCACGACACCACCGCGGACGCGTTCCCCGCCGTCGCGCTCACGCCGGTGGGCGTCCCCGGAACCGTTGGGGCCGTCGGTGTCACGGGAGCCGACGCGGCCGAGGCCGGGGACGTGCCGATGGCGTTCGTGGCGGTGACCGTGAAAGTGTACGCCGTGCCGTTGGTCAGCCCGGTGACGGTCGCCGTCGTCGAGGGCGGGTTACCGGTCACCGTCACCGGAGCCAAAGCCGTGCCACCGGACGAAGGAGTCACCGCATACGAAGTGATGGGGGAGCCGCCGTTGGCCGGCGCCGTCCAGGACACGGACGCCGAGGCGTTGCCCGCCGTCGCGGCCACCCCCGTGGGAGCAGCCGGCGCCGTCGCCGCGGCCTGGGTGATGTCGATCATCGAATAGTCGTCCGTGGTGATCGAACCGTTGGATTGGATGTTCAGTCCGTAGCTGATTCCCGAGGCACCTGCCGGGAGCGCCGGTGTGGTCCACGTGATTTGCGTCCAATTACTGCTCGCGTTGAACAACGGGCTCGCCGTCCAATAGGTCCAGTACCCCGTTCCGGTGCGGTAGTAGACCTCGAATTGGGTGATGACATTGGATTTATACCAAGCGCTGAGCTGATAGATATGGCCCGGAGTGCCCGTGGGAGAGCAGCCGCCAAGATCCAGGGCTGGCAGGAGTTTCGCGTCACCGCTGACGTAGCCGCTCATAGTCAGTCGTTCTGCGTTATTGCCCGTGTGGCCAGGCGAGACCACTGAAAAGCTGGGGGTGTTGGTGCCGTATCCACCAGCAGCCCAGCACAGCGGAATCCCGCTGGTCAGTGTCTCGAGGCTCGGGTTCTGGATCATGTTGGTCCCCTGGGGAGGCGGGGGCGGCACCGGCGGGCCGGAGACGAGGGGCTGGACCGCGCCACCGATTACCTGGTCAACCGTCTTCACGGCGATGCTGCCCGCTGCCTGTTGTTGCGCTAGCCAGGAAGCGAATTGGTTGAACAGGCTGGGGCTGATGGTAAGGGTGGGATCGGTCCCCACGGCGATGTGGTGGAACGTCAATTGAACCCAGCCACCGCCGGCAGCCTGTGCCCTGGTCACGGAGTTTTCAAGGTTGGACAGCGTCCATGTGCTGTCCACTTCCTCCGGTGCCGCGGTGTCATAGGGGTTGGCGGGCGGAATGGTTTCGGCAGCCGGTAGCCCGGGATCGTCCTTGCTGTAAAGGTCCCCGAGCCCGCGTGCACTGTTGAACCCGCAATTCTTCACGATGGTCTGCACGGCGGGGTCCAAGGAGGCGAAGGGGTAGGCGAAGCTGGTGACCTTGAAGCCCATGTTTGCCAGGGCCACCCTGCCGTTGCACACCTGGCGCGTCACTTCATCCGAGGTCAAGGTGACCAGGTCGGGGTGGGTGACCGTGTGCCCGGCAATCTCATTTCCGTCGGCGAAAAGCTGCTGCAGGTTCGCCGAGGTGAAATAGCTCGGCTGATCGACCCATCCGGAGGGGACGAAATAGGTGCCGTGGAGTCCGAGGTTCTTCAGCGTGGCTGCGGCGGTCAGTTGGTCGGCGTTGCCGTCATCGAAGGTCAGCGTGATGACGGTGTTTGCAACCGCATGAGCCGGCAAAGCAAAGCCACTGAGGAGTGCCAGGACCATTGCCGCGCACGCTCCAACGGAGGCCCAACGGACGCCGATGCGCCGCGTCACCGCCTGCTCCTGAATCGAGAGTCCAGCCACTCCGCTCACCGTCCATTCGAAGCCCGGGCAACCGTCAAGGGCGGGAGCGTTCCCACCCTAGGTCTTCGGCCGATGATAGGGCCTTGGATTCTTCCGCGTCTTGAGTGGGCTCACCCGGCTGGGCGGCAGCTTCGCCTAGCGATCCTGAGTGTGCTCACCCGATTGGGCAGCAGAAAGGCCGGCGGGCACCCCAGGTTTGATTAACTAAGCTTGAGCGCCTTGACCGCACTCAACACTTTGGTGAGGGATTCCTTCGCGTCGCCAAACAGCAGTGTGGTCTGCGGTTCGTACATGAGTTCGTTCTCGATTCCCGCGAATCCCGGCCGCATGGAGCGCTTCAGGAAAACTACTTGTCGCGCGTCGGCCACTTCAAGGATGGGCATGCCGTAGATCGGCGAACCCGCGGTGGTTTTCGCGGCCGGATTGACGACGTCGTTCGCGCCGACCACCAGCGCGACGTCGGCTGTCCGGAATTCCGAGTTGATCTCGCCCATTTCCTTGAGGGACTCATAGGGCACATTGGCTTCGGCAAGCAGGACGTTCATGTGCCCGGGCATGCGGCCGGCCACCGGATGGATGGCGAAATCCACGTCGATGCCCCGCGCCTCCAACGCAAGGGCCAGCTCGGCCGCCGTGTGCTGCCCTTGTGCTACCGCGAGCCCGTAGCCGGGAACAATAATGACCCGTTGCGCATAGCCAAGGAGCACGGCCACGTCTTCGGGGCTGGAGGAGCGGACGGGGCGGTCGCTCACCGCCGTCGACCCCGCCGTCGAGCCTCCTTTGAACGCGCCAAAAAGGATGCCGGCAACACTGCGGCCCATGGCCGCGGCCATGGCCCTGGTAAGGATGGTGCCAGAGGCACCCACCAACGTGCCGGCCACCACCAAAAGCACATTGCCAAGCACCAGGCCCGAGGCTGCCACGGCCAGGCCGGTGAAGGCATTCAGCAGCGAGATGACGATCGGCACGTCCGCGCCGCCTACAGGGAGCACCAGCAACACGCCCGCCGCCAGACCGAGCACCAAAAGCAGGAATGCGAGCGCGATGGAACCGCTAAAAACGACGGCGACGGCGGCACCCACCGCCGCTAGCAGCACCGCCCCCATGAGGGTCGGCAGACCGGGGAACACCACGGGGCGGGTGGTCATGAGCTCCTGGAGTTTGGAGAACGTGATGGCGGAACCCGCGAAGGACACCGCGCCCACCAGCAGCGTGAAGACGATCGCCACGCGCACCCAGTGGTCCTCCGTGTGCGCTAGTTCCAAGAGTGCAACGAGCGCTGCGGCACCACCGCCCACGCCATTGAAAAGCGCGACGAGCTGCGGCATCTGGGTCATCTTGACCTGGCGCGCGACCGGCGCGGCAACGCCCGAACCGATCACCATGGCGCCCAGGATCCAGGGAACGTTGTCCATCTTGACCGAGAGGAAGACCGTGGCGACGGCGAGCGCCGCACCGAATGCGCCCACCAGGTTGCCTCGCCGGGCGGTTCGTGGCGAATTGAGTCCCTTGAGCGCGAGGATGAAACAGACTGCGGCCGCGAGGTAGAGGAGCGAAGTCCACACCGGATCGATGAGGGTCATCGCGTGCGCTCCTTGGACGCAGCGTCCATGGACTCCGGCTTCCCGCCGGGCGGCGCAACGCGTTTACGGCCGCGGAACATCTCCAGCATGCGGTCGGTCACCACGAATCCGCCTACCAAGTTGGCGGTGGCGAGGACGACGGCGAGCAATGCCACCGCGAGGACCCATGGGTCCGAGGCCTGCCCTGCGACGATGATCGCGCCCACCAGGATGATTCCGTGGATGGCGTTGGCCCCTGACATCAAGGGCGTGTGCAACGTGCTTGAGACCTTGGAGACCACTTCGAAGCCCACGAACACCGCCAAGACGGTGATGGTGAGCAGGGCGATGCCGTCCATCAGGAGACCCCCTCGTTGGCTGAGCTGACGGTTTCCGCCGTTTCGGCGGCGAGCGCAGCGAGCGCCTCGGCCGTCGGACCGTGCCGCACCTCGCCGTCGTGCGTCAGGCACGCACCCGCCACCACCTCATCGCCGAAGTCCGGGACAACGGCTCCATCACACGTCATGAGAGCCAGCAGGTTCGCGACGTTCTTCGCGTAGAGGCGCGACGCGTCAGCGGGCATGGCGGAGGCGGCATCCTTCATCCCCACCAGGGTGACCGTGCCTTGGCCGTCCGCCGTCGGGATTTGAAGATCCAGCCCCGGTACCGAGCCCTCCACGTTGCCGCCGGACTCTGCGGCGAGGTCGACGACCACCGAGCCCGGGCGCATGTGCTGGACCATTTCGCGGCTCACGAGGAGAGGGGCCCGCCGTCCGGGGACCGCCGCCGTCGTGATGAGCACATCCGCCTGGGCCACGTGCGGGGCGAGCAGCTCACGCTGCAGGGCACCGCGGTCGGCGCTGAGTTCGCGCGCGTAGCCGCCGGACGATTCGGCCGTCTCCACGTCGAGTTTGATGAAGGTGCCGCCCATGGATGCGACCTCGTCCGCCGAGGCGGGCCGGATGTCGTTGGCGGAGACGCGTGCGCCCAGCCTTTTCGCGGTGCCGATGGCCTGCAAGCCTGCCACGCCCGCTCCCAGCACCAGCACACGGGCCGGGGGAATGGTTCCGGCGGCCGTCATGTAGAGCGGAAAGAAGCGCGGGAGCCGCATGGCCGCCTCGAGCACGCAGCGGTACCCGGCCACCAGGGCCTGGGAGGTGAGCGCATCCATGGATTGTGCCCGGGAAATGCGCGGCACCAGCTCAAGCGCGAAGGATGTCACGCCCGCTTCGGCGAGCGCGCGGACGGTGGGAAGTTCCGACGACGGCGAGGCCAGGCCAACGGTGACGGCGCCCCGTCGCAGCGCGGCCGCCGTCGTTGGTTCGAGTGGGCGGACGTGAGCGTAGACGTCCAGTCGGGCCAGGTCCAAGTCGGGGACGATGAGCGCGCCTGCTTGGCGGTAGTCCTCGTCGCTGTGGCCCGCAGCGCCTCCGGCTCCGCTTTCGACGACGACGTCCAGTCCCAGTCCGGCCAACTGCGTGACCGTCTCCGGCGTCGCAGCCACACGACGTTCACCATCGAGCCGTTCCCGCGCTATGCCAAGTTTCACCCGCGCTCCCTTTCCGAAACCCCAACGTCCTTCTGAACAGCATTGTCCCGCGCCGTTGTTGGCTTGAGTCTAGGACGCGGAAGGCCCGGGCGGGAGTAGGTGTGGCGGCGGCGTCCGGCCATTCCCATCTTCGGGCTGCTCTAATAAGCTCGCTGTGGGCTGGGAGACTCCAGTTACCGCACCGTCGATGAGCCGGTTCCGGCCGCGCCGTCGGGAAGGAACACAGTCATGGCAACGTACAAGATCGGATACTTCGTCGGCAGCCTTTCAAGCCGCTCCATCAACCGGGTCCTGTCCAAGGCGCTCATCAGTGTAGCGCCGGAAGAGCTCGAATTCACCGAGATTCCCATCAAGGACCTGCCCTTGTACAGCCCGGACTACGACGCCGACTACCCGCCTGCCGGCCGGGCCCTCAAGGACGCGATCGCGGCGTCGGACGGCATCCTGTTCGTTTCCCCCGAGTACAACCGCTCCGTCCCCGGCGCCTTGAAGAACGCCATCGACTGGGGATCGCGGCCGTGGGGAACCAACTCCTTCGCGCGCAAGCCAACAGGAATCATCGGCACATCACCCGGAAGCATCGGGACGGCCGTGATGCAGGCATCCATGCGTAGCGTCCTGAGCTTCCTCGACGCACCTCAGCTGAATGCTCCCGAGGCCTACATCAAGTTCAATCCGGCGGCCTACAACGAGGACGGATCGGTCAGGGACGAAGGCACGGCATCCATCCTGCGCCACTACATGGAGGAGTACAGCGCGTTCGTCGAGCGCGTCCTGGCCGCCAACGCTCCCGGGCACATCGGCGACGAACACCCGGACGGCGCCAAGCTGACGCGGTGATGCGGTGGGCGCAGCTTCGCCCGCGCCGCGAGCCCACGCGCTACAACGCGCCGTGGCAACCACGCCCGGATCTACCCATGTGGTAATTTTCGCGAGGATCAATACCGGCTTGCCCGTCATCGGGAGCCCAGTCCTTCGGAGATTTCATGGGGTCTTTGCGTGCGTGGCTGAGGCGTGGTGCCACTGGCGTTGCTGGCGCAATGGGCGTCCTGCTGATCTTGTCCGGCCTTGCGGCGCCCGGCGCCTGGGCTGCCGGCACGGGCGGTTCCACGAGCGCGCCGGTCGCCGTCGTGGGAACTTCGGCGAGGCCGACGGCGGCCGGAGCCTTCATTCCGATCTCACCCGCCAGGCTCCTGGACACCCGTACCAGCACGCCTGTGGGCCCCGACGGGACCGTGTCCTTCCAGGTGGGCGGCATGAACGGAATTCCCGCTGCGGCCGCGGCGGTGGTCTTCAATCTCACCGTCACCGGCCCGCAATCGTTCGGATTCATCACGGCCTACGCTTCCGGTGCCGCACGGCCGAACTCCTCCAACGTGAACTTCGCTGCCGGCCAGACCGTACCGAACTCCGTGACAGTACCGGTCGGCGTCGACGGCAAAGTCACCCTTTTCAACCGCTCCTCCGGCAGCACCCAGCTGATTGCCGACGTGTCCGGGTACTACCTCCCCGGAACGCCGACCGTACCCGGCGCCTTCGTCCCGATAGCCCCTGCCAGGCTGCTGGACACCCGCGGGAGCACGCCTGCGGGCCCTGACGGAACGGTGTCTTTCCAAGTGGGAGGCGTGGGCGGGATTCCGGCTTCGGTCTCGGCGGTGAGTTTCAACCTCACCGTGGCGAATCCGACGTCGTTCGGGTTCATCACGGCCTACGCCTCCGGAACCACGCGGCCGAACTCTTCAAACATCAACTTCGCCACAGACCAAACGGTTCCGAACTCCGTAACGGTTCCAGTCGGCGTCGACGGCAAAGTCACCCTCTTCAACCGTTCCTCCGGCAGCACCCAGCTGATCGCCGACGTCGCCGGCTATTTCCTCTCAGGGACCCCGAGCGCTCCGGGCGCTTTCGTTCCCGTGAATCCCGCACGACTCCTGGATACACGGAGCAGCGCGCCGGCAGGTCCGGACGGGACGGTGTCCTTCCGCGTGGGCGGCGCGGGCGGGATTCCCGCCAACGTCGCGGCCGCGGTTTTCAACCTGACCGTCACCGGCCCGCAATCGTTCGGGTTCATCACCGCTTACGCTTCGGGGAGCATCCGGCCGAATGCGTCCAATGTGAACTTCGCGAGCGGCCAGACTATTCCGAGCTCCGTCACCGTCCCCGTGGGGGCCGACGGCAAGATCACCCTCTTCAACCGTTCCGACGGCGCCACGCAGCTGATCGCCGACGTCGCGGGCTACTACCTTCCCGGAGCGTCAAGCGGTTCAGCTGTCACCTGGGGTAACAACCAATCCAGCCAGCTGGGCAACGGGACCACCCCTTACCTCGCCAGCCCTGCCGCCGTTACCGGCCTCTCCGGAGTCAAGTCGATCGCCGGCGATGGTTCCACCAGTTACGCGCTGCTGGCCGACGGGACCGTACGCGCCTGGGGCAGCAACCAGTCCGGGCAGCTCGGCAACGGAACCACCAACGACAGCAGCATTCCCGTGCAAGTCCAGGGCCTCAGCGGAGTCACATCGATCACGATCAACGGTCGCACAGCGTACGCACTCCTCGGCGACGGGACCGTACGCGCTTGGGGCGAGAGTTCCACCGGACAACTCGGCAGCGGGATCACCTTCAGCAGCACCCCCATCCAGATCCAAGGCCTCACTGGCGTCACCGCGATCACGGCCACTTATTACGGCGCATATGCCCTGCTCAATGACGGAACCGTCCGTGCTTGGGGTTCCAACTTCGTGGGTCAACTCGGCAACGGCACCACAGGAATCGGAAGCAGCGCGCCGGCCCAGGTCACCGGCCTCACGGGGGTCGCCGCCGTCACCGCCAGCGACTTCAGCGCCTACGCACTGTTGTCCGACGGGACCGTCCGGGCATGGGGCGACAATTCGAGCGGGCAGCTTGGCAGCGGAACCTCCGCCAACAGCAGCAACAGACCGGTTCAGGTCCAAGGCCTCAGCGGCGTCACCTCCATCGTGGCCAGCAACTACAACGCGTACGCGCTACTGGCCGACCGGACCGTGCGTTCCTGGGGCGCGAACGGGAGCGGCCAGCTCGGAAACGGGACGACGTCGGAGAGCTACACCCCGGTCCGCGTCCAGGGGATCAGCAACGTCATGTCCATGGCAGCCGGCAAAGGCAGCGTATACGCCGTACTTGGCGACGGGACAGCACGGGCATGGGGCCTCAACCAGTCCGGGCAGCTCGGCACCGGGACCACCACCAACAGCACCACTGCCATCCAGGTAAGCGGCCTCACCACGGTCTTGTCCATCACTGCTGGCAAAGGGGACACCAACAACCCGGTGGCGTATGCCGTGCTGCGTGACGGGACGGTCCGTGCCTGGGGCGTCAACCCGACCGGACAACTCGGCAACGGCTCTACCGCTAACAGCAATGTTCCCACCCAAGTCACGGGTCTCACCGGTCTAGCGGGAACAGCATCGATCTCGGCGGCACGAGGGACCGCATTCGCCGTGCTTGCAGATGGAACCATCCGCGCATGGGGTGACAATTACAACCACCAACTCGGCGTTACCGGCACAACTTCGTTCAGCAATGTGCCCCTTGGCGTCACGGGACTGTCCGGGGTCGCCATGGGAGCCCAAGGTCCCAGCACCAAGTACGCCGCGCTGGTCAACGGAACAGCGTGGGCCTGGGGCGGAAACAGTTTTGGCCAGCTCGGAAACGGCACTACGAGCGATAGCAGCGTGCCCGTCCAAGTCAGCGGACTCTCCGGAGTCGTATCCATCACCGCCAGCGGAGGCACGGCCTACGCCCTGCTGGGCGATGGAACGGTGTGGGCGTGGGGAGACAATTCCTCCGGCCAGCTCGGCAATGCATCCACCAGCAACAGCAGCGTCCCCGTCCAGGTCCAGGGGGTCACCGGGGCCGGCTCCATCATAGCCAGCGGGGGCTCGGCCTACGCGGTTCTGACTGACGGGACGGTGCGCGCCTGGGGCAGCAACCAATCCGGGCAACTGGGCAACGGCACCAACGCCGACAGCAACACCCCGGTCCAAGTCACCGGCCTCACGGGCGTCTCCTCCATCACGGCCAGTTACGGCACGGCGTACGCAGTCCTGACTGACGGGACGGTCCGGGCCTGGGGCTACAACGGCTACGGCCAGCTGGGCAACGGCACCAACGCGAACGCCAACACCCCGGTCCAAGTCTCCGGTTTGGCAGGAGCCGTGTCCCTCGCAGCCAACGGCGGCACGGCTTACGCGGTGTTGGGGAACGGGACAGTCCGGGCTTGGGGGGCCGGTACGTATGGCGAGCTAGGCAATGGCACCGCCAGCAGCAGCGTGCCGGTCCAAGTTCCGGGTCTCACCGAGGTCGCGAGCGTCGMCGCGAGCGAAATCTCGGCGTACGCGGTCCTCAAGGATGGAACAGTCCGCGCATGGGGTGCCAACTGGTATGGCCAGCTGGGGAACGGCACCACCACTGACAGCCCCGCCCCGGTGCAGGTCCAGGGCCTCACCGGGGTGAGCTCGCTGGCATGCACCATGTACGACGCATTCGCTGTGCTCAGTGATGGAACGGTCCGCGCCTGGGGTGACAACGCGCAGGGTCAACTTGGCAACGGCGCCGCGAGCAGCAGCAACACACCCGTCCAGGTCCAAGGCCTCACGGGCGTGACGAGCTTGTGGCTCTAGACATTCGGCCCCGAGCGCCTCTGCTAGTGCTTGGCGGCAATATCCGCCGAAATCAGCCCGGCAGTGCGTAGGATTTCGTCGCGAACCGACTCGATATAGGCTCGCGGATCACGCTGCGCGGCGACGTTTTGGGCCTGGAGCGAGACGTTGACGGCGGCCACCACCTTGCCGGCAGCGTTGCGAACGGGCGCTGCCACGGACATAAGTCCGAGCTCCAGCTCTTGGTCCAAAACGCACCAATCCTGCCTGCGCACGCGGTCCAGCTCGGCCACCAGCTCTTCGCGGGACGTGATGGTCCGCGGCGTCAGGGCTTTGAACTCCACCGAGGACAGGTACTCGTCCAGTTTCTGCGGCGTCAGGCCAGCCAGAAGCACCCTACCCATGGACGTGGCGTAGGCGGGAAAGCGGGTGCCCACCGAGATCCCGACCGTCATGATCCGGCGCGTGGTCACGCGGGCCACGTAGAAGATGTCCGCGCCATCCAGTACCGCGGCCGACGTCGACTCCCCCAGTTTGAGGGAAAGTTCTTCAAGGTGCGGCTGTGCGAGCTGGGGCAGGGACAACGCCGACAGGTACGAATAGCCAAGCTGCAACACCATCGCCGTGAGGGCGAAGGTCTTGCCATCCGTGCGGACATAGCCCAGCTCAACCAGGGTATGCAGGAACCGTCGCGCCGTGGCACGCGTCAGGTTAGTGCGTGCCGCCACCTCACTGAGCGTCATGACGGGGTTGGCCGCGTCGAAAGCGCGGATCACGGACAATCCGCGTGCCAGCGATTGCACGTACTGGTCGCTGGCCTGGGGAGCACCCGCCTGCGGGGCTCCGGCTACTGCTGCGTCGGTCATGGTTACCAATCTTATTAGCGCGAACTGGCAGCACTTGCCCCGTGGATTGCTTCCAGAGGGCATCTGCTGCCAGCTCGCGCTGCCCTTTAGACGCCGACGACGGCGCCCGCCGCCTTCAGCGGGACCGGCACCAGGGCTTGGAGTTCTTCGAAGGTGCAGCCAAACGTCTCACGCACGGTCACGCCGTCGGGCCCTATCAGGAAGACTGCTTTGTCCGTGTACACGCGCGTCACGCAGCCCACGCCGGTGAGCGGGTAGCTGCAGTGCTCCACGAGTTTGGACACGCCCTCGCGGGTCAGGAGCGTCATCATGACGAACACGTCCTTCGCGCCGGTGGCCAGGTCCATCGCCCCGCCGACGGCCGGGATGGCGTCCGGTGCTCCAGTGTGCCAGTTGGCGAGGTCCCCCGTGGCGGATACCTGGAACGCGCCGAGCACGCAGATATCCAGATGCCCGCCGCGCATGATCGCGAAGGAATCGGCGTGGTGGAAATACGAGGCGCCGGGGAGCTCGGTGACGGGGATCTTGCCGGCGTTGATGAGGTCGCCATCGATCTCCTCGCCCTTGGCCTCAGGGCCCATCCCGAGCATCCCGTTCTCCGTATGGAGGGTGATGTTCTGCTCTTCGGTGAGGTAATTGGAGACGAGCGTGGGCTGGCCGATGCCGAGGTTCACGAACGAGCCGGGAGCGATGTCCCGCGCCACGAGCCGCGCGAGATCGTCGCGTCCCAAGGGTGTTGTTGACGTTTGGATGCTCATGTCAGGCCACCTTCACGATGCTGTTGACGTAGATTCCCGGGGTCACCACGTTCTCCGGGTCCAGGGCGCCGGTCGGGACGATCTCCGACACCTGGACGATGGTGTGTTTGGCCGCGGCGGCCATGATGGGGCCGAAATTCCGGGCGGTCTTGCGGTAGACGAGATTGCCCTTGCCGTCGGCCTTGAGGGCCTTGATGAGTGCGACGTCGGCGTGGATGGGCGTCTCGAACACTTGCCATTTGCCGTCGAGGAAGCGCGTGTGCTTGCCTTCCGCGAGCATGGTGCCGTAACCGGTGGGGGTGAAGAACCCGCCAATACCCGCGCCGGCGGCCCGGATGCGCTCGGCGAGGTTCCCTTGCGGGACGAGTTCCAGTTCGATTTCGCCGGCCTTGTACTTGGCGTCGAAGTGCCAGGAATCCGACTGGCGCGGGAAGGAGCAGATCATCTTCCGGACCCGACCTTCCTTGATCAGCAGTGCAAGGCCTTGGTCGCCTTGGCCGGCGTTGTTGTTCACCACGGTGAGGTCGGTGGCGCCGGAATCGAGCAGCGCGTCGATGAGTTCGAACGGCTGGCCCGCATTGCCGAAGCCCCCGATCATGACGGTGGAGCCGTCCTTGATGCCGGCGATGGCCGCGCCGACGGTGTCAATGAATTTCAGCATTTCCTCTAGGCTCCTTTTCCGGCTACGCCGGAGGTGACGTTCTCCAGCACCACGGCCAGTCCTTGCCCGACCCCGATGCAGATGGCCGCGACACCCCATCGCTCACCAGAAGCCTGCAGGCTGCGGGCCAAGGTGCCGAGGATCCGGGTGCCGGAGGCGCCCAGCGGGTGGCCCATCGCAATCGCTCCGCCGTGCCGGTTCACGATGGACGGATCGATACCCCACGCATCGATGCAGGCCAGGGACTGCGCGGCAAAAGCTTCGTTAAGTTCGACGGCGCCCACCTGCTCCCAGCCGATTCCCGCCTTCGCGAGTGCCTTGTTGGCGGCCTCAACCGGGGCGTAGCCGAAGAACTGCGGATCGTTTCCGTGTGCTCCGCGGCCGGCGATGCGGGCCAGCGGCTCCAGCCCGAGCAGCCCGGCGGCGCTTTCGCTGCCGATCCACGCCGCGGACGCGCCGTCGGACAGCGGAGAAGCGTTGCCCGCCGTGACCGTTCCACCCTCCGGACCGCCGGCCTCGGGACGGAACACGGTCTTGAGCCCGGCCAGCTTCTCCGCCGTCGAACCGGCCCGGATGCCTTCGTCACGGACCAGCTCGGTGCCCGGAACCGGGGTCACCAGCTGGTCGTAGAAGCCCTCGTCCCACGCGGCGGCCGCGAGGTTGTGCGAGGCCGCCGCGAACTCGTCCTGGCGTTCCCGGGTGACTCCGTACTTCTCACGCAACCGCTCGGTCGCCTCGCCCAGGGAAATGGTCCATTCCTTCGGCATCGCCGGATTCACGAGGCGCCAGCCCAGGGTGGTGGAAGCCAGGGTCATGTCCCCGGCAGGGTACGGCTTGGACGTCTTGGGCAGCACCCAGGGTGCACGGGACATCGACTCGGCCCCGCCCACAAGCACCAGCTCGGCGTCGCCGGCGTTGATCTGGCGGGAGGCGATGATGGCGGCATCCAGGGAAGACCCGCACAAGCGGTTGACCGTGGTGCCCGGAATCGACGTCGGAAGCCCGGCCAACAGGGTGGCCATGCGGGCGACGTTCCGGTTCTCCTCGCCTGCGCCGTTGGCGTTCCCGAACACCACCTCGTCGATCCGCTCAACATCCAAAGCAGGGGCCCGATTGACGGCTTCGCGCACCACGTGGGCAGCTAGGTCGTCCGGGCGCACCCCGGCAAGGCCGGAGCCGAATTTTCCAAAAGGTGTGCGCACGGCGTCGTACACATACGCCTGGTTCATGGGGTCTCCTCTAAGTTTCTGTGATCCCAACCAACTCGCAGTTAATGTCGTTATGAGGGCTCAAAACGACATCTAATGCGAGTTAGTTGGGTGGGTGGGGGCTTCAGGGGCCGTGGGGGCTTCGGGGGTCGCGTCGAGCTCCGCGAAAACGCCTTGAGCGGTCTTGAATGCGGTGTTGGCGGAGGGGACTCCGCAGTAGATGGCGGTCTGCAGCAGGATTTCCTTGATCTCGTCCCTACTCAGCCCATTCGTGATGGCCGCGCGGATGTGCATGGCCAGTTCTTCCCAGTGCCCGTGCGCCACCATCGCGGTGATGGTGACGGCGGAGCGCATCTGCCGCGTCAGGCCGGGCCGGGTCCAGATGCCTCCCCAGGCGATGCGGGTGATCATGTCCTGGAAGTCTTCGGTGAATTCGTCCTTCTTGGCGTTGGCGCGGTCCACGTGCGCATCGCCGAGCACTTCGCGGCGGACCACCATGCCAGCGTCGTAGATTTCCTGCGAGCTAGCGTCGCGCTGAACGGCGCCTTGCGAAGAATCAGTGCTCATTTTCCGGCCTCCGTCATGAATGTCCGCATGAGGTCCGCGACGACGGCAGGCGCCTCGGCGGGCGCAAGGTGCCCGACGCCGTCGAGCGCAATAGCGATAGCGGTGCCGCCACCTGTGTTGAATCTGGTGTTGATGCCCGCGGCAATTTCTTCAGCGAACGACGGCGGCGCAACGGTGTCCTCGACGCCCGCCAGTGCCTGCGTGGGGACAGTGATGCTGCCGAGTTCCGCGCGGACGTCGAATCCGGCGAGGGCTTCACAGCAGAATGCGTAGCTGAAGCGGTCGGCGTCCCGCAGGGCATGCAGGAGTCGGCTGCTGACCACGGGCTGGCGATCCATGAAGCCGGGAGCGAACCAACGCTGCGCGGAACCCTGGATCATCACCGCGGTTCCTTGCGCACGAACGGTTTCGGCGCGTTCCAGCCATCCTTCGGGAGTGCCTAGCTTCGCTCCGCTGCACTGCACGGACAGGGACTTGAGCCGTTCTCCGTGCTTGATGCCGAGCTGCAGTCCGGTGGCACCGCCCAGGGAATCGCCGGCGTAGTGGAACACGGCACCGGGCGCGATCGAGTCCACCAAGTCAATCACCGCGTCCGCGAGTTCGGCGACGCTGAACGTTTCGGAGGCCGCGGGCGAGACGCCGTGGCCGGGCAGGTCCCAGCCGATGACGTCGAACTCGTTGCCGAGCAGGGCTGCCGTCTCGGTCCAGAGCACGGTGGACGTTCCGAGCGAGGGCCCCACCACCAGGAGCGGCTTCTCCCCCAGCGTGCGCTGCGGGGACAGCAGCACCGCCTTGACGATGGGCTTAGCCACGATCGGTTCCCTTCAGGTTGGTGTGTGTGAATTCCGGGTACGCGGCGAAGATGCGACGGCTGATCTCGGCAGCCTCACCGACGTAGTTCGCAGGGTCTAGAAGGGCCTGCAGTTCCTCATCGGACAGCTTGCTGGCCGGGACGGCTTCGCGGAGGAGCTTGGCGTAGATCCGGGCTTGCTCGGCTGCGGGTGCTTGCAGGGTCTCGTCGACGACGGCCTGCAGTTTGGCCTTCGCCTCGCCCCTGTCCGCGCCGAGGAGCGGAGCTACGGAGGATGCGACGGCTTCGCTGAGGAGTAACGGCCCGGAGATTTCCAGGTTGCGGCGCATTGCCTCTGGGAAGACGCGGAGGCCTTCGGCGAGCTCGCGCAGCTGGGTGGCTGCGCCGAGTGTGAGCCGAAGCAAGCCACGCAGGGCAGGCCATTCGCTGTGCCAGGCGCCGTCCGGGCGTTCGTCGTTGAAGTTCGCGGCTGCAAGGTGCAGCTGCGCAGCCAGCCCGGGCGCCTGGAGCGCCGCGCTGCGGATCAGCACGGACAACACGGGGTTCTGCTTTTGGGGCATGGCCGACGAGACTCCGCGGCCAGCGGCAAGGGGCTCACCGAGCTCGGCAACCTCGGGTCGGCTGAGGAACAGCAGGTCCGAGGCGATCTTGCCGAAGGAGTCCGTGAGGGAAGCCAAGGCGTCGCCGAGTCCAGTGACCGCCAGGCGGTTGGTGTGCCACGGCGCAGGAACGGGAGCGAGGTCCAGCCTTCCGGCCAAGGCATCCGCCAGCGCAAAGGGGCTCGACGACGAGCCTTCCGTGAGTATGGTGCCGGCGGCCAGGGTGCCGCCGGCACCGCCGAACTGCACGGGCAACTCCAGCGCTTCGAGGCGACGGGCCGCAGCTGCCACTCCGTGGAACCACTGCGCCGCCTTGAGCCCGAAGGTGAACGGAAGCGCGTGCTGCGTCAGGCTCCTGCCCACGCACAGCGTGTCCGCATGCTGCTCCGCAAGGGCGGCGAGCGCCGTCGTCGTACCTTTTACCTCGGCGAGAAGCGCTGAAAGGACGCGGTGCGCGAGCAGCATCAGGGCCGAATCCAGGACGTCTTGGCTGGTCAGGGAGGTGTGCACCGCGGCAAACGCGCCGATCGGCCCGCCGGGACGCCCAGCCTCGAGCTGCCTGACCCTCCCCCGGAGATCGGCCAGCAGCGGAATGACCGGATTGGCGCCACCTTGTGCGCGTTCGGCGATGGAAGCGGCGTCGTAGGCCCAGGATTCCGTGGCCTCGGTGACGACGGCGGCAGAACCGGCCGGCGCGAAGCCCGCCTCTTCGAGCACGGATGCCCAGGCGGCTTCGACGTCGAGGATGGCCGCGATCACCGCACGGTCACCTGTCAGCGCCACCACGGCGGGCGACGCCGAAACCGGGCTGAGCAGCCCGAAATCGCCGTCGCCACTCACTGGGAGGCGCCTTCGAAGTCGAGAAAAACAGTCTCGTTCCGGCCCTGCAGGCGCAGATCCCACGTGAGTCCGCCATCCGCGTCGCGACGCGCGATCAGGGTCTTGCGGCGCTCGGGATCGAGGGAGTTGAGCAGCGGGTCGGCAGCGAGGGCTTCCTCGTTTTCCGGCAAGTAGATGCGGGTGAACAGGCGGTTCATGAGGCCACGCGCAAAAACGGCGACGGAAATGAACGGAGCCGCGCCCGCTTCGGTGGGGCCGGGGTTGACCGTGGTGAACGTGAACACACCGGAGTTGCCCACCGCGGCGCGGCCCCAACCGGTGAAGGTGTAGCCGTCGCGGACCAGGGAGCCGGTGCGCTGGACTACGTTGCCTTCGGAGTCCGGCTGCCAGATCTCCAGGATGGCGTCCGGGATAGCTTCTCCGGCGCCGTCATACACGGTGCCTTGCAGGCGGATGCTTCCGGCGCTGCCCGGGGCGAGGAGCTCGTTGTCCTTATTAAAGGGGAGCGCGTAGCCGTAGAACGGGCCAACGGTCTGGCCTGGTGTGGGTGTCAGCTTGCTCATGTTCTACTCCTCGTCCCCGGCGTCGCCAAAGGCTTCGTTTTCGGTCCAGGTCCGCTTCGAACCGCTCAGGACGATGTCCCAGTTGTAGCCGAGGGCCCATTCGGGGCTCGTCAGCTCATGGTCGTACTTGGCGACGAGCCGGTCGCGGGCGTCCTGGTCCACGATCGATTGGTAGATGGGGTCCAGCGGGAACAACTGGTCGCCCGGGAAGTACATCTGGGTGACGATGCGCTGCGTGAAATCCGTGCCGAAGAGGGAGAAGTGGATGTGCGCCGGGCGCCAGGCGTTGAGGTGGTTCTTCCATGGGTAGGCGCCGGGCTTGATGGTGGTGAATCGGTATGAACCGTCCGGTCCGGTGATGCAGCGTCCGACGCCGGTGAAGTTCGGGTCGAGGGGGGCGGGGTGCTGGTCGCGCTTGTGGATGTAACGGCCGGCAGCGTTGGCCTGCCAGATCTCTACGAGTTGGCCGGCAACCGGGCGGCCGTCGCCGTCGAGCACTTTGCCCTGAACGATGATCCGCTCGCCCTGGGGTTCACCGTTGTGCTGGATGGTGAGGTCCGATTCCAACGCATGCACGTCCTGGTGCCCGAATGCCGGCGAGTACAGCTCGATAGTCTCCGGGTCCGCGTGGTGCAGGCTCTTGGTGGGGTGGCGCAGGATGCTGCTGCGGTACGGCGCGAAGTCCAGGCGGGGCTGGGTCTCCGGCGCGGCACCGTTCTTGAGCGCCTGGGCGTACACTTCGCCGATCGCTTTGATCTCGGCGCTGAGATCCGCTTGGGTTTCGGCTGCGGCGTCCAACGGCGCGTGCCCGGCATGCGGTTCGGCCGCCGGTACGAGCTCGTCGTCTTGGTAGTGCCCGGCATTTGCGTCTAGCAGCACGGCCGGCTCCTTTCGGGTGGTTTCTTTCGTTGCTTCTGGTTAGTGGTGGGCGTGAAGCGAGTCGTACTGGACGGCGTGCCGCACGGGGGCGTTGGGTGCGCCGTAGCCGTCGTAATTGCCGCGGCGTTCCACCATTTCGAAGAACACGCTGCCCACCGTGGCGGTGTAGAAGTGGAGGAATTCACCGTTGGCGTCCCTGTCGTAGAGAAGGTTCAATTCCTTGAGGGTGGCCAGGAAGGCAGGATCCAAGGCGAACCGCGCATCCAGGTCCTCGTAGTAGTTGGCCGGTATCCGGAGGAAGTCGAGTCCCCGTGCCTGCGCCGCCCGGGCCGTGGCCACGAGGTCATCCACCGCGAAGGCGATGTGTTCCTGGTAGCTCTTGCGGGCGCCGTTGCCCTTCTGGCCGGGCTCCTGCTGAAGCATCGGAGCCAGGTTCAGCACCAGGCGCACGGCACGGTCGGACGTAACCATGACCTGCGAGCGCACCAGGCCGCTGGGACTCGGCACTTCGGCGAACGGTTGAGGTTCCAGCGCGAGGGCACTCGTGTAGAAGAGGACGGCCTCGTCGAAATGCTGCCACGGCTGGGCCAAATTCACGTGGTCGATCGCCGCTTGCGCTCCCGCTGTAGGGTGCTTGAGGCCTTCGCCGAATTCATGGGTCTGCCCGAATTCGCTGGTCCATGCCGCCGTCCCGTCCGGGCTGCCCTGGCACAGGAAGATCTCGGTGGAGTCCGGGGCGGCGATGCCTTGGAACACTTCCTCGTCCGCCTGCACCTTGCGTGGCACCACGGGAGCCTTGAGCTGCTGGGCGCGGGCCGAGGCAATCACCGGAGAGTCGACGTCGAACCCCAACGCCGCAATGGCGGGTTCACTGTGCGACGGCGCTTGTTCGTTGATGATGACGCGGGCGTGGCCCATGGACCACAACTGCACGTCCTTGGTCCGGTGCCGGCCGTCGAATTCGAAGCCGAGTTGGCCCAGGAGAGTTTCGAGCTGTGCGGGCTCATCGGTTTTGACTTCTGCGAAGTTGAACCCGGCCGGTTCGGCGACCTTGGGCAGCGTGGCCAGTTCCATGGGATAACGACGGCGGCCGGCCGCGTTGGCGGGCGAGTCACCAGAGACGCCTTCCGCCGCAAGGGATGCCGCTTTCGCGTCGAGCCATTTGGCGCTTTGTTCCTCAAGCCAGATCAGCGAGCGCATCGCGTCGACGGCCGTGCGCTCCACATCGGACTGGCGGAAGACGTCGTTGAAGACCTCCAGCGAGACCGGGCCGGAATAGCCCGCGCGGGCCACGTGGCCCATGAACTTGGCCAGTTCAAATTGTCCTTCGCCCGGGAACACGCGGTAATGGCGGCTCCAGGACAGGACATCCATGGAGAGTTTCGGGGCGTCGGCCACCTGGACGAAGAAGATCTTCTCAGGCTTGATGGCCTCGATGGGTGCGGTGTCCCAGTCGCGGGAAAGGATGTGGAAGGAGTCGAGGCAGGTGCCCAGGTTGGGGTGGTCCACGGTGTCCACCAAGCGGTGCGCGTGCTCGTAGTCGTTGACATACTTGCCCCAGGCCAGGGCCTCGTACGCCACTTTGACGCCGTGGTTCCCGGCCAATTCCGCCAGCCGGGATAGCTGCTCGGCCCGGAGGCCGTCGTCGTCGATCGTGGCGGTTCCCACGTTGGTGCACACCAGGATGGTGTCCATTCCGAGGCGGGACATGAGCTTGAACTTGGCATCCGCCCGGCGCAGGTTTTCCTGCAAGATGTCTTCGGAGACACTGTCAAAGTCGCGGAACGGCTGGTAGAGGTCCAGTCCGAGTCCCAGGTCAGCGGCCATTTTCCGCACGTCCTCCGGGCTAAGCGGGGAGGTGACGAGGTCCTGCTCGAAGATCTCGATGCCATCGAAGCCCGCGATAGCGCAGGCCTGCATCTTTTCCTTGAGGGTGCCGGAGAGGCAGACGGTGGCGATTCCCGTGCGCATCAGTGCCCCGCCCCGGCGAGCGCCTTGTCGGCCTTGGACCCTTCGGCCCTGGATTCCTCGGCGCCCACCAGCTCCAGGAAATGCGCCCGCATCCGTTCTGGATCGGCATCGCGGCCGGTGAAGATGCGGAAAGCGTCGGCGGCCTGCCCCACGGCCATGCGACCGCCGTCGAGAACGCGGCAACCCTTGGCGCGGGCCTCGAGCACCAGCTGCGTTTCGATCGGTCGGTAGACGATGTCAGCTACCCAGTGGCGGGGTTCCACGAGGGACATGTCCAGCGGGAGGCCTGGATGGGCGGCCATGCCCACCGGGGTGCAGTGCACCAAACCGTCGGCCAGCGGCATGAGTTGCGGCAGTTCCGCCGTCGTGCGCGCCGTGACGTTGCTGCCCGGGAACAGCGCGGCAAGTTCCGCCGCCCGTTCCGCGCAGCGCGCCGGATCGACGTCCACAAGGTCCAGTGACTTGACCCCCGCGGAAAGGAGGGCGTATGCGACGGCGGAGCCCGCACCCCCGGCGCCGAGCTGGACGACTCGCTCCAGGCCGGCGTCGGGAAGGCCGCTGGCTAAAGCTGAGCCGAAGCCGGAGAAGTCCGTGTTGTGGCCGGTAAAGCGGCCGTCCTTGATCAGCACGGTGTTCACAGCGCCAAGCCGCCTTGCGTCCTCGGAAACCTCGTCCAGGAACGGCAGCACCAATTGCTTGCACGGATGCGTGATGTTGAGGCCGTTGTAGCCAAGCCGGGAAGCAGCGGTCAGCAAATCGCCGACGGCGGAGCCGGGCAGGGAGAGCTCCAGCAGGTCGATGGGCCGGTACAGGTAGCGCAGCCCCTGGACGTCGGCCTCCCTCTCATGCATGGGCGGCGTCAGTGAAGGCGATACGCCTTCACCGATCAGGCCCACCAGGAAGGATTCGGCTCGGTTGCTCATGCTCATTGCTCCTTTGACAACTGCACCCGCGGATTGGCCCTCCCTGGATTCCCTCGGGACGTCCAGAGCGTGCTGCTCCGCCGGGCGGTATGAATCAGACTACACAAAATGTTCACATCTTGCACTAGTGTTCTTATCGCGAACAAAAGTGATAGCTATTAACGCGCCGTCATCGCTGCGGCAGGCGGTCGGCAAGCTCTGACGCCGCGCTCTTCAGCAAGGGGACCACCGCCACCAGCTGCTCCACGCTCATTCGGAAGACAGGGACGGCGGTGGCAAGCGAGGCGAACGCAACGCCCTGGGAATTGAGGACCGGGACGGCGACGGCGCGCATGCCCACCTCGTTTTCCTCGTCCATGATCGCGTAGCCCTGGCGCCGGACCTTCTCGATTTCCAGGCGGAAAGCGTCGCGGTCGGTAATGGAGAACTCCGTCAGCGGCTCCAGTCCGAGCTCTTCCACCAACTGCTTCCGCTCGTCGTCGTCCGCGAAGGCAACTAGCGCCTTGCCCACGGCCGTGGTGTGCAGCATTCCAAGATGCCCCGGATCACTCGTGACCCGGAACATCTGGGGACCGTCCACCTTGTTGACCGTGAGGTGGTGGTGGCCATCCCTGACCGAGAGGATAGTGGCCTCACCGGTCCCCTCCGTGACGCGCTGCAGGATGGGCCGCGCGGTACCCGCAAAGCCGTGGTGATTGGACACCCGCTGGCCCAGCTGGAAGACGCGAAGCCCCAGGTGGTAGCGGCGGCCGTCGGCCTCGTAGTCAACGAATCCGTCGCGGGTCAGGGATCCGAGCAGCCTGTAGGTGGTACTGAAGGGCAGCTCAGCCTGGCGGGCGAGCTCCGAGGCGCTGGCCCCCTTCGGCTCATTACCCAGCAATACCAGGAGGCCCAGGGCCTTGCCGATCATGTCGGTTTTTGTGTCTTCCTTCACATCCATACCTAAAGATTGCCACATCGTGAGAGCTATATCTAGATGGTGAGTAAATATCTTGACAAGTGACTGCGCTCACAGTCATTATTGCTATATCGCACAAGTAGCTCTCACAATGTGGCTACAGTGTGAGGCCGCTGCCGGACCCACAACGACGTTCCAGGTACGCACATTTCAGCCAGATGCGACATCGCCGTCACACAAAAGGAACACCATGAGTCACACGATCCCGTCTACGACGCCGGGCACTGCCACGGCAGGAACGCCGAAGAAGGCCGCCCTCGCCAGCTTCCTCGGTAGCGCCGTCGAGTACTACGACTTCTTCATCTTCGGTTCGGCCGCGGCCCTGATTTTCCCGCACGTCTTCTTCCCCAGCGCCGACGCCAACGCAGCCATTATGTCCTTCGCGACGTTCGGCTTCGCCTACGTAGCACGGCCCGTTGGAGCCATCATCCTGGGGCACTTCGGCGACCGCATCGGCCGCCAGCGCGTGCTGATGTTTACCCTGGTGCTCATGGGCGGTGCGACGTTCATCATCGGCTGCCTCCCCGATTTCAAGTCCATCGGTTGGTGGGCTCCGGCGCTGCTGGTCTTCGCACGGCTCTGCCAGGGCCTCTCGGCCGCCGGTGAACAAGCCGGCGCTTCATCCATGACGCTGGAACACGCGCCGGACAACCGCCGCTCCTTCTTTACCTCCTGGACCCTTACCGGAACCCAGGGCGGCCAGATCCTCGCAGCCTTGGTCTTCATCCCCGTCGTCGCCCTCCCGGACGAGGTCAAGTACGGCATCGGCTGGCGGATCCCGTTCTGGCTCAGCGCCGTGGTGGTCCTGGTAGCGTTCTTCATCCGCCGCACCCTGCACGAACCACCGGCGTTCGCCGAGGCCAAGAAGAACAACCAGATCGCCAAGCTTCCCGTGGCCGACCTTCTGCGGCTGCACTGGGCCGACGTCCTGCGCGTTATCTGCTGCGCCTTCATCTCGGCGGTGAGCACGGTCTTCGGAACCTTGGCCATTGCCTACGCCAAGGACGTGGCCCACGTGAACAGCACCATCACCCTGTGGCTCGTCGTGGCGGCAAACGTCGTCGCGCTTGGCACCCAGCCGGTCTTCGGCCGGATGGCTGACCGGATCGGCCGCAAGCCCGTCTTCATCTACGGCGCCGTAGCCAGCGCCATCATGACGCCGGTGTTCCTTTTGACGCTCGAATCCGGAAACGTGCCGCTCATGTTCCTGGTCTCCGTGGTGTACTTCTCCCTCGGATACGCCGCCGCAAACGCAGTGTGGCCCTCCTTCTACGGCGAAATGTTCAGCACCAAGGTCCGCTTCTCAGGCTTGGCCATCGGCACCCAGATCGGCTTCCTCATGGCAGGGTTCGCCCCGACCATCGTGACGGCAATGGGCGGCACCAAGGCCGGCGGCTGGGTCCAGATCAGCATCTTCACCGGCGTCATCTGCGTCATCGCGGCGGTCTCCGCGATGACCGCCCGCGAATCCTTCAAGACCCCGACGGCGGAGCTCGGCCTGAAGTAGGATGCTCCCTCCAAACAAATCCGTGGTTCCACACCGGCCGCCCTCTGGGCCCGTGTGGAACCACGGATTTTCTTTGTCCCGGAAGTCTTACCCACGGCTAACCCGCACGAAACCACACCGCAACATTGGCCCGCCACACTGGAATAGCCGGCAAATGCTGGCAGCTCCAGCCAGGGAGGCCACCATGTTGAAGGAAGTATCAACCCACCCCACAAGAATCCGCGCGCTTGACCAGCTGCACCGCGGCGACCAGATCGAAGCCCGCCTCTCCGTCGGACCCTCCTACGATGACGTTGTCATCCGCAGGGGCAGCGTCCAGGAAACGGCCCCGGGCATCGGCGTCGTTTGGATCATGGATCAGCTGACGGGCCTGCGCAAGGCCATCAATACCGACGAATGCACAGTCTGGCGAGTGGCCTGACCTGGCCCCGAACCACTCAGCCGCCAGCCACGGACTGGATGATCAAGACCTCCTGGCCGGCAGCTACCTCAGTATCCAGACCCTTCAGACGCCGGACCTCCTCGCCGTTCACGTAAATATTCACGTAGCGGCGGAGCGAACCGGTTTCATCCCGGATCCTCCGGGCCAGCACCGGGTAGTCCCCGGTCACAGCATCAAGCAAGCTTTCCACGGTCACAGCTCCGTCGGCGGGCGTAGTCAGGTAGGACTGCCCGCCGGCGAGGGGCTGGAGAACACTGGGCAAAACCACCGTAATATCGGGCAAGGTCCGTCCTAGGCCGGCAGGCTGGATGCTGCGGCGGCAGCGGCCAATTCGTCGGCTACATCTGCGGAGACGACGCCGGAGACAACTGCAGCCCGGACACACAAAACATCAGGTAGATGCGAGGCGACTTCGATAAAGGACTCGCCCTCATCAGCGCTAACGTAGACCGAACCGCCGCGTGTTCCGAAGTACACCCCGGCAGGTTCAGCAGAATCCACCGCGGCTGCGTCACGGAGCACGGCGTTGTATTCATGGTCCGGGAGACCCACATCCAAACGCTTCCAGGTATTCCCGGCGTCGTCCGTGCGGTGCACCGCGAGATGGCCGTCCGGCGGAATCCGCTCACTATCGGCCTTGATCGGGATCACCCAGGCGGTCCCTTCGCGGCGGGGGTGGGTGAGCATCACGAAGCCGAAATCAGCCGGAAGGCCGTCGGCGATTGAAACCCAGTTCTCGCCGTTGTCGTCCGTGCGGTACACGCCGTGGTGGTTCTGCGCATACAACCGGCCTTCGACGGCGGCATCCGCGGCGATCTTGTGGACGCACTGGCCGAACTCGGGATTGGGATCGGGCATGAAGTAGGCCGAGATCCCCTTGTTGCGGGCCTCCCAGGAGGTTCCGCCGTCGAGCGATCGGTAGACGCCGCCCGTGCTCATGGCGACATGGACGTTCTCCCCGGAAGGATTGACCACGATCGAGTGGGCGGCAGCGCCACCGTAACCCGCGCCCCACTCGCTGCGATGCGGGTGGTCCCAGAGGCCGCGGTTCAACTCGAAGTGTTCTCCGCCGTCGGTCGATTTCCAGACAGAGATCGGTTCGCAACCTGCCCAGACCACGCCGGGCCGGGATGCGGAGTCCGGGTAGATCTGCCAGATCCGTTCCAGAGCGGCATCCGTGCCGTCCGGGAATTTGATGGCGCCTTGTTCGGGCTCGGTCCATGTGGCGCCCAGGTCATCGGAGTGGGCCACGGTGGGACCCCAGTGTTCGGAGCGCACGCCCACCATGATCCGGGGCTTGTCCCCGCGCGTATCGATCCCGATGCTGGGGATCTCGCTCATGAGGAAGTGCGGACCGGAAAAGGACCATTCCTTGCGGTCTGAGCTGCGCGCCAGCCACAGTCCTTTTTTGGTCCCGATCGCCAAGACATAACTCTCTGCGGTAGCCATGCACCCCATGCAACCATCCCGGCGCGGGAGCCGCAACGGTTTTATGAACCGGTCTAGGAAAGCGCCTCAGTCCACGAACTCGGACTGCGTCTCAATGAAGTCCCAGTCGGCGTCGCTCAGCCCGCCGGCCAGCTCTTCAAGGCGCGGACCTCCGACATCCGCAATCCGTTGCAGAACTTCCAGTGGAAGCTCAGTGGCACGAAGGTTTTCGCGCAGCCATTCCTTGCTCTTAAGGTCTATGTCCAGCCACCACATGAAGATCTCCACGTGGACCACCCCTTCCTGTGCAAGTTAACGCTAGGCCCGCGCCGGGTGCACTACAAGGGGCCGAGTACCCCGATCAAACGCCGGATTTCGCCGTGAACCCGGGACCGGAAAAAGTAAAGTGAAAGTAGTTATTCAGATTGGTAGCGGAGTGCTGTTGGGGCACGTAAGCTATTTGTCAGCAGGAACCCCCAAGAACCTGCTCCAAAGTCCGCTCCGGAGTGCGTATCCCCCAATAACGCACTCCGGAGCTCTTTGTTTAAGCCTCGCGACACGCAAAATCCCTGGCGCCCCCGGAATTCCGGGTTATAGGACAAAACGTGTGTAAATCCCGCGCGTGTCACGTGCGTCCTGCCCAACCTTTGCGGGCCCAGAGGCCTTCCTCTGCGGTGGCTGTGTTGCCGTATTCCTCGGGTCCGTGTGGCTGCTCGACGGCGGTTTGGGCCGCCGG
>NZ_JBFRGL010000023.1:0-32964 GCF_052115325.1 Arthrobacter sp. 2RAF22 | reverse complement strand
CCGGCGATGTAGGCCCCGTCCACCACGGGGTAGTATCTGCCGTTGACCGTGATGTCGCGTCCGAGCCGCGAGGGACCGCCGTTGAAGGGGTCTCCGAAGAAGGACGCCGTTGCCAGGCCTTTCGTGTAGCCAAGGACCCAGGTCTGGTTGTTGTACTGGTTGGTGCCGGTCTTGGCGGCGTCCGGGACGCCGAGCTTCTGCGGGATGAGCAGGCCGGAGCCCTTGGTGAGCACGTCCTGGAGGACGTTGGTGGTGGCCTTCGCGACATCCGGTTTCAGGGCGTTCGGCTGGCATGCGGATGCCTGCCCGCCGATTCTCTTGCCCGAGGCGTCGTCGACTTCGGCGATCGAGATGGGTGCGCAGTACGTGCCGTCCGCGGCGAAGGTAGCGAAGGCGTTGGCCATCGTCAGGGGGGCGACGTTCTGGCTGCCCAGGATRTTGCCCAGGGTCGAGAGGTCGATCTTCTTGTCGTTCCCGTCGCCCAGGTGCAGGCCGATGGCGTCGGCCGCCCGCTGGACGTCGCAGAAGTCGTTCAGGCCGGCGAGGGACGCGAACGTCGCGGTGTTGATTGAGTTGTAGATGCCCTGCCGGACGGTCATGGGCCGGTACCAGCCGGGTTCGTCGTTCTGCAGGTCCGTGGAGGGTGGAAGAGTGCTGTCGAACCAGCCATGGACGGCCCCGCATGTCGTCTTCCACGGGTAGTTGACGCCGTAGCGACGCCTTGACGCGTCGACAATCTGGTTCGTTGTTTTGCCTTCGCCGAGCCAGGCCGCGAGGGTCACCGGCTTCATGGTCGAGCCGGGCTGCATGCCGCCCACGCCGCCCAGGTCGTTGCCGTTGGCGTCCGCGCGGTCGACGTTGAAGTTGTAGGTCGAGACGAAGCTTGTGCCCTGGCCGGCGAGCGTGCGGGAGTTCTGTGCCATGGCGAGGACCTTGCCTGTGCCGGGCTGGACCGTCACGAGGGAGGCGCCCCATTTGTCCGGGTTCGTCCCGGTCGTGGAGTCGACCTGGGCCTGGGCGGGTCCTTGGAGGCGCGGGTCCAGGGTGGTCTTGATGGTCAGGCCGCCGCGCATGATCTTCTGGATYCGGTCCTCCTGTGTCGCGCCATAGGCCGGGTCGTTCTGGATCTGGTGGAGGACGTAATCGCAGAAGTACTGGGCCTGGACGGCGTAGGCGCAGCCCTGCTTGGGCGGGTTGACCTTCAGCTGGATCGGGGTGTTGACGGCGTCGTCGTGCTGCCGCTGGTTGATGTAGCCGTGCTGGAGCATGGCATCGAGCACCAGGTCCCGCCGCGTCTTGGACGCCACCGGGTGCTGGGTGGGGTCGAACAGCGAGGGTCCGTTGACCAGGCCGGCGAGCAGGGCCGCCTGGGGCACCGTAAGGTCCTTGGCGTCAACGGAGAAGAAGTACTGGCTGGCGGCCTGGATGCCGTAGGCGTTGGCGTTGAAGCCGACGATGTTGAGGTAGCCGGCGAGGATCTGGTCCTTCGTGAACTGCTTCTCGAGGCCGATGGCGAGCTTCATCTCCCGGAGCTTGTCGTTGATGGTCTTCTGGCCGTTGAGCACGACCTGGGCGTCCTTGCCCTGGGCGATGAGGTTCTCGTTGAGCACGTTGGTCACGTACTGCTGGGTCAACGTGGAGGCGCCCTGCCGGGCCCCGCCGCTGTTCGTCACGAGGGCGCGCAGGATSCCGGTCGGGTCGATGCCSCCGTGCTGGTAGAAGCGGTAATCCTCGATCGCGACGATGGCGTTCTTGATGTTCGGGGACATCTGCTCGAGGGGAACCTGGGTGCGGTTCTCGTTGAACAGCGTCGCGATCTGGGATCCGTCTGCTGCGAGTACCCTCGTCACCTGCCCGGCAGGTGCCACAGTCAGCTCACTGGGCAGCCCGTTGAAGAACTGGGCCGAGCCGCTCGCTGTGATCCCGGCCACCGCTGCGGCGGGGACCATCAGGCCGGCCACGAGCATCCCGCAGACGGCGCTCACGCCGAGGAAGAGCAGGATCCGGCCGAGCGTTGTTCCCGTRTCCARGAGCGGGTTCCTGCCGGAAGTCACAGCGGCCGGCGCAGGGCTCCGGGCCGGATCGGACCCAGCACCGTGCGGAAGCATGCCTCGTTCACGGGGCCAAGGCCGAATTCGTATCCGATTGAACATATCTTCCTCAGGTTCTCTGGCGATGGATCGGGTTGGTTGTCGGGCGTAGTGCCCCGCGTCTCTCAAGTGCCCGGGTGGTGAGCATTGCCCGCAAATCGCACACGTGGGCGGGGTGCGGGCTGGGTCGGTTCCGCGCCGTCATGCGGGCTCWGAGGGTCAGCTGCCGGTAGCCAGCGGTTCAGAGGAGTCCGGCGCGGAATCCCCGGGCACGGCCGTCGAGCGTCTGCGCCGGAACAGCAGGACGAACGCGACGGCGCCCGCCAGGAAAATCAGGGCGGCAACCCAGGTGTTCACCCGGAGCCCCAAAATCAGGTTGGCGTAGTCGGAGCGCATCAGTTCAAAAGCGAAGCGCCCCGCCGTGTATCCGGCGACATACAGGGAGAACACGCTTCCCGCCCCGAGAGTGAAGCGCCGGTCCACATACAAAAGAAGAAGCCCGACGACGACGCACCACAGGGACTCGTAGAGGAACGTGGGCTGGAAATAGCCCAGGACCACCGGCGCGCCCGAGGGATCGGTCACCGCCGAGCCAGTTGCAGCATCCATCTGATGGATCTGGAGTTTCCACGGCAGGGTCGTCGGATCCCCGTAGAGCTCGTTGTTGAACCAGTTACCCCACCGGCCCAGGGCCTGGGCAAAAACCACCCCTGGCGCCACTGCGTCCAGGAACGCCACCAAAGACACCTTCGCCCTGCGGCAGCCGATCCACGCACCCACTACCCCCAAGGCCACGGCTCCCCAGATCCCCAAGCCGCCATCCCAGATAGCAAAGGCATTCCACGGATTCTTTCCCGGAAGGAAGTAGAGCTCGGGATCGGTGATGACGTGGTAGATCCGGCCCCCGATGATCCCTGCGGGCACCGCCCAGAGGCAAATGTCCAGCACCTGCCCGGCCTCGCCGCCCCGGGCGGTCCAACGTCGGGAAGTGAGCCAGATGGCGAGCGCGATCCCTGCCAAGATGCACAGGGCGTAGAAATGGATGCTCAAGGGACCCAGATGAAAAGCGCTCACGGTCGGGGACGGGAAGAATGAATCAGTTGCAGTCATGGAGATTCGGGATCCTGTTCGGAAAGTTAGGGCAAAAACAGTGTTGCTCGGCAACCTTGAGGTCAGCCGGGTTCCGGCGGGCGCTCCCGGGCCGGAACAGCCCTCGGGCCCCACTGATCGCATACGCCCTCCTGATGAGTCCAAACTGGACTCAACGGTTGCCCTCTACTTCCAAGCCAGAGGCGGACTCAAACGCGGGATGTAGGCAGCCTTTGCGACCCCGGTCCTGCCGAAACCCCTGGACCTGGTAAGTAGGGCATCGGATAGGGTGCCCTGATTCAAGTAGCGGTCACTCGCGACCGGGCTGGTCATTATTCGATAGTGTCTATTCAAATGACGTTTGCCCTACGGTGATTCGGCGGTCGATTGGGGTGGTATTGACGTGGTTTTATCATCAGATCCGCAGTGGTCCCTGACCCTGCTCAACGGGTGGATGCTGACCCGGGCCGGCCGGCGGCAGAAGGTAGCACATCGGCAGCAACGCCTTATCACCGCGCTGGCCCTGCTCGGCGAGCGGCCGCGGACGTTCCTCTCCGGACTTCTCTGGCCTGACTCGTCCGAGGCCCAGGCGGCCGTCGGTCTCAGGGTGAGCATCTGGCACATCAATCACGAGCTCCCCGGCCTGCTCGATGCTGACGGAACTACGGATGTCTCCGTCACCCTCGGTGAGCACGTGCTCGTTGATATCACGGACCTTCAACGCGAGCTTCAAGCCCCGGGAGCTGAGTTGAGCGATTCGTACCCGAGATGGGAACGGCTACGGACTGCGGAGCTTCTTCCCGGATGGTACGAGGACTGGATTCTGGTCGAACAGGAACGGTTCCGGGCTCTTCGTACAGCGGCCCTCGACTCCATTGCGTCATACCACCTCAGTCAGGGAAACACCGAGGAAACCAAGGCTGCGAGCAAACTGGCCATTGCCCTGGAGCCTTTCAGGGAGTCCTCGTACCGTTTGCTGATACAGGCCCACCTTGCGACCGGCGACCTTGTCTCCGCCCTTAAAACGTATCGGAGCTTCTCCGCCGACTTGAGACAGGAATTCGGCGTTGGCCCGTCCCCGTCACTCGTCAAGCTCATCGCCGGTGCCGTCGGAGACAGCGGCCGTCAAATGGACAACGGCGGTTTGCCGCCCACCCAGATGCTCCCGTCGCTCCGCCCCGTGACCTCCGAATCGGGGGCCCCCGGCGTAAACCTTGGCAGGGAACTGGCGGCGCAAAAGCTGTAGTCCGGCGGTCAACCTCGGGGTGTCCAGACGTGCGAACCGAAGCCTCTCACCGGTAAGTCCGCCGTGCCGTACCTTGAACGGACAAATCCGCCGGACATCCATCAGGAACGGCTTACCTCGACACGCCTCGCCGTGGGAGCTGTCCACGGCAGCGGGGAGTGTCGCTAGTACAACAGCCGAGTAGCGCGGCCGGACGAGCGTTTTGGCTTCGGCCGTGGAAGGGATCTCGACGCATCGACGACCTTCAGGATCGGTCCCTGGATAGGGCCATGAACGGTACATTCGGAAAACATTCACTCTTGTGTCGTTCCGCTTCATTTGCGCCCACAGCGTACAGGCGAGAGGCACGGCAGCCGGCAAAGGGTCACCTATGCCCACAGCGCACCGCCGAGCTGGAATCAGGTCGTCCGTCCCTCGCCCACACTGAGCCCAGGCGGCAAAGCGATCCTCTTCGCTGGCTGTGTCGTGTTGACGTTCAGGCAGCCTTATTCCGGTGGACGGCAGGGCCTGGGGCATCGGCTGAGTGGTCAGCCTGGTATCGCGGAGTCATGATCGGGGGAGCGGGATCTGACCTGGGTGGCGATCCGTGGGCGGGGATTTCGGGGCAGAGGTCGGTGATAAGTCCCATCCCGGCATACTCGCGAACGGCCGTGATGCCGGCGACAGCAGCGGGTTTGTCGGGAAATGACCTGGAAAGGGCCATTACGGTGCCGTCTTTTGCTTTGAGACGGAATCTGAAGCTCATGTTCTCGTCTGCGAAGAGTTCGAAAGTACCGGTCATGGGCATCCTCCTGGATCGGGAAACGAGCCGCGTGGTCTTTACTTGTCAGGTCCGGGGCGCGGCTTTGCGTCCCGGCCATCAGGTCGTCATTGCGATTCTTTACGTCGTTTGTGAGGTCCACCACACGCGGACGAAACTCAGGGTACTTAGGCGCTCGGCCTACTGGCGAGTATTCCGGGGGCGATGGTATGAAAGTCGGCTGCCACACACCAAGCACAAAACGCCCGGTAAATCCGGGGGACAGACGGCGCTCAAAACGACGTCGGAGGAAAGGATTAACTGTGGCGCCAGCCGCACCTACGGATGGTGCCGGAATCATCGTGGAAGGCTCCTCGCCCTGAATGGCTTTGGCCTCGGCTCCCACGCCGTCCCGCGGGGCTAGCCGCCAAGCCTTCAGAACACCGCTTTACGATCGCACGGGCCGGAAGGTGTGGCAGCGCCGCGACAATGGCAACCCGGATCCAGAGCGCGACCGCTGTGCATGGATCAGCCAGTGGACGCGGAGCGGGGCCCTGTTCGACGTAGTGGAGTCTGTGGTCCGGTCCACGTGCAGCCAGGACCACAAAGTTGAGGGGCCTTGCGTCCCGGTATGCCGGAACTATGGGTTATCGGTCGATGTCCAGCAGGTGTAAGAGTCAGCATTGTCCCTCACGTTCTCTATGATCGCTTTCAGAGTCCCCGCTATCGCCGCTGCTGCTTCGGAACGGCTGACGGGTCTCGGGGTCGGTGCACGTGCGCTCCGATGGAGGAGACCACCCGTGTCTGGGCTAACACTACGTTAGGAACTCCCGAACGGAAATGCCCCAATTAAAGTGATGGCACACGGTCAGTTACTGGCCGGCGTAGCGACCAAACGACCCCAAATTCCTTTCGTTTGTTGCACGCGTCACAGTCTGTTGTTTAGCCTCCTGGCCAGTGCTATAAAAAAAATTATCCCAACCACGACATACGTTTGTTGGGAAGAATCCCTCAGTTTCTGTGCGGGAGTGAGGAAAGCATGACGATTCGTTCCGACCGGTTCCGTCCTGTTCCGCGAACTCGGCGGGCTCGCCCAGCGGGTTGTTGTCGTGGCCTCCCGGCGGGCGGCCACGACAACCGGCAACGGGCGCGACGGGAGGAATTTCTCGTCACCTACGGGCTACCCGCAGCTGTCCTCGATCCGGTGGAGATGGATGCCGAACCCCGTCCGACCGTGACGGCGCCGTCGCAGACGACGGGGGAGGGGAGGAAAGCTAGCAATGCCGCTGTCGGACTATGAGCGCCGGCGCCTCCAGGCACTCGAATACGATCTGGCTGCCGAGGACCCTGCTTTGGCGCGGGAACTGGGGGCGGGGACGCCTCCCCGGCTCTGGCTTCGCAGATGGACGGGCATCCTCGTGACACTCTGGGGTTTCGGTCTGTTGATTCTGGGTATCGCCGCCCACGTACCGGTTCTCGGGGTCCTGGGCTTCCTGTTCATGATCGGCGGTGCGTGCGGATACCCCCTGCGCTGGCCTGCCTGCCGGTTCCGGACCGGGCCAGGGACAAGAAGCTTCGGGAGGATGACGGTGCGCGGATCCCGGGGCCAGCCGTGGGAGCGGGTGCGTCGCCAAGGCGTTGGTTTTGCTCAAGCCTACGCCGGCCGCTCCGATGAGACGTGGGGAGGCCGTGCAGGCCTCCCCACCACCGGTCGACGCGCGGTGCCGCATGACGGCAGCGAAACCGTCGACCAAAACAACGGGGCCCGGGTTCAATTCAAGAGAGCGCAGGACCGTTCATATCAAGAAGGTGGTTTCCTATGAAGAAATGGACACGATGGCAGGATTGGGTCACGGTTGCCGCCGGGCTCTACGCTGTCCTGTCGGTCATCTGGACCACGGCGGCCGGCTCGTCGGCTGCCTTGATGGTCGTGTTCGGCGCTTTGCTGATCGTTAGCGGTGTCATCAATCTGGCCATGCCCGGAACACCGGTCATGGAGTGGGTGCAGGCAGCTTTCGGTGCCTTGCTGTTCCTTTTTCCGTGGCTAGGCTCTTACGCCATGCAAGCGGGGGCCGCCTGGACATCCTGGATCACCGGCCTGGTGGYGCTCGTCGTCACCGCGACCGCAATCAAGCCCAGCACCGAGGAACACCGGCACCACATGGTCAGCCCATCGCACTGAATGAGCACTGACTACAAACAACATCGCCTGGCGGGCCCATAACCGGACCCGCCGGCCGCGGGGCCCGGACCGGACAGGGAGTCCTGGACGCACGCATCCCGGGGCCGAGGGCTGGATTCCTCCCGGACGGCAATGGTACTACTGAGAGGTCCGAAAACTCCCAGCCCGGGACCGGTAGAGCCGTCGGCCTGATGGCGGGGCCCTTGCCCTGCAAAGGGTTCGATGGCTTGGTCGATCCAACGATAGGAAGGTGGACGATGAATATCGAGCCAGAAGAAATCGGCCCCGAGGTGCCGGAGGCCGATGCTCTCGAGCAGCAGACACCGGTCGTGCCGGAGAATTCCGGGGAGTTGACGGTGGGGGAGCAATTGCCCGACGGGGTCCCGCAAGCGGATTTCATCGAGCAGCGCACGCCCGTGCAGCCCGGCAGCCACGGCTATGACGGGATCGCCGTCACGGAAGCGGAGGCCGCCGAAGCAGACCTGATCGAGGGGGCCATCGAACCTTCCACCGGCGACGAAGACGACTACCCGGACGCCCGCGAAGACACCGGATAGGGCAGCGCCGCTCACCGGCGGGCTCCGGCTCTGCCCGGAGACGGAGCGGGCACCGGCTCTGGCGAAAAAGGGGTTCGGCCCGCTCCGGTTCAGGGCTGCGGTTCCGGGCGCAGGCCCGCTGGGCCCCGGACGACGTCGTGGTGGAGTCGAAGCCGCCTGCGGATCATGGTCGCTCAGCTATCCGGTTTTCTCTTATCATCCCCGGCTCGGGTTCTGTTGCGCCGTTTCCAACGAACGTCCCTGGCGGCATCCGCGCACCGAACACCGGACCCGCGTCCGGCCGTTTGGCGTGCCACTCTCCTTCGGAGTTCCGAGGGTTGAGCCCTCGCAGGACCCAGGGGACCAGGTGTTCGCGTGCCCAGACAATGTCATCCGCCCTTGCCTCGCGCCAGCTGCGACCGGGCAGGTCTTTGGGTGTCATCGGCTTCAGGGTGTGGGGAACGTTGAGGGTGTCGAGCACCATGATGGCGATGGTGTGCTGGCCCAGGGGAGAGAAGTGCAGCCGGTCCGGATCCCACATCCGGGGGTGGGTGAGTTGGCGCAGGGCCTAGAGGTCGGCGATTACTGCATCCTGGCGGGCCGCGATGGCGCGCAGGTTCTCATTGAAGATGGCCACCTTGGCACGGGTCCGTCCCAGCACCGGGGTCGCGCCCCAGTCCGGGCCGGCGAACAGCACAATCGTTGCGCCGGCAGCGGCGAGGAGTTGTACGCCGGCGTCCATCCGGTCCGCGAGTTTGTCGGGGTCGCTTCTGCGGAAGATCAGGTCATTGCCCCCGGCGTTGAGGGTGATCAGATCCGGTTGCAGGGCGAGCGCGGGGCCCACCTGCTCGTCCAGGATCTGATGGAGCAACCGTCCGCGGACTGCCAGATTTGCGTAGGCGAAATCTTGGTGTCCGGCGCTCAGTTCTTCCGCGACCCGGTCCGCCCAGCCTCGCAGGCCCCCCGGGCTGCGGGGTTCTGGATCTCCTACCCCTTCGGTGAACGAATCACCCAGTGCCACGTAACGGCTCCACGGGTGCAGGCGGGCGCCGGAACCAGCGGAGCCACCCTGCGCCGGACTATCGGCGCCAGGAACGTTCATCCCCCCATACTGCTCCTGCCGGGCCGCACGCGCCATGACGCGCTGACGAAAGCCGGGAGGACGCGAAGAACACGCCGGAAATGGGCTCGGGAGGGTGGCCGTCAAACCGGGGCCGTCATCCACCGCCATGAAGGCATTTACCGGGTTCGGGGACGGCCGCGAACTCTCGTGCACGGGCTCCGGAATGATATCGCCCGGCTCCAAGGTCCCGCGTGTGACCCGTTCCCGGTCTGCGTTGTCGCCCCTGACCGTGGCGTTCCTATGCGGCTAGCCTGTGGCCGCCGCCTGCCGGTTCGTCTCCGGCCGGGGCCGGCCTGATTGCAGTTCAGGCGGCCGTGCGCCGGCTGGGACGGTGGCTTGTGCCGTGTCCGGGTCCTGCCGGTGTGACCGTGGCAGTCCGGGGTGGCAGCGCGCCGCCTGAACGGGACGAAGGCTGCGCAGCGGTGGACAGCGGGGACGTGGTCCGGGCCGCCGGCATGGTTTGAGCTGATGGTCGGTGGAGGGGGATGTGAGGGCAGAGGTCGGCGATCAGGCCCATGCCGGCGCACTCGCGGACGGCGGCGATACCCGCGACAGCGGAGGCTTTGTCCGGAAACGGCTCGGAGAGGGCCACGACGGTCCCGTCGGGGGACGTGAGCCTGAACCTGAAGGCCTTGTCGCCGTCGCGGAAGAGTTCGAATGTACCTGCCATGATTGTCCTCCTGGGCGCGGAAGGAGCCGCGCCGGCTTTCTCTTCGGACCCGGGACGCGGCGTTGCGTTCCGAAGACTCTGGTCAGGTCAGGGATCAGGTTACGTGCGTCTGTGACGCGCGGCACACATGTGGCCCTAGATTATGCGGTCAGCAAGCCGGTTGACCAGTACCTGAAGCACGAAAGGGCCTGCGATGTAGTGCTCTGCAGTCCTGACAGACCTCGGACCGGCGTTCCTTCGGCCGGGGCCGGATGAAGTCAGCGTCTCATAGCACCAGCAACGAGTCTGGGCAAGCGTGATTCCAGCGAATTTGGAGGTCCCGATGGTGCAGGATGAGGACCCCCGGACAGGGTGTGTACGCCATTTCCTTCGCCGCCGAACTCGTGGGCATGGGGCAGCAGAATCTGCGCCTCTACGAGCGCAAGGGCCTGCTGGAACCGGGCAGGACCCTGGGCGGAACCCGCCAGTACAGCGAGTACGATCTCGTGACACTGCGCCGGATCGGTGAACTGCTGGATCTGGGCCTGAACCTGGCCGGCATCCGGATGGTCCCGGAACTGGAAGCCGCCAACTAGCGCCTGGAGAGCGCCCTCAGGACCTCCCGACCCACCGCTCCGGCCCGATGAGACCGGTCCGCGGGGGGGCGGGCAGGACGCACGTCTGCCGGAGGGAACAGCAGGGGACGCTGTTCCGTTTACTTGAAGAGGACAAAAGATGGAACGCAAACCTGCCGCGCTGATTGTTCCTGCAAGCCTGGGCGAATCCGTCATCCTAGGAAGGCTGGACACCGACCCGGCCGCCCTGCGGCGGCTGGTCGGAGGCGATGTCGAATCAATCTCCCGCGGCGACTGGCATGTCTACCTCAATGCCCGTGGCATGATCCTGAACATGCAGCCCAACATCCGTGCCGCCCAGCTCGCACACGATGCAGGTCTGGACATCGCCGACGCGGCCCGCGGAACCGCGGTCTTCCTCGGCAACGCCGGCCCGGCCGCCGAATCCGACGTCCCGGCATACCTGAGCCGGCGCGCCCGGGAACTCTTCGGTACTCCGCTGGCCGCCTAGACATTCACACGATTCCAGGACAGAGGCCACGGACTCCCGTCCCCGTCCCGAAAAACAGGTACAGGCCACTCTGGCCAGGATTCCGACGTGCTTGTTTACTTGTGAGCATCGGCCACAAAGGAACAGGCCTGGCCTGCCGGCCCGGCCGCCAGACGGGGCCGGCGACGGAGAATCCTTGGAGCCCGGGGGCTCGGATTCTCAACTCAGGCGTCGCCGGCCCCCGAGACCAGGGTGAAAAGGACCGCCATTCTCAACGAACATTCACTGGGTCCCCGCCGTTGGAAGTCCCGCCTCTTGATGACCCCCGCCGCTGAACGAGGCAAATGACGGGTCCTGGCGTGGATGCCGTTCAACAGTGAAGCAATGACCGTAAACCCGGGGCCTCTGCCGACGAACGGCAACTACGGCCCATCGGCGGGTGCCGCAGCGCAGGCGGAGGCCCCGGCCCATCCAGGGCGCTTTGTACCCATGATTGAATCGGCCTAGCTTTGAGGTGAGGCTTCACCACCCACAGCCTTGGGGCAGGCCTCGCCGTTGATGGGGGAGTTTCGATCATGGCCAGCCTGCAGCAATCCGCCGACGTCAGGCGTCGAATCCGTCCGGCAACTTGACAAAACCACGGCGCCCTATATCGGAAGGGAGTCGGACGATTCTTGATGGTCAGGCTTCATTGGTGCCGCTCTCCTCCCAATGAGAAACCCGGCCGGCTGCCAAGCCGGTCGCCGGCGGCCGAATTTCCTGGCATTGACCCGGACAAGGACGTGGAGATCTCCATAACCGAGGGTCAGCTGCAGATCCGGTCTCGATGATCAGGAACTCGTCAGTGCCGCAGGTATCGCACCATGGGCGGTCGCCGGACCGGTGGGCGGCCCCGTCGGTGGAGGAAAAAGTGGTTTCGGGCGTCATTGTCGTTCCTTCCTTGAAGGTGGCCCGGGTTACGCCGGGCAAGGTGTTCCGCTGCGGGCGGCTTCTCGGGTTTTTGCTTCTGACTCATGCCCTGGCGCCGGGCCCGAGGATCCAGGGGGCGGTCCACGGTGAGGGCTCCCTGGTACCGGGTGGCTCGGGTCAACTGGCTACGCGCCCGGGGGGCCTTCGACCTCGCCTTCGGTGATGCTTCCCCGCCAGGCGCCGGTTTCGACTTCGCGGGCCTCGATGAATTCCTTGAAGTGTTGCAGGTCTTTCTTGACTTGCCGGTCGTCGAAGTGAACCGACGCGCCGAGGTGTTCGAGTGTTGTCTGTGGTTCCCAGTTCATGGTGACGGTGATCCGGGTTTCGGTGGGGCTCAAGGGCCTGAACGAAATGGTTCCGGCATTGCGGGGGCCGTCCGTGCTTTCCCAGCTGATGGTGTCATCGGGGATCTGTGCCGTGATTTTGGTGTCGAACTCGCGCCGGATCCCGGCGATGTCGGTGGTGAAGTGCACGGTGGTTTCATCGAGTTGCCGGACGCTCTCGACGCCGTCCATGAAACGCGGAAATTCCTCGAATTGCGTCCATTGGTTGTAGGCCTGGGTTAACGGGACGTTGACGTCGACCGATTCCAGCACGGTAGCCATGACTGTTTCGCTCCTTCAGTTACCGGCCCGGCCCTGAACGGTTCCCAGGCCATGGGCCTCACTCCCACGCTAGGACGATCTTCAGGCCGGGACAAGGCCGCATCCCAGTGACGGGTGTGCCTGCGCATCGCGGCCGGGAGACTCGGATTGATTCCATCAGCCCCACGGTACACGAGGACGAACCGGGCGCCCTGACGCACGCGGGACCTCATCGAATCTGCAGCGAGGTGGTCACGATGGTCAAATCGCTTAGGCCGGGGCAACGCCCTGACACGTCGGGCAGGTCTCCGGTCGTTTCGCCTCAGGATCTTTGCTGCGGCGCATGTGGAGCCCCGGCGGATTCAAGACTGGCACTGTTCACACCGCACTGTGTCGGCGAGGGCCCGCGCCGGGAAATCCCCGCGACGCTCAGGTTCACCTGCAGCGAATGCGGAGCGGCGCCCACGACATATCCGGTCCCGGCAGGGTGGGCACCCGAGGGCTGGGAATGGTACGACTGAGCCGGAACAGCCTGTCCTAGGGCCGGTCGTGGGTGCCTGGAGCGGTGATGATCAGTAGACTTGGTTTGTCCCTTTTCACACGTGGATGTGCCGGACGGGAGGCAAATGTCATGGCCGGCTATTTTGAACTTATGGATGCTCCCGATGGCGGGTACAGGGTGGCGTTGGTGGATTCCGAGGATTATCTGGTGGCGATGTCGGTGACCTTCCCCGACGGGAGTGCCGCAGCGAAGGGCATTGCAAGCATCAGGGAAATCGCCGGGACAGCCATGGTCAGGGACCGCAGGCACGGGCACGACGAACTTTGCACCTACCGGAAACGCCATGCCGCTTCCCCGCGGCATGGCGCGGAAGATGTCAGGAAAGCAGCAGGACGCTGACCGGCTTTGGCCAACCAATGAGCAGGAGCAGTTGAGCCGCGACGGATGCCGGATGACTTCCATTGTGATGCAGGTCTAAGGGCTGGGGTTAGGGGCTGGGGCTAGGTATTTGACAGCCGATTCTTGGGTTCACGCCTAGATAGTTCAACGGCCCGGACACGATGGTGACGGCAATGGTGCCGGCTTGGGAGCAGCTCGCCGGGGGAGCGTTGAACTGGCCGCGTTGCAGTGCGGCAGCTGTTCCGATGGCAAGCCACAGCAGCAACAGGATGCCGATGATGGTTCTGAGGCGCATGCCGCACCCCTTCTCTGACCGGAGCCGCCCGGTCCGTGATCGTTTCTTACCCCCGTCGCACGGAGGATCCGGCATCATGCCGGCGGATGCGCCAAGGCAGGGGTCCGGCAGTTTTGACGCCGCGGGTCCACCTCCGCGCCGCCGCGCCGGCAGCAGGGACCCGCGCGGAGGCGCTCATTCTTCCTTGAAGGGGTCCGCGATGTCTTCCGTGATGTCCTTGGCCGCTTCCTTTGCCTGGTTGCCGTCCTCTTTGACGTGCGCGGCAGCTTGCTGGGCCTTTCCCTCGGCCTCCAGGCGCACGTTTCCGGTGGCGTGTCCGGCCATTTCCTTGATCTTGCCTGCCGTTCCTTCGGCGGTGTGCTTGAGTTTGTCACCCAGTCCCATGGCGATCTCCTTTAGACCCGGTCCTCATGTCCGGCCGTGGCGGAGCACCGGGCACGTTCCAATTTTAGGCTCCCCGGCCACGCCGATCCAGAGAGAAGGCGACCCCTCCGGGACGGATTAGAACACGCCCGGCAAGCGTTTATCGGCCCGTGCCAGCGGACCTGAACTCGTAAAGATCAATGGGCTTTCGGACCTCACTTACCCGGACCTAGACTTGAATCGCGGAACTGATGCTGCGCGGCGGCGCCGGGCATCCTGAATCACTGATTCCAAGGAGCACGCATGAACGAGTTACCCCAAAACCCAACCCAGGACCCAACTCTGGACCCTGCCCAAGAGCCTGAACCGGCACCGCTCCCGGGACCGTTGCCTCCTGTCCCTGGTCCCGGACTGCCGGGTCCGTTTCCATCACCTGATCCTGCACCGGTTCCCACCCCTGCCGTCCCGGATCCGGATGCCGATCCTGAGCTGCCGCCCTTGGCCCCGGTGGAGTGAACCGAGATCAGCCCGTGACGAAATTCTCCCCCCGAAGGAGCAAAAAGCATGCCGAACAAGAAGAATCCGAGCCTGAAAGACCCGGAGTTGTACGAAGAACTCAGGAAAGACGGTGCCTCCAAGGAGAAGGCCGCCCGCATTTCGAACGCGGCAGCCAAGGAAGGACGCGGGACCATCGGCAGCCGCGGAGCCAACGCGGAAGACTACGACGAACGCACCGTCCCGGAACTCAAGGCCCGGGCCAAGGAACTGGGCCTGCACGGCTATTCCGGAAAGCGCAAAACCGAACTCATAGAAGCCCTTCGCAACCACTGAAACCCTCAGTCAGCCGAGCCTGCGATTCGCCGGTGGACCGTCTCAGTTCCACGGGCAGCCCGAAGGACGACCTGGCCTTACCAGCAGCGCAGACCGGACCTGGCCGCAACAGGCGCGATATGACGCGCGGCACGAGGGCCAGCGCAGCAACCTTGCGGCCTCCGAATGGTGACACGCTCTCCGGTTGGTGCGACCACTGAGCCCTGCATTCACGCTGGCGCTGCCTCCGCCCGGCTACCCCCAGACAACCCGGCATTTGTCGCTTTCGAGGCCCGGGGGAATGGGAGATGATGGCTGCATGAGCAGCAACGGCCGAGAAACCCAGCAGGATTTTTTCACCAGGTTCACCACCAAGGTCGCCAAAGTTCTCGGCCACGCCTGGGTGTTCAGTGCAGCCGTCGTCGTGCTGATCGTCTGGGCGTTCACCGGACCGTTGCTGGGCTTCTCCGACACCTGGCAGCTGGTCATCAACACGGGCACCACGATCGTGACGTTTCTGATGGTCTTCATCATCCAGAACACCCAGAACCGGGACAGTGCGGCCCTTCACCTGAAGCTTGATGCTGTCATGCGTGAGCTTCGGATCACCAACGCCAAGCTCTACGAAGCCGAGGAGGAAGGCGAGAAGGAACTCGACGAGCAGCGTCGGCACATGGAGGAACAGGTCGAGGCCGGGGATGGCTAGTGCGGCAAGTGCGGTGAATCACCATCCATGGAATCTACTGAAGTCACCGGCAATCCCGGCCGCAGATCCGACTGAGTCCATGGCGCGAAATGCACGTCTCCCGGGGGCGCCACCGTCGTCGGTGGTACTCGTGGGTGCCGCCCCGTTCGGCTCCTCCCCGGAAATGTCAGTCTTTCGGGTTCCCGGGATCGCCTCCCCGGCCTCGGGAATGAGCCCCCGTAACGTTTCCATTTGTTTGAGCAGCGGAATCGATTGATGTCGCCGGCTTGGATCGGCCATGTGACGCGGAAACGAATCCGGTCCTCCGTACCGATTCCCGCCATCAGGGCCTCGGACGACACGCTCCGCCGGCAGGTTCGGTCTGTTACGCCCGTCCTCCATCCGTAATGGTTTCGGAGCTGACCGGTAGCAGGGGGTGGGCGTCGTGTTGACGCGGGGGGCGATTCGCGGGGAACCGGCGATGGAGAAGCCTCAGGTGCGGATTTTCCAGCCCTGTGTCGAGGGCCCCGTCGCTTGCGTGGACGGAAGGCCGCAGAATTCCGTGTCCGGGCGACTTCCCCGCTCCGCTCTCCCCGGCGGGTGTCTTCGCAGGGACGATGGCCGGCTGCTTCTGCCTAGTTGCCATGGCGCTGGCGATAGGGTCGAGCATTCCGGGACGGGTTGGGAGGTCTGTTTCCGTCGTGAGCGGCCGGTCCATGACCACTCTCATATCGATTCTTTTTCCGGCGCCGGCGCCGGCGCCGTGTCGACGTCTGGCCGCCCCACTCCGTGGGTCGCAGATACAATGGCCGCGACCACATCGGCGGCAATTCGCCTCTTGAAGGCGTGGCGCTGCCGCCGCTCGCCTGTTCCACGGGACAAGACGTCGCCGAGACCGGCGCGGGCCAGCATGAGGTCTCCGGACTGCTCCAGCGCGTGGCGGACATGGCTGGTCAAATCGTCGACGGCTTTGGCTGCGGGGCGGGGCCGGCCGTCGAGGGGTCCGATCAGCATTCCGTTCACCCCGAAACGGCTCGCCTGCCAGTTGGAGAGCCTGAGCGTGCCGGTGTCCACGGCGGGGGGACGGGTCCCGAGCCGCCATTCGCGGGCGGCCGTTTCAACCAAGGCCCGGATCACCGCGGCGAGGACGGCGGCGTCCTCGGCGTACAGGCAGATATCGGCGATTCTGATCTCCACGGTGGGGTTGTCTTTCGAAAGCCTGGCGTCGAAGTAGACCATGGCCTCGTCAAGGAGCACCCCCGTCCCGATGAGCCTTGCTATCGCGCGGTCGTAGCTGGCGGCGGAGCCGAATACGTCGGTCGGGCCTGCCGTGGGCCATTTGCTCCACATTTGCGTGCGGTAGCTGGCGAAACCGGTGTTCTCTGCCCTCCAGAACGGCGAGTTGGCACTGAGCGCCAGGATTATCGGAAGCCAGGGCCTGATCCTGTCCAGCACCCCGACGCCTTCCTCACGGGACTCAATGGAGACGTGCACGTGGAACCCGCACGTGATCTGCTCCCGCGCCACCGCGCCGAACCGCTCCGCCGTAAGGGAATATCTTTTGTTCCCCAGGGTCGGAGTCGCGGAGAACAAAGGCGGAGTCGCGGTCGCGGCGATCCTGGCCCCCAGCAACCGGGCCGCCGCATCCGCCAAGGCCCGCCCGGCGAGGATTTCAGCCAGGAGCTCATCCACGGTCCCGCATGGTCTCGTGTTGACTTCGATCTGCTCCTGCTTGAATTCCGATTTCAGGACAGGTCCGGAGCCCATGGTCCCGGCAGCATCCAGGACCGCTCCGACCAGCGGCAAAGGTAGACCGCTTCCCGCCGAAACAATCAAGAGCTCTTCCTCAACCCCGACCGTACGCACCCGCGTCTCCTATCAAACATCGGCTGGCCGCAGGAAGGGTGCACCGGGCCATCCCGGCGTCGTCGCCGCTACGTGGTCCCGGGCCCCTCCTGGGACCGGTGCAGCTGTTGTTCGAGTTTGGCTTCTGCGTCGTTGCGGCGGCGCGCTATGACACGCATTTGATGTGTGGCCGGGCTACCGGCGTCATCCATGAGCGTCACGGGCGGCCGAGTCATCCGATGGTCGGGATGCAGCGGCTTCGACGACTCTTTTTCGCTCATGTCTGCATCATCCCACTGCGTGCGCCCGGGCATAAGAGCACGGCAACCGAATTCCATCATCGGTGCACAACAACCAATGTCAAGGCAGCAGGCCCGCGTCGGCACCGGATGCCGCGGCCGTGGAGGCTGGATCGTCCACCAGACACTGGCCGGGACCACGTCAGGGACGATGTCTGCATAGGCCGGGAATCGATCCCGGGCGGCAGCGTTACGTCGTCGGCAGCCATTCGCGCATCGGGGCGGGCGCGCGCATCGGTCATGGGGTCCGGTTGCCCCGGGATGGCCTGGGTGCCGAGGGCGCGAGCATCCCCGACGCAGGGGCCTCCCGAGGCACTTCGCCCGCCACCCGGAAGGCCCGCGGCCCTGACCCCGATGGCGGCCTAGACACTTTCCCCTTCCCTTGCGCACGTGGGACTGTCCCTCATAGTCGCTGAACGAGCATTGCTTCCTTCGGCCGGGAGATGTGGTGAGAAAGCAGCGGGATGAACAGACTCCATGGCAGGACCGCGGCCATGGCGCATGCGGTCCGGCAGGAGCAATATGGAGGGATGGATGAACACTCCCTGCGCCGACACTCCGGCGCAGGGCAGTCCTGCCGATTCCAGGGCCCATCTGCACCCATGGAGCCGTTACGTGGCGCTGGGTGATTCATTCACCGAAGGGGACGGAGACCCGGAACCCCGCAGCCCCGGGGGCCTGCGGGGCTGGGCGGACCGGGTCGCGGAAGAACTGAGCACCGGGCACGAAGATTTCGCCTACGCGAACCTGGCAGTCCGCGGCCGGTTGCTCCATCAGATCCTAGATGAGCAGGTGGGCCCCGCGCTGGCCCTGCGACCGGATCTGATCACGCTCAATGCCGGGGGCAATGACCTGATCTTCGGCAGAAGCGATCCCGACAAACTCGCCGACCGGATGGACGCCGGGGTGGAGCTGCTGGCCTCCACCGGAGCCACGGTGGTGCTGTTCGCCGGGCCGGACTGGGGCGCGACGCCGCTGCTGGGACGGGTCCGCGGCAAGGTGGCCATCTTCAACGAGAACCTGCGCACCATCGCGGCCCGCCACGATGCGCTGGTCGCCGACCTCTGGGCCCTCCGCGAGCTCACCCACCCCCTCATCTGGGATCCGGACCGGCTGCACTTCTCCCCGCTGGGCCAGCAAACCATCGCCATCATGGTGCTCGAGACCCTCAACGTCCCCCACACCCTGGAGCCCATGGTCCCCAAAGACCTCCCCGAACGCAGCTGGCGCGAGCCACGGGCCGATGACGTCATCTGGGCACGCGAGCACCTGTTCCCATGGGTCCTGCAACGGCTGATACTACGGAACTCCGACGACGGGTGGCACGCCAAGCGCCCGTTGCCGGGCCCCGTGTTCGGGGCGGGCATGCCGCCCGGGACCTTCATCGGAAACGATCCGCGGAACCAGTAACCGGGACGACAGGCCGGAAACGGCAAATCGGGTTGCGTCGGGAAACTCATCCGCGGCACCGCACCGGGGCAGAAACAGGTAGCCGCCACTCCAGCCGCGGGGCAGCTTCGGCCCACGATTGGTTCGAGGGCCGTTCCATCGAAGCTGCTCTCGCCGGTAGCTGTGCCGATGCCCGGCGGGGAGACACTGGGCATCTGCGCGCTTCCTTGCCCCGGTCCGCCGATTCCGCAGGCGCTTGCCGGGAAGCATCAGCGCGCGGAATCCGTTGCATGAGTGACGGCTGGCGACGACACTGGACAGTACCGGTAAGGCGACCTGGTCCTGATCGCCGCGCCGACGGCGGCACTCCATCGGGGGTCGCCGTCAACACAAAGAAAGCCCGGCGTCCCCACCGCGGGAGCGCCGGGGTGAAGTCCCATCCCGGAGGTGGTTTCAATGAAGAAGTGGACTCGATGGCAGGATTGGGTCACGGTTGCCGCCGGACTCTACGCTGTTCTGTCGGTCATGTGGACCACGGCGGCCGGTTCCTCGACTGCCTTGATGCTCGTGTTCGGCACTCTGCTGGTGATCAGCGGCGTCATCAACCTGGCCATGCCTGGAACGCCGGTCATGGAATGGATCCAGGCAGCCTTGGGCGCCCTGTTGTTCCTTTCGCCGTGGTTCGGCTCCTACGCCACGCAAACCGGCGTCGCCTGGACGTCCTGGATCTCCGGCCTGGTGGCGCTCGTCGTCACCGCGACCGCGATCAAGCCCAGCACCGAGGAACACCGGCACCACATGGTCAGCCCATCGCACTGAATGAGCACTGACTACAAACAACATCCCCTGGCGGGCCCATAACCGGACCCGCCGGCCGCAGGGCCCGGACCGGACAGGGAGTCCTGGAGGCACGCATCCCGGGCATCTCCCTACTACGGGCCCGCCCGGTCCGATTCCCTGTTGAGCGGTTGCCCCGGCGGCAGCTTCGGCGGACAGTTGGGAATGGGTGGCAGGAGAGCGGGTGCTGCCGATGCGGGCACGCACCGGGACTCTCAAGAGTGCCCCGCGCTGAGCGGACATACCGGTCATGGGAGGTAAAAGATGAATATTGGGCCAAAGGAAATCGGCACTGAAGTACCGGAAGCAGATGCACTCGAGCAGCGCACACCGGCACTGCCGGAGAACACCGAGGAATCGACGGTGACGGACCCGTTGCCCGATGACGTCCCGGAACCGGACTTCATCGACCAGCACACGCCCGTGCAGTCCGGCAGTGCCGGCTACGACAGGAACTCCCCCACGGAAGCCGAAGCCGCCGAAGCAGACCTCCTTGACCAGGCAAGGGAACCCTCCACCGGCATCGAAGAAGATGACCCCGACAGCGTCGAGGACGCCGGTTCGTGACGGCCCCGCTCACCGGCGCGACAGACGGCCTTTGAGCGTTACTACATGTGCACCCGGAGGGGAGGCGGGCTAGCCTCAGGCTGCCATCCGGGGGTCCGGGCCGTGGGCCGTCTTTCGGGTGCGGGGCGAAGAGCCCCGGGACGTCCTGGCGTCGGGGATGCGCGCCTGCGGGTATCTGGCTGTCCCCGGGCAGCCGGACCCTGTGGCCGAGGCGTGCCTCTCCCCGATGCGTAAGTGGCTCCCGGCGTGGACCCTGCTGCCCAGGACCGCTTCCGAGCCCATGTAGACGTCGTCCCCGAGGAAGACGTGGTCCCCGACCAGTGCCCGGCGGTCGATCCAGCCGCCACGGTCGATCCGGCACCCCGAGCCGACGCGGCGCCGGCCTCGACGTCGCTTGTTGCGCCGATGAAGGAATCCGCCTCCACCCGGGCGCCGGGTCCGAGTAGGCCGCCCCCGTTGGGTCCCGGTGGTAGGTGGTCGCCTCGCCGGCATCGTCTTCGACCACCTCGATGTTTCTTCCCTTCCTACTTCACGCCACCCTGGCAGACGCCTCCGGCACCGGCTGAAGGAATGCTTCCGGCTCCGGAAGGTCCATCGCGCGCTTCCCCGGCCCGCTGTCACTGCAAGGCGTATCGTATGTGAAAGCCGGCAGCAAGAAGGAGTGGTTTGGATGGTCAGGATCGCCGTGGTGGTCGGCAGCACCCGGCCGGGGCGCCGGAGTAGGCAGGTGGCGGACTGGGTACTCTCCAGGGCAACCAAGCACGGCGGTGCGGACTTTGAGATCCTGGACCTGGCCGAGCACAACCTGCCGCTGCTGGACGAACCGGTACCTCCATCCCGCGGGGACTACCAGCATGAGCACACCAAGGCCTGGGCCCGGACGATCTCGACGTTCGATGGCTTCATCTTTGTCACCGCCGAATACAACCACTCCGTTCCCGGGGTGTTGAAAAACGCCCTGGACTACCTCTACGCGGAATGGAACAACAAAGCCGCCGGCTTCGTCTCCTACGGAAGTGCCGGCGGGGTCCGCGCCGTCGAAAACCTCCGCCTCATCGCCGGTGAACTACAGATCGCCGATGTCAGGGCCCAGGTGGCCCTACCCTTGGCCACCGAGTTTGAAAACTTCACGACCTTCACGCCCAGYGAAACCGCCGAAGAAGCCCTGAACCCTCTTCTGGACCAGCTGATCTCCTGGACAACAGCCTTGAAGACCCTCCGCAGCTGATACGACGACCCGACGCAGCACATGACCGCCCCAACCGACCGGTAAGGCCGGCGTGCTCCTTGCTCTTCGCGGTTCCGACTTGCTCACGAACGAACCCAACGCCCGGCGTACCCGCAGGCACCGCCGAACATCAACAGAAATCCCAGGAAGCCGAGGCCCGGAAGCTGCGCAGAAATGCCCAGAATTATCGCACCGAAACCGGCACAGACCAGGATCAAGCTCGCGGACCACCGAAGCCACCATCTGGGAGGCCTTCCCGTCGCCAGTTCCCGGGCCAGGACCGGGTCGTCAGCCGCCAGATCCATTTCCAGTTCCTGGAGGCGCTTACGTTCATAGTCCGACAGCGGCATTGCCAAACGTTCCTTCCCGTCGGTCTTCGGCAATCCCAAGCACCAGTAGCTTGCTTGCTTTCATTATCGACCTGGCAGAACAGCGGGTTCCAGTCCGCCAGCGACCGGGTGCCGGGGAGCGGCCGCTCGGGGAGTCGGGCCTCGCTGCGCTCGGGCTGTAGAAGCTCTTTTTCTTTTTTGCTGCTGTCCTACGGATCGTACGTGCCTGCTCCACCGGCTCAACCGTCCTGCGGACGGCGGCGCACCGGATGCCTTGTGTCGGCGCTGCGCTTATTTCCTCCGACAATCCATCCGCTGCTTGCCCTGCGGATTGCCCCGGTTCTGTCGGGCACAGCGACGCGATGCTCCGCCAGCAGCAAAAAACAACTGTGAGTCTTGCAGTGGTTGGTCTGGGACTAGCTGGCAGTGTTGACGCCGGTCGTTCTCCCTGGCGTGTGACTCGAAAAAACAATTGCCCCTTGAGGGTGCGTTTCCCCCGATTTGTCCGCGCCGGGTAGAGCGCCCGGCGTTGACCTGACCCACGAGGGTGGCCTGATCAGAAGCTTGCCCAACCCGTGGAGGTTGTGGCTCATCACAGTTTTGCCTCGAAGTGACACTCCCAGGTTCAACGCCGGTCGTGTTGGGACCAGTATTGCCGGTTCGAAAGGAAGGAGGGTGGCCGCGTTGACCATCGTTGCGCAGACCCGCCCGTTCGTCATCGGTGTGGACTGCCACGCCCGCACCCATACATACGCCATCATCGAGGCGAGTACCAAGCGACAAATCGCATGCGAGCAGTTCCCGACCACCCCGGCGGGGATGTCCCGCCCACTTGGCTGGGTAGGCCGACGGACAGACGGCGATATGGCCTGTCTATGGGCCATTGAGGGTATCGGCTCTTATGGGGCACGTCTGGCCCGGGCAGCAACCGAGGCCGGCTACGAGGTCGCCGAGGCCCCACGGATGAACGCCCGAGGGCGCCGGGGAATCGGCAAATCCGACCCGCTGGACGCCCGCAGCCATCGGAACCGCTGTCCTGAACTTAGAGGAGCGCTTCGCTTATTTCCTCCCACAACCCATCCACTGCTTGCCCTTTGGGTTGCCCCGGCTCCGTCGGGCACAGCTACGCGCTGCTCCGCCAGCAGGCAAAAAACGCCCGCGGGAGGGGCAAGTCGGTGGTCAGCACCGCAACCACTTTCCAGCCGCTTGACAGACATAGAAGCGTCTGGGGGAGAGGGGACGCTGGCCGATCACCGAGGAACCACGAACAGGGCAAGGAACCTGAAAATGCCGGGGCGGTCCGCCGAGCCGGGGTAACCACGGCAGCCACTCACCAGCGGCGGACCGCCATCAACGCCACACCCCTCAACCATGCCGGGAGACGCGCCACCAGGAACACCGTCGTTTCCGGAGCGTTGCAGCATGCACCGGCACGACAAACGATTCAGCCGGGCCGAACCCATGGATTTCCTTTTTCCGAGGAAAACAGAATGAGCCGACGCACCCACGCCGGCTCATCCTCCTTCTACGACCCGGGCAGATGGCCGGGGAACTGCACAGCTGAGGGGTCCAGCTCCGGGCGGACCCTCACCAGGCGCACGGGGTGCCGGAACGCACGCCCGGTCCAGGCGACGTCGGCCGCAACCTCCACGACCAGCGGCTCCACGAGAGTCAGACGCACCGTGCCGCTTTCCCTGTTGAACCTGTCCAGCACCCTGCCGCTGATTTCCTCCGGCCACGGATGGTCCCCCCGCGGCGGGCGCAGATACCGGGCCAGATCCTGGCCTGCCCGGGCCGACAGGGGAGTGGAGCGGCCGGCAATCCGCAGCCGGCCGCGCATCGGCAGGCCCACGACCACCGTCTCCGGCCGGGCCATCGGTCCGATGACCGCAGCACACACCACTTCAACGACGTTCCGGACCTTGACCTTCAACCAGATCCTCCGGGGCTCATAGGCTTGCTGGCCGCCCTTGACCTTCCCTGTCAACTTCAGCGTGTTGAGCGATAAGGGCTGGCCGGTCTATCGACACCTGAGCAGGAGCGTCGACCGGCTTGGGCACGGTGTCATCGGTTTTCAGTCGGTTGAACCTGGCCCTCGTCTTGGTAGGTTCTTCAGGCGGTGGGCGGGGCGTCATGTGGTCTTTGCTCCTCAGGAAAGTTTGAGTACTCACCACTCGTGCGCTGGGCGCGGGAAATAGGTTGACTTGGATTAAGAAAAAATCGGTTTGCGGGCCGGTCGGACTTCGGTGTCCGGCTGTCAGACGGGACCAGCGGCGGGAGAATTCTCCGAGTCCTGGCACGGATTCTCCACTACCCCAGACGCCGCTGGTCCCCTCGGGTTCGATGCCTCGTCGCTGGAAACGCCACCGTCTCAGCTTTGCCCCTGCCTGATCCCGGCGACCGTCAGTTTGAACTCGACGGCCGGTTGATCGAGACCTCGCTAAGGGGCGGACATGAGGCCCCGTAGGCACAGGCGTCGCGTGGGCCCGGGCGCTGTTGGGTGTGCTCTGGACAGGCCGTGTGGCAGGAGCGAAGAATGAACCGGCGGGGTCCGTGGAATTCCTGCGCTCCTGCCCCGGGCTCCATCACCCGGGGCTGATCTGATTGTTTGAGGAGTGACATGAAGGCTGTGGTTGTCGGTGCGGGCATCGCGGGCCTCGTCACTGCCCGTCAGCTCGGTTTGGCCGGCTGGGACGTCGAGGTCCTTGAGAAGTCGGCCGTTCCTCGGCCGGATGGCTACATGATGGACTTCTTTGGTCCAGGCGTGGAGGCCTCGGAGAGAATCGGTCTCTACCCGCGGCTCAAGGAGGTCTCGTACCATGTGGAGGCCGCCGAGTATGTCAATCTGGGGGGACACCCGACCTGCAGCCTGGACTACGACCGCTTTGCCCGGCTTGCGGGCGGGAACGTGCTGAGCCTCTTGCGCCCGGACATGGAGCGTGCTGCCCTGGCCGCGCTGGACGACGTTTCTTCGGGCCGGGTGCGGGTACGGTATGGGGCCCCGGTTTCGAAGGTGTGGAGCGCTGAGGACTGCGTCCGGGTCGGAGTCGAGAACACGCCGGACGGCTCGCTTGCCGCGGACGTCCTCGTCGGCGCGGATGGCATCCATTCCAGTGTGCGCGCGCAGGTGTTCGGACCCGAAGAGGAATACCTGCGCCCTTTGGGCATGCGTGCTGCCGCGTTCATCGTGACCGAACCGGACCTGAATGCCCGTTTCCGGGACCGGTTCGTCCTCACCGACAGCATCGACCGGGTAGCCGGGCTCTACAGCCTGCGCTCGGACCAGGTAGCGGCCTTCATGGTCTACCGGGATGTCCCGGGCGCGGCAGTGCACCTGTCCTCCGGAAGTCCGCGCGACCGGCTCCACCGGGAGTTCGCCGGACTCGGCCACGCGGTGGACCGGCTCCTGGAACTGTGCCCCGAGCATCCGTACGACGATGTGGTTGCGCAGATTGTCATGCCGGGCTGGCAGGACGGGCGGACTGTGCTCGTGGGCGACGCCTGCGGAGCCGTGTCGCTCCTGGCTGGCCAGGGCGGCTCGCTCGCGATCGCCGGTGCCGCGCTGCTGGGGGACATCCTGGGACCGGTGGCCTCGCCCGGGCGGATCGGCCCGGCACTGGCGGAATTCGAGCGACGCTGGCGGCCTGTGGTGGAGGAGGCCCAGGCGGCCGGGAGGCGCGCCGTCTCGTCGTTCCTGCCCGCCAACCGGACCCAGCGTCTCCTGCGCCGGTGGATCATACGTGGTACCCGCCTGCCTGGAATCGACCGGCTGGTGGCCCGCCAGATTGTGGGCCGGATCGCAAAGTGAGATCCGGACCGACCGTCTCCAGAACCACGGCATGCTGGTAGGGCACCGTTTGAGCGGATCGACGCGCAGCTCTGCCGATCCAGAACGCGGGGATTACTCATCAGCTTCAGCTACAACCGGTGGCAGGCTCCCTGCAGGCGGAATAATCCCCACCTGCCTCGATGCCGCTTCTCAGACCCTTCAGCTGGCGGGCTGTCCGGTGAGATGACGGAGAGCTGCCGGATGGGCGGTCCGTGGCAATGGGCGTTGTTCAGTCCAGGATCGGCACTCCATGGTTCCAAGGCCTCAGGAGCGCCATGATGCAGGGTGGCGTCGGCTCTTCGACATCCAGCCAAAGAATTAAGCGGTCGTGTTATGTTCACGGGTCCTGGTGGTCGGTCTCGGCGTTTCCGCCGCACCGTCATCGGGCACGGACCTGACCGCGGTTCGGTGCGGTCGCGCCGGTGCTCGGACCTGGGTCAGGAACGGGAGTCGGCGCTGACGACACGGTTCCTTCCGAGTGATTTGGCTTTGTAAAGCGCGGTGTCCGCGGCCGCGATCATCGCCGTGAGCTCGGGGGCCGGGGCGGAACTTGAGGTGACTCCATAGCTGACCGTGGGAACGGGGATGCCCTGGCGGCTGCCGGTCGATGCGAGGTTCTCACTGATTTCCGTGGCGATCGTTTCAGCGTTTTCCCGGCTGGCTCCGGGCAGCAGGATGATGAACTCCTCGCCGCCGTATCTTCCGAGGAGGTCGGTGGAGCGGACCGATGCGGTGCAGGCGGATGCGAAGGCCTGCAGGGAGGCGTCACCGGCGGGGTGGCCGTGTTCGTCATTGATCGCTTTGAAGTGGTCCAGGTCGGCCAGGATCAAGGAGGTGACTGAATGTGCGGCGTGCATCCGCCTCAGGTCCTCGGCGGCGAGGTCCATGAACGAGCCCCGGTTCAGGAGCCCGGTGAGGTGGTCGCGGGCAGCCCGTTCGCTCAGACCGCTGATCAACCGGTCGTTGCTTAGCGTTGTCATGCCGAAGGACACCGCAAGCAGCAGCACCAACGTCACCAAGGTGGCCATGGACTGCCCGAAGTACAGGCCAAAGACGGGCCCATCGGGCCCTTGCACGGCGAACGCGGTCCACCGGCAGAAGTAGTAGGCGGCCAGGAGACCTGTTGCCCAGGCCACGGATTTTTGAGTTTTGAAGGACGCGGATTCCATCAGCCACAGGTCCCGGGACGCCAACGCCATGCTCCCTGTCATGAGTCCCAGGTACACGAGGCCTCCGGACCAGGAATTGGAGGCGGGATTGTCCAGTACCGACGCCAGGGCCGTGATGGCCGGGCCTGCGGCGAATTGCCACTTCGGGGGCGGCAGCATTCTCAGGGACCGGGCGGCGGCCCACATGCTCAGTGCCCCTCCGACCGACAGGACGTTTCCCAGGGGTGTCGCCCAGATCTGCTGTTCCGTTCCCTTGAAAAGGAACGCGATGTTCCCCAGAAGGAAAAGCAGCAGCGCAACGCACCACCAGCCGTTGTAGGGCGATCGGGTGCGGCGAAAGGAAAAGCAGAACAGAATCAGCAGGCTCAGAGTCACCACCCCAAGAGCGACCCGCAGGGTTGTTACATCGAGGACCATTATTTGCTCCGCATCCTATGCCGAAACCAAGTATGGCACCGGGGCCATGCAGCCGGGATTCACGATGCCCGAGTCGTGGATGGAGGCGTAGGTGCATGCCGGCAGGGTCTGGAGGCGGGTTGCCCGGTCCGGTGGTTCAGGGACTCACAGGTGTGGTCTGCCGGACCAGGTGTGGCCTTCCCGGAACCGCATATCCATTGCGGCTGCTGCCGCTTATTGAGCGATCTATGCCTGTGCCGGGCCTGTCGTTATTGTGGGTTGTTTTCCAGGGTGTGCAGGACGTATTCGAGCTGTTCGGCGGTGAACGTTCCGGGGTGGCGGACGAGCAGTGTGCCGTCCGGGGCGATGATGGCGGTGAACGGCAGGCCTGATATCCGGTAGGCCCCGGCGGTGGTGCCGTTAGTGTCGGCCAGCAGCGGGTAGGTGGTGCCGCTGCGTGCGGCCAAGGCCGCGGCCGGGGCCGCGGGGTCCGCGACGTCGATGCCCAGGAATGCTACGGAGGGTCCCAGGTCCTGGTGGGCTTGTTGGAGACCGGGCATTTCCTGCGTGCAGGCGGTGCAGGTGCTGGCCCAGAAATTGACGACCGTGTATTTGCCTTTCGTTCCCTTCAGGGAGGTCCGGGTTCCTGTGTTGCCCAGGCCCGGCAGGGTGAAGCCGGGGGCGGGCTGCCCCAGTGCGGCGGGTTTCGCCGCAGTGGCACTGGAGGATGCGGGCCCGCCGACCGTGGCACCTGTGCGTCCGGGAATGAGGTCCACGGCCATTTGGGCCATGCCGTGGGCGAAGAGGGCCGTGTTCGCGGACTCGGTGCCGAATTGCCCGATCGCCGCTTCCTTGCCTGCGGGATTGATGAAGAACAGTTCGGATCCGTGGACGACGTCGTGGGTCTGCGGGTCGATGCCTAACGGTACGTGGTATTTCGCGGCCACGGCCGTGAGTTGATCGAGGGTTCCGGTGCCGAAGACCCAGTTGGGCTCGGAGGCGAGTCCATGGTCCTTGGTCCAGGCTTTGACGTCCGCGACGGCCGGATGCGCGGTGTTGGCGTTGATGGAGAGGAAGACGACGTCGGCGGCGGCAGCGCCCAGGTCGCGGTTGGCCTCGGTGACGTCCTGGGCCAGCAGGGTGCACAGGTCCTGGCATTGGTCGTCGTTGAAGGAGAGCACGACGGACTTTCCACGGTATTGGGAGAGGCTGACCGGCTTGCCGTCCTGGCCGGTGAGGGTGAAATCCGGGGCGTTATCCAGCGGGGCGTGCAGCACGTCCAGCTGCAGAAGTCGGGCCGTGGCAGCGTTGATACTCGGTTCGACCGTCACGGAGGCCGAAGTTTCCGCCGTCGTGCCTGGCTTGGCCGGGGCCACCAGGAAGATCCCGGCAACGGACACGGCGATCGCGAGGCCGGCAACGGCCCAGATAGCGGCTGCGATCAGCCGGTGCCTCTGCGGGGCTGGATCTGTGGGTGGCGGGGCGGTTCTCATGGGCCGGTGTTCCCTCTCTCCTGTTCGGACGCGGTCGTTGGCGGTGCAGACGGAGGCTGCGGCTCTGTTTGATGTTGCGGCTCGGTGAGGATCCGGCGGATGATCAAGGCGATCGGGACGAGCACCAGGACGCCCAGCACCAGCGAGGACAGGGCCGGTGCCGCGCCGATGAGGGAGGCAATCCAGCCGGAAGCTCCTTGAACGGAAGCCGTCACGGTCGAGGCCGCGGCCGGGTCCACCAGCTCGGCCAGCCAGTAGTAGGCCAGATATGCACCCGAGAGGGTCAGGGTGATTCCCGAGATCAGCCCGAGCCAGCGTCCGGCGGCCCCGATACGCCGCACTGCGGCGGCGCCAAGGGCCGTCGTGGCCACGGCTGCGGCGGTGACGAACAGGGCCATGCCCAGCGCGTAGGCAAGATAGCTCCGGAGCCCGCCGAGAACGCCCTGGCCGGTGAAGGACCCGGCGACCGCGGCCAGGAACAGCGGCAGGGAGCAGCTCAGGGACCCGGTCGCGTATGCCACTCCGTAGAGGGCCATGGCCAGAACGGACCTGCCTGCGCGCATCCTTGGGGCGGGAAGGCGCAGGGCCGGTGGGTGGCCGAACAGGGTGGACACTCCGGCGACGGCCATCAGCAGGCCCACTGCGGCCATGATCGGAGGCAGCCAGCCTGTCGCGAGCCGTGCCCCGGTCTCGAAGAGGAGCCCGAGCACACCGAACACGGCCACGAACCCGGCGCTTACACTGGCTCCGGTGAGCAGGGCCCGGGCGCCCCCGGACCCGCGGTCGCCGGGACGGTTGGCGGAAAACAGGACGAGGTAGGCGGGAAGCATCGGAAAACCGCAGGGGTTCACGGCCGCGACGAGCCCGAGCGTGAAGGCATAGAAGACGGCCCCGGCACCGCTGTCGGGCGAGGTCATCAGCGGATGGTCCTGTTCTCCAGTGAACTCAGGTAGGCGTTGTAGTCGGCAAGTTCGGTGTCGCCGTCACGGGACGCACGCCTCTCTGCCGCGCCGGTGGTGCGTTGGTCCGATTTTTGCCATTTCACCACGAGCACCCCGAGGACAAGGAGGGTGGGAAGTTCGGTGAATCCCCAGGCGATGCCGCCGCCGGCGGCCTGGTCAGCCAGCGGAGACACGTGCCAGCCGGGCATCGGCATTGCGTAGAACTTCACCAGTAGGGTCGTGGACATCATGACCACAACCCCGAAAAAGGCGTGGAAGGGCGCGGTAGCGGCCAGCTCGAGCACGGGCAGTACCGGGCCGGCCTTGGCCCGCAGCCCGCCCCGGGATTTCCGCGGGGAGGGGTCGGCACCGATGATCCCCCAGAAGTAGAGGAATCCGATGAGCAAAAAGTGGACGAGCATCAGGTTGTGCCCCCACCAGGTGCCCATCAGGTAGTCAAAGACCGGGGTGAAATACAGCCCGTACAGGCTGGTGATGAACAGGGCGAACGTCACGGCCGGATGCATCAGGACGACGGCGGCCCGGCTGTGCAGGACCCGCAGAACGATCCTGCGAACACGGCCGCGCCGCCCCGGCCCTGCCGGCAAGGCCCTGAGCACCAGGGTCACCGGGGCCCCGAGCACCAGGAAGACAGGGGCGAGCATATTCAGGACCATGTGCTGGACCATATGGATACTGAACAGCTCCATCCCGTAGCCCTCGATCCCGGTGGCGGTGACGAGCAGTACGGTCGCCGTCCCCAGAAGCCACCAGATGATCCGGCCAAGCGGCCAGCGCACACCCCGGCGGCGGAGAACGAGGACACCGCAGCCATAGAGCGCCAGCAGGATGAGAACGAGCAGCGGCAGAAGGGGGACGGGCTGGGGGTGCCAGGCCAGCACGCGTTCCAGCGTGGGCGGCAGGTCCGGCATCCACATCGGCCCGGTCATCACTGTTCCCGGATCCCCGGCACCCGGGTCCGGCATGGCGGCCAGCAGCGCCACCCCTAGATCCCCAGGATGAGGGTCTCGTCCGCGGAGGGCTCCCCGGCGGCACGGGCGAAGACCTCAAAGCCGGCCCGGACAGCGTCCAGATCCGCGGGGGAGAGCTTCTCCAGCACCAGGGCGATTTCCTGTTTGCGGGCCCCGGTGACCTCGGCGTACACGCGTGCACCCTCTGCCGTCAGGGAGATGATGACCTCGCGGCGGCTGTCGGGGCTGGCCGAGCGCGCGATCAGCCCGCCGGCGACCATCCTGTCGGCGAAACGGCTGAAGCTTGACTGGTTCGCCCCTACATGCTGGGCCAGTTCGCCCATCCGCAGCGGCCCGAAGTTGGACAGTACCACCAGGACCCGGAACTGGGGCAACGTCACCGTGTCCATCACCGGTGCCAGCGACCGGGCGATCATCCCCAACAGGGCCCGTGATGCCGTCAAAGTGCTTGTGAGGGCGGCGTCGTCCGGGGATCCGGATCCGGGCTCCCCCGATGGCGGGACGGCGGTGGTGGTAATCTTCATACTTGTCATAGTACATATATTGCATCACATCATGCATTGGAGATTTTCCTTGACCGCACAGCCCGCTCATTCCAGTCGCTGGTTCCTGCCCGGCCGGGCATCTATGTTCCGGAGGACATTGGCGGGCTCCTCCTACCAGCTGGTGGCCATGGCGGTCCTGGTGGGTGCCGGGGCCGGGCTGGCGGCTGTCGGCTTCCGCTGGCTGATCACCGCAGCCACATTGTTCTTCAGCGGTACAGCCGACTACTCGGCCGCTCCGGGCGGCAGCGCCCATCCGTGGGTTCCGTGGCTGGGGGGCGCCTTCGTCGTCCTGGCCCCCGCGGCCGGGGGCCTCTTGTACGGGCCGCTGGTGAAGCGCTTCGCCCCGGAGGCCCGGGGCCACGGCGTCCCGGAGCAACGACGAGGACGCGGAGCGGATCCTCCTTTCGGACGCCGCCGAAATGCCCGCTACCGTCCTGCCCGGCGCGAGCCTTGAATCCGTTCTCGACACCCTGCTGGACTCCTCCGCCAGCGCAGGAACCCCTGTCACCGATGAGAACGGCATCCTCCGGGGCTGGCTGGACCAGACCTCGGTCCTGCGCATCCTCTCAGGTCCCGGCACGACCGGATCCACCCATCCCGGAAAATAGTCGTCTTATCGCCGAGTCGGCCTACGGTGCTGTGCCGCGGACAATCAGGCCCCGGAGGGCCATTCGGAACCCGGCTGACCCCAAGGTTGCCGAGCAACACTGTTTTTGCCCTAACCTCCCGGACAGGATCCCGAATCTCCATGACTGCCTCTGATTCCTTCTTCCCCTCGCCGACCGTCAGCGCCTTTCACCTAGGCCCGGTGACCATCCACTTCTACGCCCTGTGCATCTTGGCCGGGATCGCGCTGGCCATCTGGCTCACCTCCCGGCGTTGGGCCGCCAGGAGCGGTGCACCCGGGCAGGTGCTCGACATCTGCCTCTGGGCGGTGCCCGCAGGGATCATCGGGGGCAGGCTCTACCACGTCATCACCGACCCCGAGCTCTACTTCCTTCCGGGAAAGAACCCGTGGAATGCCTTTGCTCTCTGGGACGGAGGCCTGGGGATCTGGGGCGCCGTGGCCTTGGGCGTCGTGGGGGCATGGATCGGCTGCCGCAGGGCGAAGGTGTCTTTGGTGGCGTTCCTGGACGCGGTGGCGCCGGGCGTGGTTTTTGCCCAGGCCCTGGGCCGGTGGGGCAACTGGTTCAACAACGAGCTCTACGGGGATCCGACCGCTCTGCCGTGGAAACTCCAGATCCACCAGATGGACGCCGCCACTGGCTCGGCGGTGACCGATCCCTCGGGCGCCCCGGTGGTCCTGGGCTATTTCCAGCCCACGTTCCTCTACGAATCGCTGTGGTGCGTCGTCGTCGGACTGGTTCTTTTGTATCTGGACCGGCGCTTCACCCTCGGGGCGGGAAGCGTGTTCTCCCTGTACGTCGCCGGATACACGGCCGGACGCTTCGCCTTTGAATTGATGCGCTCCGACTACGCCAACCTGATTTTGGGGCTCCGGGTGAACACCTGGGTTGCCGCCCTGATTTTCCTCGCGGGCGCCGTCGCGTTCGTCCTGCTGTTCCGGCGCAGACGCTCGACGGCCGTGCCCGGGGATTCCGCGCCGGACTCCTCTGAACCGCTGACTACCGGCAGCTGACCCTCAGAGCCCGCATGACGGCGCGGAACCGACCCAGCCCGCACCCCGCCCACGTGTGCGATTTGCGGGCAATGCTCACCACCCGGGCACTTGAGAGACGCGGGGCACTACGCCCGACAACCAACCCGATCCATCGCCAG
>NZ_JBFRGL010000022.1:0-36455 GCF_052115325.1 Arthrobacter sp. 2RAF22 | reverse complement strand
CAATCTGCGCCAGCGGCGCCTCGCCCTTGCGGGCCACATCAATAACATCCTGGCGGAACTCCGCCCCATAAGCCGTCGGCATGGTCAACATCCTTCCACGAGCACCAGCTCGCTAGGTCAAGGAGTCAACAAAACCGGGGGCAGTCCCGAGGTCCCAAATCTGTGAAAGATACGGACCTGATTTGCATCGTAGGGAAGATTATGGTGTCAAGGCTCCGACATTTGTGTGCTGGTACCTGCAACAGCACGACCGGATTCGCCTGGAGTTGAAGTCTAAGAACGGAGTTCCGAGCGACAGGTTCTAGGTGCAAAGTGAGGTCATCGAGGAGCGGTTCTTACATGTGTCGTAACCTGACCGATACTTACAAGGGGGACATTCAGGAACGTCAAAAGTGGAGGACGATTTGCCTTACGTGGACATCAATCCATATCGAAAGACCACCCGGAAACGGTTCAAGTTCGGCGGTTTGATCGTCTTGCTGTTGGTCACGGCAGCAGTGGTCTACTTAGCTCTATCTCGGTAACGCTCGATGTCAATTGAAGACTACGTCGAAGGCTTGGCAACCATGCTCGGCGCACTTGGTATCGCCGCTGCCGCCGGCGTACTGACACTCGCCCTTCGGATGCGGGGAAAGGCCAAGCGCTGTCCCTCTTGTTACACACTCGGGATGACGTGCGTTTGTCCGACGACTTAGGTTGAGGCCCTGAAGGAGTCGGACCTAAGATCCGGGCGGCCGCCCCAAACACTCGGCCCCTACCGCGTATCCAGATCTTCGAACACCAGGAACGTCTGCGTATCCTGCACGCCCGGCATCGACTGCAACTGGTCGAAAATGACCCTGCGAAGGTGAATGTTGTCAGTGGCGCGGACCAGCAGGATGACGTCGAAATCGCCGCCGACAAGCGCGATGTGCTGTACCTCGGGAATGAGCCGAAGCTCTTCACGGAGCTCGCGCCAGGAGTGCTGTTGCACCTTGAGTGTCACGTAAGCCGATGACTTCAAGCCGGCCTTGATGGGATCCACCAGCGCGGTGAACTTAGTGAGCACGCCTTCGCCCGTCAGCCGGGAAATTCTCGAGTACGCGTGCGCGCGACTGATGTGTACATTCTCCGCCACTTGGGTCACTGACATCCGGCCGTCCCGCGTCAGCTCGGCAATGATGTCCCTGTCCACTTGGTCTAGAGGAACTTCTGCTTGGTCGGTTTCGGCGTCGGCCATCGCATCTCCAATTCGTCCACGGCGTGGGCCGGTTACCTAGCTCACATTTGCAATCTGTCTTCCAGACTAGAGGTTTCCAGCAAGCTTTTCCACGATTCTGGCCAGAGCTGGATACGAAACTTCTCTAAGGAACATACTGGTGACAAATAGTGGATACAGAAGGACGGACCAATGACGATCTCCGCGGACCATGAGGCCCAGGGTCTTGCTGACGCTCGGCCGGACGAAACCGAAGCCAACGATCAAGCTTCCGAAGTGCGGCGCAAGTTCGGAATCAGCGTGGAAGACTACATGCTGCCTGCCCGCCATCAGATCCAGATGGTCGATCCTTCTGGCGCGCTCAAGCCTGAAGCTGAACAGGGCACCGAACCCGGTCACGAATATCCCATCCCCGGCGATGCCGAACTCATGGCGGCTTACGAACAACTGGTTGTCGGGCGACGCGTCAATGATCAGAACTCCGCCCTCGTCCGTCAGGGCCGCATGGCCGTTTACCCGTCCAGCCACGGCCAGGAGGCTTGCCAGGTAGCGGCTGCTCTGTGCCTCCGCGAAGGCGACTGGCTGTTCCCCACCTACCGTGACGCCGTCGCGGTCATGTCCCGCGGAGTCGACCCGGTGGAGACCATGACGATCTTCCGAGGCGACTGGCACGGCGGCTACGACCCCACCAAGCACAAGGTCGGTATCCAGTGCACGCCGCTGACCACCCAGCTGCTCCACGCCGTCGGAGTTGCCCATGCGGCCAAACTTCGCGGCGAAGACACCGTGGTGTTGGCAATGTGCGGCGACGGTGCCACGAGCGAAGGGGACTTCCACGAAGCCCTCAACTTCGCCGCGGTCTTCCACCTGCCTGTCATCTTCTTCGTACAGAACAACAAGTACGCGATCTCGGTGCCTCTGAGCCAACAGTCCGTGGCACCGTCGCTAGCGCACAAGGCCGTCGGTTACGGCATGGCCGGTGAGCGCGTTGACGGCAATGATCTCGTCGCGCTGCTTGCGGTGCTGGACCGAGCAGTGAAACTGGCCCGCGAAGGCTCCGGCCCGCTGCTGATCGAGGCCCACACCTACCGCATGCAGGCCCACACCAACGCCGACGACGCCACCCGCTACCGGCAGGACAGTGAAGTGGCTGAGTGGACTGCCAAGGACCCCATCAGCCGCATGACGTCTTATCTCACCGGCCGTGGACTCCTCGACGACGACGGCTCGACACGAATCGCAGCGAAAGCCGAATCCGTTGCCTCGCAGCTACGCGAAGGCCTGGGTGAGGACGTCCCGGTGGATCCGCAGAACCTCTTCCGCTACGTCTTCTCCACACCCACTCCCCAACTGAAGGAGCAGTCTGCCCTGCTCGCCGACGAACTCGCCCGCGAGGCATCCAGCCAGAAGGAGGCAGGCAAATGAGCCCGGCCGTCACCACATCCTCTGAGGCCACCGAGCACGCCGCAACCGGCGATGTCAGCTCCGCCACCGCGAGTGCGGCAGCCAGCGCAGCGGCAGTCGCGGAAGCCTCAGGTCCGCAGACCATCACCATGGCCAAGGCCCTCAACTCCGCGATGGCTGACGCCATGGAGGCCGACTCGTCCGTTCTGGTGTTCGGTGAAGACGTTGGCCGCCTGGGTGGAGTCTTCCGGATCACCGATGGCCTCATGGCCAGATTCGGAGAGCAGCGGTGCTTCGATACCCCGCTGGCCGAGTCCGGCATCGTTGGCATGGCCGTCGGCATGGCGATGAACGGAATGCGCCCTGTGATTGAAATGCAGTTCGACGCCTTCGCCTACCCGGCCTTCGAACAGATCGTCAGCCACGTCGCCAAGATGCACAACCGAACCAAGGGCACCGTCAAGCTGCCCATGGTCATCCGCGTTCCGTATGCCGGCGGGATCGGCGGCGTAGAGCACCACTGCGACTCGTCCGAGTCCTACTACGCCCACACCGCCGGCCTAAAGGTCTACACGCCGGCGACAGTGGCGGACGGCTACCGCATGCTCCGCGAGGCCATCGATTCCGATGATCCCGTCATGTTCATGGAACCCAAGAAGCTCTACTGGTCCAAAGACCAGGTGGACCTGGGCGCCCTGCGCGCTGAACACTCTTCGAACGCTGCGACAGGATCCAGCAGCGAGGGCCGCGCCGCCGTCGCGCGTCCCGGCACGGATGCAACGCTCATCGCCTACGGACCCTCGGTCCCAACGGCACTCGCCGCCGCGGCCGCTGCTGCGGAAGAGGGTCGCAGCCTTGAAGTGATCGATGTTCGCTCGATCGTGCCCTTCGACGACGAAACCGTCTGCGCATCGGTGCGCAAGACCGGGCGAGCTGTCGTCATTGCCGAGGCTCACGGATTCGCCTCCGTATCCTCCGAAATCGTGGCCCGGGTACAGGAGCGCTGCTTCCATTACCTTGCCGCGCCGATCCGCCGCGTAACCGGCTTCGACGTCCCGTACCCGGCTCCGAAGCTGGAGCACTATTACTTGCCGAGCGTCGACCGCATCCTCGACGCCGTTGACGACCTTCAATGGGAGAACTGACCATGAGCACAGAAATGCAGGTGTTCCTGCTTCCGGACCTGGGCGAGGGCCTCACCGAGGCTGAACTCGTCAACTGGCTTGTGGCCGTGGGCGACGAGATCCGCGTGGATCAGCCGATCGCCGAGGTTGAAACCGCCAAGTCGATGGTGGAGGTGCCCTCGCCGTATGCGGGAGTCGTCGCTGTGCTGCACGGCGAGGCCGGCCAAACGCTGGACGTTGGGAAGCCGCTCATCTCGGTGGCTCCTGTCGGTGCTCCGGTTGCTGCTGAGCCGGCGGTTGTTGAAAAGGCGGGTCCTGTGGAAGTTGTTTCTGAGGCGCCCGCGGTGGCCGCGGCTGCCGAGACATATAGGACCGAAGAGAAAGCCGGATCCGGGAATGTTCTCATTGGCTACGGCACCTCCGGAAGCGGCGAGGCTCGCCGCACCCGGCCGCGTAAGATGTCTGGTGGTTCTACCGTTGCCGTGACCTCGGAGCCCGACTTTGCAGAACTGTCGCTGTCCCGCACGCGGATTCCGGGGAAGCTCTCTGCAGTGATTTCCCCCTTGGTGCGGAAGATGGCCCGGGACCATGGGGTCTCACTGGACGCCGTGCCTGGTTCGGGGGAGAGCGGCCTCATCCTGCGTCGCGACATCGAGGCCGCCATCGGAGGGGCCACGCGCGAGACCGCGCCCGTTGAGGTCCCCGCCGTTGCGCAGTCTTCCAGTGGAGCCCAGCCTTCCGCCGGAGTCCAGGACGCCCGTACCGGCTTGACAGTAGCTTCGCGTACTCCGGTCCGCGGGATACGGAAGGCAGTTGCGACCAACATGACACGCAGCCGTTCTGAGATCCCTGAGGCAACTGTCTGGGTAGACGTGGACGCCACGGCACTTCTTGAGATGCGTGCAGAACTCAAGAAGCGGGATCCTCACGGCGCTCCCGGCCTGCTCGCGTTCATCGCTCGTTTTGTCACAGCCGGGCTAAAAAAATTCCCCGAGCTGAACACGCGATTCGTCACGGCGGAGGACACGGCCGGCGGTGACATGCAGGAGATAATAGCTTTCGACGGCATCAACCTTGGCTTCGCCGCTCAGACGGACCGCGGACTCGTGGTTCCCTCGGTTCGCAACGCCCACCGGTTGAACGCCCGCGAACTCGATGCCGAAATCCGCCGGCTTACCGCCGTCGCACGTGACGGCAAGGCGACACCGACGGAGTTGGCCAGCGGCACCTTCACCCTGAACAACTACGGCGTGTTCGGCGTAGACGGTTCCGCCGCGATCATCAACTACCCCGAGGTAGCGATGCTTGGTGTCGGGCGCATCATCGACAAGCCCTGGGTGGTGGACGGACAGCTTGCCGTCCGCAAGGTCACCGAGCTGACGTTAGCTTTTGATCACCGGGTTTGTGACGGGGAAACGGCTGCAGGGTTCCTGCGGTATGTGGCGGACGCGATCGAGAACCCTGGGACTGTGCTGGCGGATTTGTAGGCCACAGGGTGCGCCACTTTGCGACTGTTCTGGTAAATGTCGCACCAGGCACAATCTACTCGCCGTTGGCGTCTTTTGTTGCGGCAGTGGATCCTGCTGCCGTGGAACGTGCGACGCGCCAAAGAGCACCTGTGTGTTCGTGACGTTCGACTACAACAACGGTCAAAGCCACGAGGTGCCCCCTTTCCATATCGGTGGATGCGAGTGCATGTGGTCGTAAAAGGTCTGGGTGTAAGCGTCCAAGGTGCGCAGTAGGAAGATCGACAAAAAGTAGCCCCCGCCATCCGAGGATAACGAGGGCTGGCGTGCAGTCGTGGGCGCAGGTACACGGCCCGGCAGTTTGCCGATTACCCCAATCCCATGAGGCCGGTGCGGACACAGATCCGAAGTTAGCTTGGATGGTCAAGGGTATTTGCCCCCAGCCTTCCATGACAAGTGGCACTTAACCTGCTCCTTTTCTGCCCTTAGGATTGGGGCCATGACTACTTGGGGGAAGTTCCGTAACGTCGAGAACCGTCTGCGGGCTGTGGCCCTGGGGGTGCCCGAATGCCGGATTGATCGCGAAACAAAGATCATCCTGAGGCACGGGTCATTACGGGCAGGTGCCCGATCGGCGGTTGGCAAAGGAGCTCACCTTGCCGTGATCGGAAGCCCCGAAGAGCCCGCCGTAATGAGCCTTGGAGCTGGTTCGAGGATCGGCGCTCGATCACGGATCAACGTTCGCAATGGCCTGAGCATTGGCGAGAATTGCGAGTTCTCATGGCTGGTTCAGATTCTTGACTCAGACTTCCACACTATGGAATACGCCGACGGGCGCCGGAGTAATGCTACGAAACCAATAAGAATTGGAAACCACGTTCTGATTGGAACAGGCGCCATCATCCTGAAGGGCGTCACAATCGGAGATGGCGCTGTCATCGGGGCCGGGTCCGTTGTGAGCAAAGACGTCCCCGCGAACGTGATCGTTTCCGGTAACCCGGCACGGGTACAGAGGGACATCGTTTCCTGGGTTTGATCTCAGGTTCGGAAGAACATCGAAGGGGTTGCCACGGTGCGAGGTATTCTTGCAAGCGTGCACAAATTTGGGGATGTTGCCTGGGTAGCCGGATCTATAGCCGCCGTCGGCTTGGCGGTTTTGCTTGTGATCAGTAGCCCTACGGTGGCCGTTGTAGTCCTCGGGGTTATCGCTTGGGTTGTTGTCGCCAAGATGAGGCCGGCATGGATGTTTCACCTAACTCTGGTTGCGGCATTTTTGGCAGTCCCCGCCTTCGTCCCAAAGACAATCCCCACCCCCGTCGGCGGCCTCTTCATCTTCGAACCGTTCCTGCTTGGATGTGTCGTTGTTGGGTTATTCAAGAAGGGTGACCGTCTCGTTCCCAGATCCCTCATAGTGTTTGGTGTCGTTTGTGTCATGGCCTTCATTATCGGCATCGCCAATCAAACGCAGTCGGCGCCTAGGATTGCAGACGTTCGTCCGCTAATTGATGTGCTCCTCGGAGTTGTAGCTGGGGCCAACGTGCTCCGCTTCACCTCGATGGAGCGCCTCATACAGAGCTCCAAGTGGATACTTTGGATCTCGCTCGGGATGACCCTCGCGGGATCGTTCGGCGTGGTGGACCTAGTCGGCCGCTCAGAAGTAGCGTCTTTGGTTGGCGACACGACGGGAGCCGACAGGCTTATAACACCCGCAACATATTTCGCCCTTGCAATTGCATGCGCGTCAATAGCGGCCTTGGTGATCACAAAGGCTCGCGGTCGGATGGTACTGACTTTGGCGGCCCCAGCATTCGCAATCATCTTCTTGTCCTTCAGCCGAAACAACATCTTGGCTCTTTGCGTTGCGTTCGCATGGACACTCATAGCTTCCGGTCCGGCAGCTCGAAAAGTTGCCGGCGTTGGAAAGCTACTATTCATAGCCCTCGTTGGCGGGCTCGTCCTTGCCTCAATCGTTACCGTTTTCAACATCCCTTGGCTGCAGGAGCAGCTCGACGGGTTCGGCTCCAGGGTGCTAGGAGGGCTTTCGGCAGACGCGATCCAGGCAGACGGCTCCGCCCAATTTAGGGTGGGAGAGAACGATCAGATTCTTCCCGTCATTGGGACTTCACCAATCTGGGGGCTCGGCTTCGGCGCTTCCTACAAGGATCCCTACGGGCCGATTGACTACTTTACGGCGACCACGGCGCCGTACTACGCGCATAACTACTATTTCTGGCTGATGCTCAAAGGTGGCGTCGTTGCGCTGGCTGCGTTTGCGGTGCTTGCCCTACGACCAGTTTTCATCGCGATGGGCGCTAATCGCCCGCGGCTGGCAGTCGCAAGCGCGGTGCTCTTGGCCTTTCTTGTGGTGTCGACGGTTGCGCCAATGCCGAACGGATTTCCAACTGGTCTACTCTTTGGCGTTATTGCCGGACTGGCTCATCGCTTCACGTCCGATACGCCATCGGTTGCGCTGGAAAACACGGCGAAGAGCGTGAACAAGTCGCTGCCTTCATGGGCGGGAAAGCATCAGGGATCACCATTCGAGCGAGACCAGGCATCTAGTTCGCCGACGACGTCGATCATGCGTGGCGCCGGTTCCTGACTTCTTGGGACCTACTATTAGGGCATGGGGATCCTTAACAGGCTATGGCCAGGCGTTTACCGTGATGTTGTGCTGAATTCCGTGATCGCGTCACCGCTGTTCCCCGCGCCGCTGCGTTGGCGTGCCCTGCGGGCATACGGAATGCAAATTGAGCAGAGTGTCATCTCACCGGGGGTGTGGTTTGGCAGTTCCAGAGTGTCCATCGGTGCCGGCTCGTTTATCAATTACGGGTGCATGTTCAATACGACTGCCCCGATCATGATCGGGAAGGCGTGTGACGTCGCCATGCATGTTGTGTTCTCCACGACCTCCCACGAAGTCGGCGGCAAGGACCGACGAGCGGGCAAAGCCACCGCCGCGTCGATTACGGTCGGGGACGGGACGTGGATCGGCGCGCGGGCAATAATCCTGTCCGGTGTAACTATAGGTGACGGAGTCGTGATCGCTGCCGGCTCAGTCGTCAATAAGGACTGTAAGTCCCATGGACTGTATGCCGGAGTTCCTGCTCGCAGGATCAAAGACCTGCCCGGATGAAGCTTGTCGTAATCGCGGCTGCATCTGCCGCTGCACTCGTGCTTTGGGGGTGTGGGGTCGCACCGAAAACTGTGGGCGACGCCGAGACGGTTACCGAGACTGTCAATGGCCAGAAGATGCGCGTGGACCTCGCCGCGGGCGCGTCGAAAGGGTTGGCCATCTGGTTCCACGGGCAGGGCGGCGACGCTAACACGCGCATGAACGAGGCGTGGCTGAACGGCCTGCGCCTCGGTGGCTGGGCGGTTGCGTCCGCAGACTTTCACGGGAATGCGTGGGGAGACCCTGCGGCCGTCCAGGATGTGGCCGCACTTGCTAAATGGGCACAGGATAAAGCCGGCCAACGCGCCACGCTGTATATCGCGGGTTCCATGGGAGGGCTTACTTCACTGAACGCGATGGAGCAAGGTGGGAACGTCCCGGACTGCTGGTATGGCGTCATGCCTGTTGTGGATGAGAACACGGTGTCCGATGTTCTGGATGCAACGGCACAGATACAGCTAGCCTATGGCGGACGGGTACCCGCGGCTTCGATTCCCGCCCGTAACTTGAACACCCTTCCATCCGTCAAGTACCGGATACTTTCATCCCCGGACGATACCTGGGTGCCCGTCAAAGCGAACGCCGATGTTCTCGCCACCGGGTTGAAGGGGGCTGGCAGGGACGTCTCCACGCTCGCCACAACTGGCCAGCACGGAGACCCCTCGAACTTCAACGAATCCGATCTGCTGGCATTCGCTGATTCCTGCCGTTAAAATCTTGCCCAATCCCGATCGCCAAGCCGTACGATTCAGTGATGGGGAAGATTAAAAACTTGTTGGGTGGCCGTCGAGTTGAACCATCTGATGTTGGTTATGACGTTTTCTTAGTGGCTGGTCAGTCGAACGGCCTCGGCGCTGGGGTTGGGCATGACAAGACCCTCGACGCTCCCCATCCGAAGGTGCACCAGCTAGCAGGGAGTGGCCGCAACGAGGGGAAGATCCTTGTTGGAGAGCACCCGTTCTGGCACCACACCCGAGCCCCTGGGGTCGGCTTCGGGCAGACTTTCGGCAAGCTCCACACGGAGTCCACCGGGCGTCCGGTCCTCCTTGTCCCAGCAGCGCGAGGTGAGTCTGGCTTCCACCCGCATGGTGGGTACACTTGGGACCGCAAGGATGCAACCGGAGCGATAAACCTCTACAAGTTCGCGGCTCGGCAGCTCAGCATCGCCCTAAGCGGCCATTCGGACAACGTCCTGCGGGGAATCCTGTGGCATCAGGGCGAAGCCGATACCTGGCATCTCAACGAGCATCAATATGCCATGAAACTCGATGCGTTGATTGCGGGTTTCCGAGGCGAGTTCGGAGCGGCCCCGTTTATCCTCGGCCAGATGAGTCCTGACCGCATGGCAGAGGGGAACGAGGGTTATCCGCTCATTGACGCTGCGCACCGCGATACCCCGGCCCGTGTACCCCTCGCAGCGTTTGTTGAAGCGCCACACGGCTTGTTCAACTCGCCGGAAGACAAACTGCATTTCAGCGCCGAAGGCCAGCGCGAGCTTGGCCGGCGTTACTACGCGGAGTACCGGCGGCTCACGGCCCGGTCCTGCGCCCACGACCGCGAAGAACTTTCCAACGTCAGTGTTCGCGAAACTGCTGCCGATGAATCTGCTCGATCCTGATGAGATCGAGCCGCTCGATGAGTTTCTGACCGCATCGCCAGTTGCTCGGTGGTCCTTTACGTTCACGATCAGTTCTTCCTTGGCCATCATTCGCGTGAGGCTCGCAGCTAGCGTTGCCCAAGTGACATAGGTCGTGGATAGATCGCTCTAGGTCGGGCGGAGTTCGACAATCGAGGTTGCCTCGGCGGTCGCTTTGTTCTGGCATTTTTCAACGAAGGACCCCGAATGCGCCAGCGCATGAGCTTGCTCATCACTGCAGCTTCCATCGCATTGGCGGTGATCGCGCCGTGAGCTCGGTTCAAAGACTTCCGCGGCGGATTCCTCGACGCCCCTGCAACTGTGTTAGCCCGGCAAGCTTGACTCAGCAGTCCGGGTGGATCGCAACCTTGACGAAGGCAGCAGTTTGGTACAGGTACTGGTATGCCCAGGAATACGTGGGGTCAGTCAAAGAAACCGGCGGCAAGTCCATCCGGTCGGCGACCATGTGCAGGTCTCCTGAGTAGCAGCGGCTGACGATCACCCGGGCCCTGGTCACGTGGAACTGGGCGGTCAGGACGTCCGCGCTCTTCCAGCCATATTGATCCGAGAGGTCTTTTAGTGCCCGCGCTTCGCCTTGGGTAGTGAACGGATCAGGGTTGAAGCAGATAATCCGGTACGAGCGGTGATCGCCACATATTGCCGCTTCGAATCTGCCGTCTTTGCCCACCGGGCTTGAGACGGCAATGGTTGGCGCGTAACCCTGCTGCATCAGCTGTTCGGCGTAGACCATGCGTTGGTCCGGCGGACCGAGCACGAACAGCACATCAGCGTGTTTGGGTTGGTCTGCAGGCGGAGCCACGTACAAAAAGACTCCGGCAACGGCCCAGAAGATCACCAAGGCCGCAATGACGGCAAACGAGCGAAAGAACCGACGTTTCTTTCGGGCAGGCGGGTTGGCCTGTAGTTCGTGATCGCGGAGAAGAGTCATACCGTCCTCTGACCAATTCGGGATGTGGGCGGCAGCGCTGCACTGGATCTAAGACTACTATCCGCCGACACAGACACCCATCGCCAGGCTCATGGAAGGACCACCCGAAGGACGACCCTGGCGCCATCCTCACTGAGCGCTACTTCCTTGCACAGGGCCTGAAGCGTCGTCATCCCGACGCTGGGGCGGACCGGGCCACGGAGCCGGCCAGGGGAACTGATGCTTATGTGAAGGCCTTGAGTGTCAGCCGACATCGAAACGCGGACATTGTTTCGTTCACCGTGGCGGATGGCGTTGGTGAATCCCTCGGAGAGCACCTCAATCACTGCCTCAGCTCGGGCCGGGTCCTCGTCGCATAGCGCCCACACACCGGGATCAATGTCGCACGCCAGGTTCAACACGCGCCCCCAGGTACTCAGCAGATCTTGGATACTCGATGCTGCACGCGGCTCCTGTCCGGGCGACTCGCCCAAGATCTCACTCTCGGCCTCAGCCACGGCCCTCGTCAGGATGTCCCCGACCTCCTGCGGGGCCAGATCCTCTTCGGGGTCGTTTCCTCCAGTGCCAGCCAGGGCGAGGGCGCTCGAAACCAGGTTTCCTTGCAGCTTGGTGTGCAGGATCCTGGCGACCCTCCGGCGGGTGTGGAGCAGCTTTTGGTGCGCGCGGTCTGCAAGCTTGAGTAGCTCGTTGAGCGAGCGTGCCAGCCTGACTTCATGCCGCCGTCGTTGGCGTTCGGCAGCTCGAAGAAGCGCCACCGTGAGCGCAGTCAGCGGATAGGCCCAGAGGGCGGACCAGTAGAAGAACTGGGCATAGCCGAACGCCTCCTGCAGGAGGCAGGTCACCGACGCGCCAAGTGCGGACGTGCCCGCGTAGCAAAGGGTCATGGCGGAAATTCGCCGCAGGGGACTGGCGATCCTCCGTACCGTCCGGGCGGTTGCCGCGTTCCCGACGAGCAGGATGGTCCCGCCCACAACCCCCTGAACCAGCAGGAAGAGGAGGCCGTATTCTGTCAGCAGTCGCACTGCGATGAGCGATTCGAAGAGCAGCACAGGCAATGCGATCGGTGCGGCTCTGATCAAATGCGGGAGTCCCTCGGTGGGTTCCGGGCGGGAAGGCGGCCGCGGAGGGGGTGTCTCAGGGGGCAACGGGGTGTGGTCGTGGAAGAGCTGGTGGCTCATCGGGCGGACGACGTCATCGGAGATGGTCCGCAGCAGGCGTGAGGCCTCGGATCTGTGGAGGGTTGCGCTCATCCGGACAGAGAGGACCGTGTCAAGACGTTTGGAGAGTTCGGTGACATAGTCGGAACGGATCGAGCGCAAGCGGTGCTCATCGAATCCGAGCTGCGCCTCGATCGCAGCCTGGGCAGCGCCGAGCCGGCGTTCAAGCACGGCGTGGCCACGGATGGAGTCCGTCAGCATCGCGATCGCCGAGAGGAAAACCAAGGCCGCCCCGATGTTGATGAGGACGCGGGCCCAGAGATCTTCACTCAGGTCCGCGATATTCAGCGCCCGCGCGGACCAAGCCACCAGGAGCGGGCGGCAGGCGCCCAGGAACGCGAAGGTGCCGAACGCCGTCGTAATTCTGCCTTTGAGGCTCGGGGGAGCCGCGATCAAAGGGCGAAGAAGTATCCCCACAAGGCCAAGCACCACGTGCACAAGAAACACGACGGCCGTGCCGGATGCTTCCACAGCCAGTGTGACCGATCCAGTCCCAGCGAGCGTGACCGATCCGGCGAACATATTCATGACCGTCAGCGCCAAGGGCACGGTCAGAAGCCACGACCAGAAGCTCAGGGCATTCCTGCCGCCGATACCCCGGGCCCAGAGCGCAGGGGAGCGGCGGCGGCTCATTGATCGCTATCTGCAGGGGCCGGCAACCCAAACGTGCGGGAGTACAGCGTGGCCGCGGCAACCCGCGGATTGACGCCCGGATTCCGGTTCAAGCCAAGGGCCTCGAACGTGCGCGAGACGGCCTTCTCAACGGAACGCATGCTGCTTCCCCGTTGTTTGGCGATTTCAGCGTTCGACCATCCCTCCGCGATCAAGCGCAGGATATCCAGCTGGACGCGGGTCAGCGCGCCGAGCTTCGCTGCGCCAGACTCCACAGGGGGAGTCACCGTGACGGGAATCTCCACCAAGGTCGAGTTCACTGCACTGATGAGGCCGTCCACGGAGTCAAGGGACGACTTGTTGACGAACGTTGATCCCGCCGGCAACTCGGAAAAGGGAGCTTCCGACGGATAGTTCGTCAGGAAAACGATGGCGCACCCCGGGGAGAGCGACTTCACCACGTGCGCCAGCTCGACGCCGTTGGGCCGGGATCCCAGGTCGATGTCAGTCACAAGAACATCGGGATCGACGGCGGCGAACATGGATATGGACTCTGACGCAGAGGCACAGTCATGCACGTCGAATTCCGCGCCCCTCAAGGCGTCGGCCACAAGCCCCCGCATGAATGGCTGATCTTCGACAACCAGTACCCGCCGAACCCACCCCATAGCCCCCATGGTTGAAGGGTATCCGAGCACACCGAGTGATTCACCGGCAGCAGCCAGTTGTTACGGCTCAGGACAGATCACGACGGCGGCGCTTGCGTCGCGTTTCGCGACGCCGCCTGCCGTAGTGCTTGCCTCAGGCTTCGGCCTCAGTGGCGGAGGGCGATCGTCACAACGAAGATTGTGGCGGCGCCCAAAATAGCCAATCCAACGTAGGACAGCTTCCGCTGAAACCTTCTCCGACGCTCGCGCCGTTCATCCCTGGCCAGATATCCCGTGCTGTAGTTCCCCATGCCGCGAGGATAGCCCCGGTGAATTTGCCCTCACCTCCAGGGGTTCGGTTATTGCGACCGGTTTGGCTGCCCGCCTACTCCGGGGTAGCGCGGCTGACCACTCAATTTCGCAGCGATCACCACTCAAATTCGCAGGGATTACCACTCAAATTCGAGCAAACGGCCACCTATCGGTCCTTTTCGACGATAGCGTTCGTTGTGGGTTAGCCGCCCCCGGAGTGGGGTAGCCGCCCCCGGATGGTGCGCCCGATGCGTCAGCCCCCTGAGATACCGGGCGTGAGACTTTGCTTTCGGAGCAGCCAAGTCTGTGGCCGGCCAAACCGACTGGCCGGCCACACCATTCGACAGGATGGACTACCGGTTACTGTGTCCCATAGTCCATCCACCCAGAACCCCGCCCGCGCAAACTATCACGCCAATAATGAGTAGCCGGTTTCTTACGTGCGCAAAAATATGTGGTGTTTGCAATGTTCATCACCAGAGCGGCCAGACTGACTAAGAGTGCTATGCGGTACGCGTGCTGACCGGTGCTGCGCTGACCGGCAATAGCCCACACCAACGCAAGCACGGACAGCGCTGCCCCCAGCAGCGGGTGAAGGACTGTCAGGACGCCCCCAATGACCCCGACAATTACGCACAGTCGGGAAAACCGGATGCCGCTTTCGGTACCATTTACGTTCGCGGTCAATTTGAAACCCCTGTCCTAGTAGATCTCACCAGAGTTCACGAATCCGGCTCGCGGTAGGCGTGCACCATAGGGTCGGCGTGATCCAGCTCGGCTGCGCGCGCACGCGCGGCCTTCTTCCTCCGGTGAAGTACTACTTCATTGATCACGTAGGAAACCAGGACCAGAGATGGCAAGAGGATTTGAAGCCACAGGTCCCAATTGGTCATAAAAAGGGGCGCCAAGGATGCTCCAAACATCGGCGCATGCGCGCACGAGTACCATTTCACAATTGCCTTCTCTCAGAAGCCGCAGTCTCTACCAGGCATATCCCGGAGCGGAGCGGACGGTTTAGAAAGGTTGATTCCATAGCACTTTGTGGCAACCAGACTGGCGCCCCTGGACGCGCCACTGACGATACCGATGGCCGATATGGCTCCGCTAACACCGCTCACCCTACAAATCAGATTCACGACCGTTGCGATCCATCCGGTTAGCTTGCTGAATGTGCAGCCTACCCACGTTCCACCGACGAACACCGCGGCCGAGAGTCCCGCTAGCACCTGCAACTCGGCGCCGGTGAGAGCGAGGACTGGCCACGGTACCGAACCGTCAGCTTCCACCTTCGCGGTGGATCCGGCCGCGAGAGCTAATGGGAATCGGTAATCGCGCAGTGCTTTGTCCGATTCGACCGTGATCAGCGTTTGCGAGCCGTGTGGGGTGCTGTAGGTGGTCGTTGTCGCGCCGGACAGGGCGGTTGTTAGAAGTGGTGCGCCTTCGCCAATAAAGTGCCCGATCGGGACGCCCTTAAGCTGGGCAGGTCTCGTCTCTGACTTCTTGCCGGGAACGGTAATCCGTACCGCACCCGAGGGGGATTGCGTTTGGACTGCCGCGGTTCCGGGGGCGTTCCCGTCCATCACATCCACGCCGTCGTACTTCTTGGCGATTTCATGCAGCGGAAGGGCACTTGGCCCGGGCGACAACCCCTGATCCCAGGCGACAGGCTGGACTCCACGGCCGGTATCAGCTCGTATCCGCTGATCTTCCTGTTCCTGGGGTGCCGTGTTCCTTTGGGCACTACCTGCATGTGCCGGTAGACGTCGCAATTGAGGCTCCTATTCATATAGGTGCCCCCTGAGACCCGCAGCTTGCAAGAAATCATACGGTCTTTTTACCTTTGTTGGAAGGGAATTTCGAGCAAAACTCGTCTTACGTGAGTTCTTAAATTTGCATTTCAAAAGGAGGATTAGCGAGTCGGCTGTGGTTAGATTTCTCGATCTACGCCTCGTTGGTCTCTCGCAGTTCCCCCGGAAGGACACGGGCCGCGAAGCCTTCCGGCGGCCCGCGCGGGGGACTACGATGCCGGAATGAAAGTTACGTTGCTCCGCGGGGAGGGCGATGGCCGGCCCGATTGCCCTCATCAATTCGTCGGTCGCTGCGATGATTGCCGCGACGCCGAACGAAATTCGAGTAGTGAATCCGGTGGCCACGAGCCGGTGGGCCCCAGCGATTAGTCGGCGGTGATGCCTCCGAGAGGTGTCGTTCGTCGGCACTTGCTTCGAATAAGTAGGTGGAATCCATGAGGATTACGTGATTGGGCGGGGTCGCGTCGGCGGCGCGCTGGCGCGACGCCGGACGGCTACAGGCCACGACGTGACTGCGCTTGGCCGGGACGGCGGCGATGCTACCGGCGCCGACGTCGTGGTTGTCGCCATTCCGGGAGACTCGATCGCCCAACAGGTCAAAGCGATTGTCGGCGGCCCCACCGCAAAGGCGTTCAACACCAATTTCGCTTCGATCTATGACGACGTCGACGCCGAACCACTGCCGCCCGGAACCCTCTTCGCCTCCGACCCCGACGCTCTCGAGGCGACCGAGGCGGCACGCTTAAGCCTCAACCCAAGCTGAGCGGCGGAGCGACTCGCTCTCGGACCCCGAGGATCTCTCTGTCCGCTTGCAGCGGACCGGCGTTCAACATCTCAGGCCCCGCTGCATCTTCATCAAGCTGTTGACACCGGTCCTTCTGACAACCTCCCCGCGGCCGTGAACCGCGAGCCGTGCACAGGGTCGTGCCCGCACTTGTTGGCGTCATTGCCATGCGCGAACCCATCCAAGAAGACACTTCCGACATGCCGCTTGACACTCGTATCTAGGTCTTGAACATGACGCTAAATGGATTTAGCCTTGGAGGGCACGCCTTCTGACCAATCTCTTCAGAGCACAAAGACAAGGGAGACCTTTATGCCTTCGACCGCCATCCGGCGACATGATTCCGATGCGACGCACCAGCAGGTGCTGGCCGGATGACTTTCGCAAAAGACGACCACTGGGTTTGGGATTTCTGGCTCGCCGACGATGGCGAGGCATACCATCTGTACTACCTACAGGCCCCGAAATCGCTCGGCAACCCTGACCTTCGGCACCGCAACGCATCCATCGGCCATGCCACCTCCGCGGATCTGCGTACTTGGCGGGACCACGGCACAGTCCTCGTCCACGGAGAACCGTCGGAACCGGACTCCTCGGCAACCTGGACGGGAAGTGTTGTGTGTGGGGACGATGGGCTCTGGCGGATGTTTTATACGGGTTCGAGATTCCTACGTCCGGACGCGATCACTAACATCGAGACCATTTGCGTAGCGGTTTCTCCAGACTTGCATGCCTGGCACAAGTCCGACGACTTCGCCCTGAATGCTGATCCGCGCTGCTATGAAACCTTGGACGACGGCGTCTGGCATGAAGAGGCTTGGCGCGACCCTTGGGTATTTCAGAGCCCGCATGGATCCTGGCATATGCTCATCACCGCCCGCGGCAGGAGCGGACCCGACGAACGAAACCGGGGTGTTATCGGATATGCGCGTTCCGACGACCTTGAGAACTGGAGTGTGGGCCCGGCGCTGACAGGAAGTGCCGGGTTCGCTCACCTCGAAGTTCCCCAAATCGTCGAGCTGTCTGGGAGCCACTGGCTGCTTTTTTCGTGCGACGGGAATCATCTCGCCGGGTCGCGGGCGGGACTACCGGGCGGGATATGGCTCGCCCCCGCCGCGTCTCCACTGGGTCCCTTCGACCTCGACCAAGCCAGACTTCTGGCAGACGAGCACCTCTACAGTGGTCGGATCGTGCATAACCGTTCAGGGCGTCCGGTTCTTCTTGCCTTCGAGAACCTTTCCGCCGAGGGTGGCTTCGGCGGCCGAATTTCCGATCCACTCGATCTGGAATGGGACGGTGAGGCCTTCGTGCTCGCCACGGAACGTCACGAGAGGCCGGCTGCTAGGTGATGCAGACACAAGGAACTATCGCCCCTGGCTACGAGCGCGTAGCCGAAGCTTTCACCCGAGCATTCGACGGCCGTCCAACCATGGGCGCGGCCCTGGCCATCCTCGTCGGTGGAGAAACCGTCGTGGACCTCTGGCGCGGAGTCGCGGATGAAAATACGGGATCTCTGTGGGAGCAAGGCACCGCTACAGTGGTGTTTTCCTGTACCAAAGGGCTCGTCTCGATCCTTGCCGCCAGGCTGGTCCAGGAAGGGCGGCTTTGCTACGACGCCCCAGTCCACCGCTACTGGCCCGAGTTCGCCACAGCGGGCAAGGAGAAAGTCACCGTGGGCGAGCTCCTCGCCCACAGGGCTGGCCTTTCGGCTCCCCGGGTTTCATTCACGACCGAGGAGATCCTCGACTGGAAGTACGTGACCGGGCAATTGGCAAAGCAGGACCCGCTCTGGAAACCTGGCACCGGCTACGCCTATCATGCGATCACGCATGGGTGGCTCGTCGGGGAAGTCATTCGCCGTGTGGCACGCGAGTCGGTCGGCGACTACTTCCGCCGTGCGACCGCCCCGTGGACCCGGGATGCATGGATAGGGCTGCCGGCCTCCGAAGCTGGCCGAGTCGCGCATATCCAAGTGGGTGAGAGCCAGGCGCAAGCCGGGCGCCTGCTCCGGGACGCGCCGGACGAGTGGACTCTGCGGGCGATGACTCTCGGGGGTGCGCTGCCCGTTGAGCTTGTAGGGGACGGCACCGGTTTCAACGACCCCCGAGTGCGCGCGGCCCAGATTCCGGGGGCTGGCGGCGTGGCGACAGCACATGCACTCGCGTCCATCTGGTCCGCGACTATCGTCGACACAGAGGGCGCCCGTCTTCTCGATGACGCGACGCTCGATCGTGCTCTTGTGCCGATGAGCCAAGGCGCACCGGTCTACCACGCGCCCGGTCCGTGGCCGCGCTGGGGCGCCGGTTTCCAGCTCGACTCCGCAGCCCGGAGATACCGCGGCCCCCGAAGCTTCGGCCACGACGGCGCCGGCGGGCAGGTAGCCTTCGCGGACCCCGATTCGAAGACCGGTTTTGCCTTCATCACCAACTGGATGGAAGCGGGCGACGATCGCGCGACGCAGATTATTGACGCGCTCCGCGCCGTGCGGCGGGACTGAGCGCACCTGACATACCTCCTGCCCACGTTGTAACGGCAGGCAAAAAACAGGACTCCTCTTGACAACTTGGGAGAGGTTCGTCACCATAGCTAAATCCATTTAGCAAATTATTTAGCCATCTATTCAAGGACAGGACAGAGGATGTGCCGCCGGGCACAAACCTCCGGCCTGGAGTACACGACGAAGGAGTCACCCGCTATGACAGTTAGTACCCTCCGTTCAACCCCGCGTCCGCGGCTGCGAGGCATCGCAGCAGGCGGGCTTGCTGCGCTCGTCTCAGTCGCTTTGGCGGCTTGCGGCGGACCATCGGCGTCGGATTCGCCCTCGGAAGCATCGAACATTTCTGCAGGATCCGGTACGGGCACCCTGAAGGTCTGGGCCCTGGACGGCCAGTCCGCAGAGAACACCGCGATCCAGAAGATCGTCTCCGACTTCGAATCCAGCCACCCGGACATCAAGGTCAAGATGCAGTTCCTGCCGGCCGACTCTTTCGCGAAGGCCCTGCAGACCTCCAGTCCTGCTGATCTTCCCGATGTCCTTGAAGTGGACGGACCGCAGATCGCGAACCTGGCCTACGGACAGAAGATCGCTCCACTATCGGACTACGTCTCAGCGGCCACAGTGCAGAACCAGACCGACGCCGTCAAAGGCCAGAACACCGTGGACGGAAAACTCTACGCCGTGAGCATGATGAACTCCGGTCTGGCCATGTGGGGCAACAAGAAGCTGCTCGACAAAGCTGGCGTGACGATGCCCAAGAGCGCGTCTGAAGCCTGGACAGCAGACGAATTCACCGAGGTCCTCAAGAAGCTCTCCGCCGTGGTGCCGAACGGAAAGCCGCTCGGCATCGCGGAGAACAACGGACTGAGCTCCGAATACGGCATTTACGGCTTCTCTCCGGTCCTGTGGTCTGCCGGCACGCCGATGATAGCCAACGGCAAGGCCTCCGGTGCGCTTGATTCGGACACTGCGGTGGATGCCCTGAAGAAGTTCGCCTCGTGGAAGCAGTTCACCAACCCCGACGGCGACGGCACGGCCTTTCAGTCCGGCCAGGTGGCGCTGAACTGGATGGGCAACTGGATGTACCCGGCCTATGACAAGGCACTCGGGAACGACCTCGTCGTGGGCCCGCTGCCCAACTTTGGCAAGGGGGCAAAGACCGGTTCCGGAACGATCGCATGGAGCCTTGGAGGGCACACGAAGAACGGGGCGGCAGCGGGCAAATTGCTTGACTTCCTCATGAGCGACCCCGTCGTTTCCACGTACACCGCAGCTAACGGGGCTCCGCCGGCGACGAAGACCACAGCCGCATCCTCTCCGCTTTACGGAGCAGGCAAGCCCCTGGCTTTCCTGCGGGACCAGCTCGACGCAGCTTGCCCCACCGAGGATCGGCTGACCCAGCAGTGCGTTGCCGTTTCGCGGCCCGTAACGGCGGGTTACCCGGTGGTGACGTCATCGTTCGGCAAGGCTCTTACCGCCATCTGGGGCGGGGCCGACGTGGCTGCAAGTCTCCAGGCGGCTGCACGTGCGATCGACCGCGATTTCGCGGACAACAACAACTACAAGTGATCGCTACCGTACGGGGTGGGCTTGCCTACCCCGTACGGCGGCCGTCGAAGGCAAGGTTATGACTCTTCTTATTCGATCCCAGGCCGGGCGGACGGCGCCGCCGCCCACCCAGCGGCGAAGGCGGCTCTCGTCCCATTCGATCATGGGCCCCGCGATGGCAGCTCCCGCGCTCATCCTTCTCGCTGTTTTCCTCGCCATTCCGTTCCTTGGTGCGATCGCGATGTCGTTCTACCGGCTTCAGCTCAATAGCACCCGGGCCCCACGATTCATCGGGCTGGAGCAATATTCAAGGCTCTTCGCCGACCCTGACATCAGCGCAGCCTTCCTCCATTCGCTGGGCAACAACTTCACCTTCGCGGCCGTGGTGGTGCCCGTCCAGACCGGGCTCGCCCTAGGACTCGCGCTTCTGGTGAACGGCAAGCTCCGTGGCATGGCCGTGTTCCGCACAATGTTCTTCATGCCGCTCGTCTTCCCGCTGGCCCTGGTTGCCGTCGTGTGGCGGCTCATTTTCGCACGGGATGACCACGGTCTGCTGAATTCCGCAATCTCCCTGTTCACGGGCGGTTCCATCGGTCCGCACGATTGGCTTGGAAGCAGCGCAACTGCCATGGGGGCGATCATCGTGATGTCGATTTGGCAGAGCGTGAGCTTCCAGATGATCATCCTCCTCGGAGGACTGCAAGCTGTTCCTCATGACCTGTATGAGGCTGCGTCCCTGGACCGCGCTGGACGATGGAGTCAATTCCTGCACGTTACCGTGCCCGGAATTCGAAACACCCTCATCTTCGTGGCCCTGCTGACCACGGTCTTCTCTTTCCGCCTCTTTGACCAGGTGTACCTTCTCGGCCAAAGCGGATCCGTTGACATCGAATCGACCCAGACAATGATGTACCAGGTCATCACTACTGGCTATGACCAGAACAACATCGGCCAAGGCGCAGCCATGGCCGTGGTCTTCCTCGTCATTGTCACCATCGTCGCCGTCATCCAACGCCGGCTTGTCCGTCAGGAAGGAAGCATCCGATGACCCGCGTCCGAAGCATCAAACGGTCCCGGCTGCTCTCGACGACCGGGCGCTATGCCCTGCTGGTCTTCTTCGGCCTGATCTTCTTCGTTCCGGTCTACTACTTGTTGGTTGGAAGCCTCAGGCCTGGTGACAAGGTCCTGGGCGGCCTGAGCGCCTTGGTTCCCTCGGACCTGTCGCTCGACAACTATGCCGGCGTGTTCAACCGGTTCTCAAACGACACCACAGGGTATGTGTGGCAATTCGCTGGGGTCTCCCTGGCGGTGACCGCCATTGTTGTACTCGGAGGCCTCCTGGTGAACTCGCTCGCCGGCTATGCGCTGGCACGCATGAAGTGGCGGGGACGCAACATCGTGCTCCTCCTGGTGACCATCATGACAATTATCCCGTTCGAGGCGGTGGCACTGCCTCTTTACTACATGCTCTCCGGTCAACGGAACACACTATACGTCCAGGCCCTGCCGTTCCTGGCCAATGCGTTCTCGATTTTCCTCTTCTACACGTACTTCCTCAGCATCCCCGTGGAAGTGGAAGAAGCGGCAACGATCGATGGGGCCGGACCGGTGCGGACGCTCTTCCAAGTGGTGGCACCCATGAGCCTGCCGGCTTACGCGACGGTAGCCATTCTGACCTTCCTGGGCCAGTGGGGCCAATATCTTTGGCCAGTACTCATGATTACCGACACCAAACTCCGGCCCCTTCCGCTTGAGCTGAGCGTTTTCCAAAACGCGCAGCCGCCGGAATGGGGGCCAGTGCTAGCGTTCGGAGTCCTCTTCGTGTTGCCGGTGCTTGTTGTCTTCCTGATCTTCCAGAGATCCTTCGTCGCCAGCGTGGCAAGTTCCGGCGTTAAGGGCTGAGCTTTCGCGCCCCGATCCCGCCAAATCCGAGGAGAAAATGCACATGAATGAAGTAAATGGGTTCGTGGCCGATGGCTTCGGCCCGGTGGCCGATGCCTACCGTAAAAGCGTCGGTGACGGCGAAGGCGGCTCTGCGCTGAACATCAGGGTCGGCGGTGAGACGGTTGTCGACCTGTGGGCCGGCCTCGCCGACCGGCACGAGGGGAGACCTTGGGCACGTGATACGCCTACGGTGATCTTCTCCTGCACCAAAGGCCTCATCGCGGTCCTTGTTGCCATGCTCGTTGGCCAGGGCCGGCTCGGGCTGGACAGGCCGGTTGCCGATTACTGGCCGGAGTTCGCGGCTGCCGGCAAGGAGGCGGTCACAGTCCGTCAGCTCCTGAGCCACCGCGCCGGGCTTGCCGCGCCCCGCGAAGACATCAGTCTCGGGACCGCGCTCGACTGGCCCTCGATTGTATCCGTCCTGGCCACGCAGGAGCCGCTGTGGAAACCTGGAACGGCTTATGGCTACCACGCGCTGACTTACGGCTGGTATGTAGGAGAGGTCATCCGCCGCATCACTGGTACCAGCGTGGGCTCGTTCTTGCAACAGTCCGTAAGTGGTCCGTTGGACGTCGACGCGTGGATCGGGGTACCGCCGTCGGTGGAGCCGCGGGTAGCCCGACTCCTGGCGGGGGACTCTATCCGGAATCCGCCAGCGAGCGGCACCCGCCAACCAAATGAGGACGACCTCTATTGGGCAGGTCGGGCGATGACGCTGGGAGCAGCGTTCCCGCCCGAGCTGGTTGTGGCTGGCGCGGGATTCGACTCACCCGAGGTGCATCAGGCCGAAGTTCCGGGGGCAGGCGGCATCGCAACCGCCGCTGGCCTCGCCACGATCTGGTCGGCGATGGTGGTTCCGACGGAGGGCATCGCCCTCGTGGAGAGCGATGTCGTCAATGACATGACCCAGGTCCAGAGCGAGGGGGAGCCCGTTTGGTGGCTTCCGGGCCCTTACCCCCGGTGGGGAACTGGCTTCATGCTCTCGTCCGAGCGACGGGAGTTCCTCACCTCATCTTCGTTCGGGCACGACGGGGCGGGCGGTCAGGTCGCTTTCGCAGATCCCGTTCATAAGGTCGGCTTTGGCTACGTCACGAACACCCTCGAAAACCAAGACGATCCCCGGGCGACATCCATCGTGCGCGCCCTGCGAAGAATCATGGAAGCCTAGCGAATGACCGATGAACGCTCGATCAGCGGCATCGGAACCAGCCGCTCGCCTGGAGCCGCATCATCGGATAGGAGCAAACGGACGGCATCCCTGCCCATCTGTTCGTGGGGGAGGGCAACCGTAGTGAGGCCAGGACGCAGATACGAGGCCAACTCGTCGTTATCGAAAGACACGATCGAAATATCGTCCGGAATCCGAAGACCTTTCTCCTGAAGCGCCTGATAAGCGCCGAACGCGAGCCGGTCGTTCATGCACAGCAGGGCGCGGATGCCCGGGTGCCGGCGGAGGATCTTCTTCGCCGCGGCATAACCGGGATCCGCGTCCCAGAGCCAGACTGATTCCCAGACGGGGACATCAATCCCGTTTTCGGCGAGGGCATCCTTGATGCCCTCCACGCGGCGATTGACGGCGACCGAACGGAACAGGCCTTGCTCAGCTTCTTCGGAGTACCCGAGCACGGCCACCCCCTCGGTGATCCCATGGCGCGCGAGTACTTCCACCGCGGTCTTCCCCCCGGTGTACTCGTCGGACAGCACACTGACAGCGTGCCCCTGGCTGGTGGCGTTCAAAAGAACTGAACGCGTTCCGGCAGGCAGTTCGGGGATGTAAAGCTCTCGAGCGCGCATGGAGGCGAAGACGATTCCGTCTACCTGCCTATCGAGCACGGCCTCAAGGGCCGAGGCTTCCAATTTGGCTTCGCCTCCGGTTTCGAGCACAAGCATGACATGATCGGCGGCTCCCGCTGCCGCAAGTGCACCTTCGATCAGGCCGCTTGCGAATCTGGTGGTGGCAACGCGGTCCGATATGAAACCGATGGTCCGCGTCTTTTGCGTCCTCAAACCTCTTGCCGCAACGTTGGGGCGATAGTTCAGTTCGGCCGCGGCCGCGAGCACACGCTCGTGCGCATCCTTGGACAGCCGGGTATCGGGACGCCCATTGAGGATCATCGAGGCGGCGGTGGTGGAAAGCCCGGCGAGCTTTGCAACATCCGCCAAAGTAACGCGCTTGGGTACCATTCATCCTCCTTCAGGACAGCACGCGCACCCGACCAGAAGAAGGTGCCTCCTTAGTATATTTGCTAAATCCATTCATCATGGATGGCGGTTCAACGGGGCGCCAATTTTCCCCGATAACCCCCTACTGCAGCTTGAACAAATTGTGCGTCGCCGGCCCCTCCAGCAGCTTGCCTGCCGCAGAGTAACGGGAACCGTGCAGGGGGCAGTCCCAGGACTTCTCGGCGTCGTTCCAGTGCAGGATCCCGCCAAGGTGCGCGCATTCCGCCGACACCCTGCACACCACGCCATCCACCGTGCAGATAGCCGCGGGCTTCCCGTGGAAAAGTCCCGTGACGCCCGTGCCCTCGGCGGGGTGGGTTTCCTCCGTGATGGCCGGCTTCTCCTTCAAGGCGGCCTTGTCCCGGAAATTCTGCTGCTGGGTCTCCACGTTGAGCGAAATCGTCGACGCTGCGCCGCGGGGACCTGTCACCCGGTGGTGGATGATGCGGGCCCACTCCAGCTTTTCGCCACGGATATCGGCGGTGATATCCAGCGCCGCCGCAACACCGTTTGTCATGCCCCACTTGTTGTAGCCGGTGCCGAAGAAGATCTTTCCGCGGCCCCGGGGGAACCGGCCGAAGAACGGCATGAGGTTCCCGGCCTGGTAGTCCTGGGCAGCCCACGTGTGCGTGACCTCGGCACCCGGATAGTGCTGTTGGGCCCAGCCGAGCAGCTCATTCACGTGCACCTGCGTGGACGGCGCCCGGCCACCCGCATGCCCGAACCCGCCCACCAAAAGCAAGGTCCCGCCGTCGGGCATTGGATAGTCCCTCAGCGAGCGGGTGGGCGGCTCGGCGGAAAGGTACATTCCGGGAGGCGGGCTCATGCCGTCCGGCAGCCGCAGCGCGGCAGCGTACGAACGGTTAGGCCGCAGCTTCGCGAAGTAGAGCCCGCGGTTCAGGATGGGTGTCCCGGTGGCGAGCACCACGTAGCGGGCGCGGACCTCGCCCTTCCTGGTAACCACGGTCAGGGGATCGCCGTTGCGGACATTCATGACGCGGATACCCTCCACGATGCTGCCGCCGGCAGCCCGGACATCCGCAGCCAGCGCATCCAGGACGTCCATGGGGTTGAACTGCGCCTGCTTCGCAAGCCGCAAGGCGGCGTCGACGTCGAACGGCAACCCGGTCTCGCGGGTGGACTTGACGTTGAGCCCGCAAGCCCGGGAAGCGTTGGCCTCGGCGACAAGGTGTTCCGCGCCGGTGGGTGTGGTGGCGAAGGTGTAAGCATCCCGGTACTGGAACGGCACACCCCGGCCCTCGAGGTAGTCGAGCAGCCATTTCTGGCCTGCCCGGTTCGCGTCAACGTAGGCGCGGACCACGTTCACCGAATACTGGTTCCGGAGCCTGGACAGCGTGGTGCCCTGCAAAAGGCTCAGCTTGGCCGTGGTGTTGCCGGTGTTGACCGCCCCGATATGCCGGGCCTCGAGGACCAGCACGCTGCTCCCGGTCCGGGCCAGCATGAGAGCCGTGGCCAGGCCCGTGATCCCGGCGCCCACCACGACGGCGTCGTAACTGTTCCCGGGCGTAAATTCATCGGGGCTCGCGGCTGCGGAAGCCTCGCGCGCGTCTAGCCAAAGAGAAGTCATAGCGGTCCCACGTCCCTTCAGCCGGGGCGCGGCCCACACCGGAATTAGCGCGGCGGCGGCCCGGTAGTGCCAGAGAACCAGAAGGCCGCAAGAGAAGCAATAGGGGAGCGCACTGGCGTCCAACGCAACGCGGGGTCACTTACGGCCTATGTTGCTGCCCGACATGGGCCGTAAGTGACCCCGCGTTGGCGCAAGAAGGGCTATGACAGACCGGTCTGTCTTGGCGGGGTACGAGTAAGATTGCTCTTACCATGAGCACGCCAGATGCCTCGGAAGCACCCGGTCCGTCTTCATCGCCAGCCGGACAAACCACCACCCGTGATGACGCGGTGGATCGAATCCTGGACGCCGCCTACGAACTGTTCTCGCGGCGCGGGATCCGCGCGGTCGGCGTCGACCAGCTCATCGAGCGTTCAGGGGTGGCGAAGGCCACCTTCTACCGCCACTTTCCGTCCAAGGACGATCTGGTTCTTGCATTCCTCGCGCTTCGCGACCAGATCTGGACCGTGGATTTGATCATCTCCGATGCCCGGAGCCGGGGAGACACCGCCGAGGAGAAGTTGCTCGCCATCTTCGACGTCTTCGGGGACTGGTTCCAGCGGGAGGACTTTGAGGCGTGCTCGTTCATCAACGTCCTCCTCGAAATGGGCCGTGAGCATCCGCTGGGGAAAGCCAGCATCGGCTACCTCGCCAGGATCAGGGGACACATCCAGGAACTGGCCGAGGAAGCCGGGCTCGAGCGCACCGAGGAATTCGCGCGGTCCTGGCACATCCTGATGAAGGGCTCCATCATTTCGGCCACCGAAGGCGACGTCCTGGCGTCAAAGCGCGCACAGCAGATGGCGGCCTGGTTGATAGAACAACACCGAGGCCCGGATCGGCCTGTAGCTGCCTGAGTTATCCGAAGCGGCGGCCCTTTTGGGGTTCGCGACCGTCAGCTGCGAGTGGTTCTGCCGCGACCGCCGGGGGAGGCGAGATGCCGGGAGCGCCCGCCCCACTTTGCCCATTCGCTGGGCTGCACCGAGGGCCGCCCAAGGTGATACCCCTCTCCGAGGGTTACTCCCAGATCTGCAAGAGTGGCGAGTTCGTCCTTGGTTTCGATGCGTTGGGCAATCAAGGCCGCCCCGATCTCCCGCGCGAACGCGACCTCGGCCTCGACAAGTTCCTGCCGGAGGGAATCCTGGTTGAGACCCGCAGTCAGATTCCGCTCCAACTTGATCATCTCCGGCTTGAGCCGAAGGATATGGCTGGCCCCGGCGAAGAAGGAACCCGTGTTTTCGATGGACAAGCGCACGCCGGCGCTCCGCAGCGGAGCCACCGCCGCGTCGAGCGAAGCGGCCTGCTCCTGGGGGAACTTCCCGGAGACTTCAAGGATGACCCGCGCGGGAGCCACCGGAGTTTGCTCGAAAAGCCCAGGAAGGCGCGGATCCAGGCACACCTCGTCGGAAAGTTTCAACGCCACGAAAAGGTGGGCCGGCAGCTTCAGCGCGGCCTCGAGCCCCGACTCCAACGCCGCGAATTCAAGATCCGTTCGGAGCCCCGAGTCCTCAGCCTCTGCGAACCAGTAATCGGCAGGGTCTCCGCTGTCGCTGACGAAGCGGGTCAAAGCCTCGGCGCCGACCACGGTGGACGTACTGAGGTCGAATACGGGCTGGAAGGCGGTCATCAGCATGTGGTCCCGGAGCACCGCCTCAAGACGCGCGCTGCTTGGGTGCTGGCTGATTGCGTGTTGGCTGTTTGCGTGCTGGGACTCCGGCTCGCCTTGGGCGGCCGGGTTGTCCTGTGACTCTGGCTCGTTTTGCGGGGCCGGCTGTTCCGACCTGAGCGAAGCCAAGTGTTCCAGGAGCGCCTCTTCCGGACGCCCAGGGTGGGCAGCAATGTGCCGGCGAAGTTCCTCGCGCACCGCATCTGTTGCTTGCGAAGATTCCCCTAAGACTTCATCGATGATTTCCAGGACCTGGAGGCGCAGCCCGCGCAACTGCTCGAGGGGCGGCTCCGTAGCCTCCGGACTAGCCGGCATCCCTGAATCGGTCAATGCACGAGCAGACGGTTTGCGCGTCGACATGAATCATTCCTTTGCCTTGAGTTCCGGCTGAGCCCGGGACCTGCAACAAAGCAAACACTACAGCCGAACAATCCGGTCGCCCCGGATTGAAATGAAATCTTCATAGGGATGTAACGCCGCGCTGCGCACCTGGGCGCAGTTACACCCAATTGTGATCTGTTCCGGAATTTTCCGCGCCGGCCAGGAGTGCGTAGTATCCCGGAACCCACTGCGGAAGGCCGCCGGCGTTCATCGGGACCACCTCGATGTTCATCGGGCCGTCCGCAATCAACTGCCAGTCGGCATCCGAAAAGGCGCGGTGCCGTTCCGCAGCACCGAAATGCCCGGGCCTGGGAAGGTTCTCCAAGGCGCGCCGCAGTTGCAGGGGAATGCTTTGCCGGGTGGCGCCGAGCTCGGTCAGGTAGCCCAGGCTAGTTCCGCGGAAGTTGGTTTCGGCCAGCAACACCCGGCCTCTGTTCCCGACGGCAGTCCGCAGGTTGGCGGCCATAGCGGCCTGCTTGCCGGGTTTCAGGACGTGGAAGACTCCGCGGACAAAGACGTTGGCGGGCCCCAGCCGCTCCAACAGGACCTCTCCGGCACCTGCCGAAGCCGCATCCAGAACCATGAAGTCGGCATTGTGGACGCCTTCCGCTTCCTTGCGCGCCATCTCGATCGCCCCGTTGGACACGTCGATTCCGAGAACCCGTGGAAACAGGCCGGCAAGCCAGCGGGTGTGGGTGCCGTTGCCGCACCCGACGTCAACTACCGGAAGAGCTGGATCAAAGTGGGCCGCGATCGCGTTGGAGTACTGAGCATGCTCGGCCGCGGAGTCGGAGTCCCAAAGCACATCTCCGGAACGGCCAGTGGTGCGGATTCCGCGCCAGTATCCTTCCCACGCGGTGTCCGGATTTCTCGGTGCCCGGGAAGCGAGGCGTACTACTGTGGGGACAAGCAACATCTGGTCCCAAAGCTTCGACATGCGCTAACTCTACAGACGCCGTGCGGGCCGGCGGAGTTGACGCGGTATTTCGGAGGGAGGCCCCGGATAGCCGAAGAAGTAGCCTTGCCCGTAGAGGCAACCCATGGCCTCCAGCTGGGCCGCCTGCTCGGCGGTTTCGATGCCTTCCACGGTTGCGTTGAGCCCAGCAGCGAAAATCAGCTGCAGGATGGCGGAGACGAACTTTTGCTGCCGAGGGTCCAGCTCCATGTCCTTGATGAGGGACTGATCCACCTTCACAGTGTCCGCCGGAAGCGACCTGAGGTAGCTGATTGACGAATAGCCCGTACCGAAATCGTCAATTTGCAGCCCCACGCCGAGCTCCCGTAGCCCGCTAAGGACCTGTTCCTGCACGGTTTCACGCGACATCAAGACGGTCTCGGTGATCTCCAAGATCAACCGCCGCGGATCCACGCCATATTTGGCCAGCGTTGCCTTGATGTCCTCCAGCAAGTCGGTCCGAAGCAGTTCGGCGGCGGAAAGATTGATGTGCAGGCAGAAATCCGTCAGCTCCGGGTCTGTTTGGCTCCAGCGGCTCATTTGGGCAAGACCTTCATGCAGCACCCACCGTCCCAGCTCGAAGATCAAGCCGGTTTCTTCTGCGATGCCAATGAAGCTGCCCGGCATGATGGTTCCGCGCACAGGGTGATGCCATCGGAGGAGGGCTTCCACCCCGATGACGCGGCTGGAAGCCAACTCGACCACCGGCTGATACACCAGCCCCAACTCGCCTCCCGCAACAGCGGTGCGTAGTTCGGCGGTTATTCGCGACCGTTCCTGAACGGCGTCGAGCATGTCCGGGTGGAAGAGTTGGACATTATTCCGGCCCCGAGCCTTTGCCTGGTACATGGCAATATCGGCGTCGCGCATCAGCGCCTCTGCCCGGTCCCCGGGCTTGCCTATGCAAACGCCGATGCTCGCCATCGCCCAGACCGTTTCTATTCCGATGCTCATGCTGTCCTGCAGATACTCCGATGCGCGGTGCGCGATCCGAAGGATCTCCCCTTCCGTGGCCCCGGTAATGAGAATGGCAAACTCATCCCCGCCCAGGCGGGCCACAGTGTCCTGCTCCCTGACGGCCGAGCGGAGCCGTTTGGCAACTTCCACCAGCACGGCGTCACCGGCGCTGTGGCCCAGGATGTCGTTGATGGCCTTGAAGGAGTCCAGATCCAGGAGCAACACGGCCGGGGCTTTTCCGCCATCCGTGCTGGACAGGGTCGCTTGCTGGATCCGCTCGGTAAGCAGTGTCCTGTTCGCGAGGCCCGTGAGGGCATCTGTCTTGGCCATCTGTTCCAGCTCAACCTGCGTTCGCCGCAACATAGCCGTGCGGGCGGCCACCCGCTGCTCCAGATCCGCATGGATGTGGCCCAGCTCCTCCGCGAGCAGGTTGACTCCGGTGATGACGGCGTCAATGTCATCACGATGCTTCGACGGCTCAATGCGTGCGTCCAGATCGCCGGCAGCCAACCGGACAACGCCGTCAACCAATAGCTGCAGGCGCGGATCCTCAACGCCCTCTCTCGAGGTCACGTATTCTCAGCGGGCAGCAGCAAGAAGCACATCCTGGGCTCAGGAACCCGCATTAAGCCAGTCCAGGGCCTCGCTGCGCGATGTGAAGAAACGGGTGGGGCAAGGCGGGACGTGCACTCCCAGGAAGAAGTTCGCCAGGACCCGGTCAACAGGCGACGAACCCAACAGTGCGATGCGCGAAGCGCCGCAGGGAATGGACCACACACCCCGGGCCTCCCGGCTAACGGAAGCGACCGTGGCCATGTCTACAAGCATTGGATGCTGCTCCTGTTGGCAGAGCTCGTTGACTTTCGCCATGGCCGCCCGCGCATCCTCAACCTCAATGGCGACCCCGCGCCGCCAGCGCAAATGGAGAAGACCGTCGACGCCCAAATCGACACTGGCCTTTTCACCGTCCGAAGTATCCGGTAACACGATCATGTCCTCCCCAGGCAGGCGGCCGAACCTAGCTGCAACTAGTTAACAAGCAGCAATCGCCAACCCCGATAGCGTAGCTCCCCGCGCATTGCTCCTCAAGCCTTCTCAGTGCGCATCGACCGATTTCGAACGGCCCGGTCCCAACTGTGCCTTTCCTCCCGATCCTCCCAGCTCTACGTGGGTAGAATCGAGGCCTGAACACTGCCGGAACGTATCAGACGGAGAAACAATGTCAGCATGGCTCGAAGTCGGCCCTAACAACTACGTGTTGGAGACCGAAGGGTGCCTGCTTAACACGGGCCTCGTTGTAGGTACGGAACGAGCCATGGTGATCGACACCGGTTGCGGCCCCCGCCAAGGCCGGCAGATCCTCGCCGCCGTCCGGGAAAAGACCCAGCTGCCGCTGGTCGTCGTGAACACCCACGCGCACTACGATCACTACTTCGGCAACGCCGTTTTTGCCGACGACGGCGTCACCGAGTTTTGGGGGCACGTCAACTGTGCGGCGACAATCGACGACGACGGCGACCACCAGCGCCGCTTCGTCGCCGCCACCGAACCGGAGATGGCCGCGGGCCGGGGCGACGCCGTCGAACTCGTCATTCCCAACGCGATCGTCAAGGATCAACCCGTCCTGGTTGACCTCGGCGGACTCACCGCCACCCTGTTCTACCTGGGCCGCGGCCACACCGACGGCGACCTCCTGGTAGGCACGCCCAGCACCCTTTTCGCCGGTGACCTCGTGGAACAAGGCGCGCACCCGTCGTTCGAGGACTCCTACCCGGAAGACTGGGCAGATGTCCTGCGGCACATCTCGGCGCTGCGCCACCGCTACGAGTTCCTGATCCCCGGCCACGGCAAGCCTTGCAGCGACCAGTTCGTGAAGACCATGGCAGACACCATGTCCACAGCGGTACGTCAGGCTAGGCAGTCGATCCGGGACACGCCGTCGGACGCTACCAAAGCGATCCCGGTGCTTCCCTACGGACCCGAGCAATCACGCTGGTTCATCAAGCGGCTCCAGGAGACGCAAGCACACCACTAAGGGGTGTGCTTGAAGGTCAGGTTCGATTGAGCCTCGGTGCGCTTGCTGCGCCTACGAGCAGCGCGATCGCGCCCAGGCCCAGCGGCAGTCCGCCAAGGGTGGCGAGGCTTCCGACTATCAGCGGTCCGCCCGCGTCGCCGAGTTCCCTGCCGAGTTCGGCTGAACCCATGGTCCTGCCCATCCGTTCGTGGGGTGTGGTGTCGGCCAGATGGGCGAACGCGAGCGGGGTAGTCGTTCCGATCCCGGCCCCGATCAGCAGGGCGGCGATGAACAAGGTGATGGGTCCCGGTGCGGCGGCCACGATTCCGATGCCCGCGGCGGTGAGCAGCAGCCCGGCCCTCATCCCCGCTGCGTCGCTGATCCCTTGCACGTCGCGGCGCGTTCCGACCCAAGGCGAGATGATGGCCGAAGAGATGGCCAGCACGCTCACTGCGGCCGTCCCGGCGACGGGATCAAGTCCGTGCCGGGTCGCCAGGGCGGGCAGGAAGCCGATGGCGGCACCCAGGGCGCCGGTGGATGCAGCAAGCACCGCCGTGGGCACGAGGAAACGCCGTTCGGTGATCTGCCGGGCGAGGTCCAGGACGGTGTACCTGACGCGGGGAACCGGTTCGAACCGCGGCAGGCTCACCGCCACCCACAGGGCGGTGGCTGCTGCCAGGGCCGACAGGGCCGCAAAGAGCAATGCGAAGCCGCCGGCCTGGATCAGTCCGGCTCCCAAGAGCGGGCCGAAGATGTAGCCGAGGCTTTTCCAGGATCCATAGCGGCCAAAGAATTTCCCGGCGTTCTTGCCGCCGGCCAGCCGTGCCACGGTGGCCGACGAGGCGGGGGAGAATGCCGCCGCGGATGCGCCCTGACCCAGGCGGGCGAGGCCCAGCAGGAGCGGATCCGCGCCCCACAACCCCACCAGCGAGAACGCGGAGAACGCCAGCAGGCCCCCGACGATGACCGGCTTGGGCCCAATCCGGTCACTGAGGACACCAAAGACGGGTTTGAGAAACACCTCGGCCAGGTCGTAAACGGCCAGCAGGATGCCCAGGTTCAGCAGGCTCAGGCCGATGTTCCCGCTCTGGGCTCCCATTCCTGCGGCGATGCTGTGGGCGCCGAAAGCGGTCACGAATCCCGCTGCATAGAGAGGAAGGGTGGGCCCGTGGATTGTCCCGGCCGGGCTGGTGCGGCTCACTGGTGCACCCGGTAGACAAGGTGATTCACGGGGTGCCCTTGTGTTTGAGGGCGTGCCGGGCCTCAACTGCGGCGTAGTAGATGATCACGACCCCAGCCAGGGGATCGGCCCACCACCAGCCGAAAAGGGCATTCAACGCGAGCCCGGCCAGCACCGCGCCGGCCAGGTAGGCGTCCACGAGGGTCACCTTTCCTTCCGCGCGGAGTACGGGATTGCCCAAGCGCTGCCCGGTGCGGATCTTGCCCCACGCCAGGGCAAGCATCACCACGAAGGTCAGGGCCGTCCAGACGATGCCCAGACCCGAGGTTGCGGGGCGAAGGCCGGTGGCAAACACAACGGCCACCTGGATGAGCAGGTAAGCGCCCAGAATGGTAAAGGCGATCCCGATCAGGCGCATCGCGGGGGCTTCGCGCTCTTTGTGGGCGCCCTTGAGCTGCCACACCACCACGATCGAAGCGAAGATCTCGATCAGGGAATCCAGGCCGAAACCGGCCAGCGCCGGGGAGCCGGCTTGGATGGCGGCGGCTGCCAGGACGCCCAGGCCCACCACATTCCAGCCCAGGGTCGCGTATTCAAGCCGCAAACCGCGGCGCAACAAGAGTTTGCGGACTTCGCTTGTGTCGTTAATGCTGGCCATGGGTGTCCTTTGTCTTGGGGCGCGCTAGCAGCAGTCTTCACCCTTCCACGCTTCGCGGCCTTCTTTGACGGCCACGGCGGCGATGATGAGGCCAATGACGGGGTCAAGCCACCACGCGGCGAAGACCGCATTGCCGGCCAGTCCGATCAGGACAGCGGCGGCCGTGGCGGCACAGAGCAGGTTCTGGGTTCCTTCACCGGCAGTGGCCCCGGAGTCTAGCCTGGCACCGAGGCGCTGCTTGGCGACGCCGAGGACAGGCATGATGACCAGGCTCGCCGCCGTGAGCACGATGCCCAGGACGCTGTTCTCGGCCCGGTGTCCCGTGGCCAGATCGATGATCGACTGGATTCCGATGTACGGCGCCAGGAGCCAGAAACTGATGGCGACGGCCTTTTGTGCTCGCTCTTCGGCAGATTCGGACAGGGTGCGGGAGCCGGTGAACCGCCAGATCACGATGATGCTCGCCAGGCCCTCGACGGCGGAGCTGAGCGCCCAGCCGATCAGTGACACGGAGCCTGCCGTACCGCCAGCAAGCAGTCCGAGGGCTCCCTCCAGGACCATCCAAGCCAGGCTGAACCAAGACAGCAGCCGGACGGTACGGGCGTCCTTGATCCAGGCGGCTTCCCGGACTGTTGTCATCAGTGGGTTCCGGTTTCGTGCACGGCGTGGCCGGCGGGTTCGAGCTGGAAGGTGGAGTGTTCGACGTCGAAATGGCCGGTCAAGCAGCTCTGCAGCTGGTCAAGGATAAGCGGAGCGTGTCCATCGTGGAAGCAGCTCTCGTCCAGGACGACGTGCGCGGAGAGGGCAGGAAGGTCGGAGGTGACCGTCCAGACGTGCAGGTCGTGGACGTCGTGCACGTGCCCGGTTTCGAGGAGGTGCGCCCTGACCTGGTCCAGGTCGACACCTTCGGGTGCGCCTTCCAGGAGGATCCTCCCGGAGTCCCGCAGCAGTCCCCATGCGGCGTGCAGCATCAGGGCCACCACAATGAGGGAGGCGATCGCGTCCGCACGGGTAAAACCGGTGGTCAGGACGACGAGCCCGGCGACCGCCGTCGCAATGAATCCGTAGAGGTCGGTCAGGATGTGCTGGAAGGATCCTTCAACGTTCAGGCTGGACCGGTTGGCTTTGGCCAGCACCCACACCGCCACGAGGTTCACGATGATGCCGAAGATCGCGACGATGAGGACAGGGCCGCCCTCAACCGGTGGCGGATCAAGGAGGCGGTGGATTGCCTCCACGGCCACGAGGGCGCTGATGACCAGCAAGGTGATTCCGTTGGCGGCCGCGGAGAGGATTTCGGCACGCTTGAATCCGAACGTCCAGATTCCCCGCGCCGGACGGGCCGCGAGGTTGATCGCCCACAGGGAGGCGGCGATCGCCCCGGCGTCGGTGAGCATGTGCCCGGCGTCCGAAAGCAGCGCAAGCGAGCCGGAAAGGATGGCGACAATCACCTCGACGATCATGAACCCGACAATCAGCGCCAACGCGATCACCAGATAGCGCCGGTCCGCGTTCGCTGCTATCGCGTGGCTGTGGCTGTGGTGCTTGGCTGGGTTGCCCGCCGTGTCATGGTGGTGGTTGCTCATTGGCCGCTGTCCTTCTTGGCCGTGCGCTCGGGATGAACGGCGACGGTATGTCCTGTGTGGGTTAGGCCCAAGTCCAGCAGCATCCGCACGTGGGCATCATCCAGACGGTAGTAGGCCATCCGGCCGCGCCTCGAAACGGAAACCACCCGGTGGGCGCGCAGAAGCCGCAACGCATGGCTGACTGCACTCTCGCTCATCGCCGTCGTCGCCGCGAGGTCGCATACGCACAGCTCGCCGCCCTCCAACAGGGACGTCAGCAACCGCAAGCGTCCCGGATCGCCCAGCAATGAGAACACGTCCGCCAGCTCGGCAATGTCGTGATCCGAGGGCAGGGCCGCCCGGACGAGTTCGACCTTGTCCGGGTCAACAAGTTTCACACCGCATTCATCGACGGCTTCACGAACAGCCACGGGGCCTCCAACATCTGAACAGGTATTCAGATGTCAGTATAGGGGACACGGTCCTTAGCCGGAGGCTGCCAGTGGGGAACTTCGCAACAGTTATCCCGTTTACGGCGGCAGCGGGTTGCGCTTGCCTTCTTAGCGCGAGCAGGCAGCAAATGCCCTCGGGGAGCGATTTTGCGGGCATCAGCTGCCAGCTCGCGCCGTTACTCGTTTCCACTACTTGGATGCTGAGGCACCCCCGCCTGCCCAACACTCGAAAACTACTTGATTGAATCTTTAACCAAACTTCGAGAAAAGCTTGCGGGAACCTTGCGGCTTCCTAAAAAACCTGCCGGAAAGTAGAGGACATCGGACAGCAAAGTCCCGGTCTCACGGGCTTCAAGAAACGGAAAACGATCATGGGTCTCAACCTGAAAACCACCACCGGCAAAGTCATCGCATCCCTGGCCCTGGTCGGCACTGCTGCCGGCGTGGCAGGACTGG
>NZ_JBFRGL010000021.1:0-84538 GCF_052115325.1 Arthrobacter sp. 2RAF22 | reverse complement strand
GCCGATGGTACTGCACCCGGGAGGGTGTGGGAGAGTAGGACACCGCCGGACAACCATTCACCGGCCAGGCCCCGACACACCGTGTCGGGGCCTGACCCACTTAAAACGGCTCTTCGTGGTTGGTGGGGAAATGAGTTCGTGTCGTTGAAGACAAGGGGGCCCGTGGCCCTGCTGGGATGAGTGTGTCTAAGCATTCAACCTGGAACAGGACCACGAGCCTTGAACGAGCCTACCGGGGTCGCAGCTGAGGCTGCCACCAGCATCTTCAACCTGCCCGATTACCGTGTCATTTCCACCGGCGTGCGAGAGGCTCTCGTTCTTTGAGTCCACTGCCCAGGTCCCGCGGCGTGCCCGCTCGACCGGCCGGCTCCGGGACCAGCTCGTGGGTGCGGTCATCCGTTCGGGCCGGGCCGTCTCGGAGACTGCTGCCGCGTTCGCGGTGTCTTGGTGGATGGTCCGTGTCGCGCTCAATGAAGCCTGCTTCCTCACCCTTCCGGATGTTGACCAGCTGAGTCCAAGAATGCTGGGCATCGATGAGCACCGGTTCCGGTCCGTGCGCTACTTCCAGGACCCCGAATCCAAGGCCTGGACGCGGTTCGAGCCCTTAAAACACCCCAACACACGGCACACGAGCTAACCCCCGCTCACAAATGACCCGGTTTCCCCGGACCCCCGCCCACATGATGTGAGCGGGCGTCCGCCCAGGAACCCCTATATGTGAGCGGGCGTCCCGCCGGGAGCCGCCACATGTGAGCGGGCGTCCGCTCAAAACCCCCTATATGTGAGCGAGCGTCTACCCCGAGAAGAAGTCGGAGAGCTCGGCGATGAGCTTGTCCGGTGCGCGGATCACACCATCATGGCCGTGGCCGGGCAGGATGGTGTAACTCGATCCGGACAGGACGTCGTGGATCTGGCCACACGCCACACCGAAGTAGGCGGGGCTCTTTTCCCCGACCACAATTAGCGTCTCCAGCGGCAGCTCAAGGAAAGGCTCTGCGGGCATGTCCGCGGCGATGACTGCCTTGATCTCACGCACGCCGGCCTGCATGAGCTCCCGCATTTGTTTGCCCATGGGGGTGCCTGAGGTCAGCTTCGTAACGAGCGTCAGCATCGACAGCGGCATCCGCGCGAAGGCGCCCTCTGTTTCGACGCCCTTCACGAGCACAGCAAGCCCGCGGTCAAAGTCTCCAGCCGCCGTCGCGCGTTCGTATTCGCCCGTCCAGTCCGCCTTCACGCTGTGGTTGACGGAGACAGCGGGGTCGTAGACCGCCAGGCGTTCCACCGGCAGCGTACGCGCCGCGTGCAGGGCCACGGCGCCTCCGAAGCTGTGGCCGAAGACGTCGGTGCTGGCCGTGTGCTTCATGACTTCGGAAAGATCCCGGATATCGACGTCGAGGGTGTAGTCCTCGGGCTGGGGCGATGACTCACCACGGCCCCGGCGGTTGAAGGTGTGGACCGGGCGGCGCAAGGCGGCGCTGAGTTTCTGGGCGAACTTGGAATAGTCTGCGGCGGTCACCATGGAGGCGGGCACGACGACGACGCCTGAGCCGCCGTTGGCAAGCTCACCGCCCGTCGTGAAGAGCTCGAGGGTTCCGCCGTCGGCCGTTGTGATGTTCTCGCGCGTCATGCTTCGAGCCTAACGGAGCCGCGGGGTTCCGTCAGTCCTTGAAATAGCTGGAAATATCCGTCACGAGTTCCTTGACCGCGGCAGGAATGGATCCGTGGAAGCCTTTCGGCGATACCACCAGCGTGCTTCCCGGGACAGCTGCGTACAGCCGCTCTGCGGTGACCTTGTAGTATTCGGGGCTTTTGCTACCCACGATGAATCGCGTGCTCCGGGGGAGCACCGAGAAGTCCCGGGGATGCGCGGCTTCGTCGTAGGCGGCCTTGAGTTCGGCCACGCCCGTTGGCATGAGTCCCCTGAGGACCTTGTTGACCTTGGTGCGGGAAACAAGGGCCATGAGTCCCGCCAGGATGGGCTCCGGGATTCGCGCCAAAGCGGTGCCAGGCTGCATTCCCCGCTTCATCCTGGCCATGGCGCGCCCCACATTCCCGCTGTCCACGGATTGGGCAAAGCCGTCCAGCCAGCCCGTGTCCACGCTCCCGTCGATGTTCACGGCCGCGTCATACACAGCCAGTTTGTCCGGCTCGTAGCTTGTTCCCGCAAACTCCTGGACGGCATTCAATGCCACGGATCCGCCAAGGCTGTGGCCGAGGAGGTTCCTGGCGCCGGTGGCGTCCAAAATGCTGCGGACGTCCGCTATCTCCGTGGCCATCGAGTAGTTCGCGGGTAGTTCCGAAGAGCTGCCGCGACCCCTGCGATCGTAGACGTCGACTGCCCAGCCCTCGCCGAGTCCCTTCGATAGCGCCATGGAAAAGGGCCGGTAGATGAGCGCGGTCAGGAATGCGCCCCCAATGAGCACCACGCGGCGTTCTCCGGGCGCGTCCACCGAGCCGTAACTGTACAAGGCGAGCTTGCCGCCGTCGGGCGTCGGGACCTCACGTTCTCTCACCGCTTCATCCTAGGGGGACGGCGCCTTCGCCGTCCCCCGCGCCAGGTAGCGGGCAATTCTCACAGCGAGCTGTTTGCCCGGCCGGAGGGGACCCTCGTGGAACTGCAATGGAACTACCGCAAAGTCCACCCGAGGAATGGCGGCCGCAAGCTGCCGGCCGGTTTCGGCAAAGTACGCCGGGCTCCACCCGCCGCTGAGCATCAGGGTTGGCGTCTTCAACTCCGCATAGTCTTGGATGTGCGAGTCGGCGTCAATGATCGCCCGCATCTCCAAAACCGCCGTCGGCAGCAATCCCCTCATCTCGGAACCCAACCTCGTCTTCGCGGAGAGGATGCTGAGCACCCGCAGTGCCCCGAGCGGCAAATAGGAAATCGGGCCGGCCGTGCCAAGCCCCTGGACCAAATGCGCCCATGCGTTGTCGAGCTGGCCGGCGGTGACGGCCTCTTCCAATTGCGGCCGCCAGCGCCCGTTCAAGTTGCCGGAGAGGGAAACCGCGGCGTCGTAAGTGACGAGGCGGGAAATGGGGGCGCGCAGCGCGGCCTGGAGCGCGACGAATCCGCCATAGCTGTGCCCGACAACATCGGTGGATCCGCTCGCTTCCATCACGGAAAGCAAGTCGCTGGTCTCCGTTGCGGCGGAGTAGCCGGGCGGCTGCGGCGCCGATCGGCCGCGGCCGCGCCGATTGTAGGAATGCACCGGCCGGCCTAGCAGGACGCTCAGGTTCCGGGCGAATGGCCAGTAGAGGGAGTCGGTCACCAAGGTGCCGTGAACGAGCACGACGCCGGGCTCCTCCGTAGCGCCCGACGCGCCCGGAATGGACGCCTCAGCCGCCGACCGGAAGGAGTGCACCTCGAGGTGCCCGCCGTCGTCGTCCGTTTCAACTGTCCATGTCTCCACAGCCCGAGTCTATGTTGCCGCGGGGGCGGGAGGGGAAGATAGGGAACTCCAAGGAATCCCCGGTAAACTTGTGGATTGTGACTTCCGCAAACACCCCATCCCCGCACACCGCCGCCGAGCCTGCCGACGCCAGCGAGCAGATGCGCATCCGCATGGAAAAGCGCAGCAAGCTGATTGAGCGCGGCACCGAGGCCTACCCGGTGGGTGTTGAGCGGACGCATTCCCTTGCCGAGATCCGCGAGAAGTACGCACATCTCGAGGCTGACGAAACCACTGGCGACATCGTGGGCATCACCGGCCGCGTGGTGTTCGTGCGCAACACCGGCAAGCTCTGCTTCGCTACCCTCCAGGAGGGCGGTGTGGACGGGAAGGGCGTGCGCCTGCAGGCGATGCTCAGCCTGGCGAACGTCGGCGAGGAAACCCTCGCGGACTGGAAAGCGCTGGTGGACCTCGGAGACCACGTTTTCATCAAGGGCGAAGTCATTTCCTCCAGGCGTGGCGAGCTCTCTGTCATGGCTGATTCCTGGTCCATGGCCTCCAAGGCCTTGCGCCCGTTGCCGGTGCTGCACGCCGAGCTGAATGAGGAAACCCGTGTCAGGCAGCGCTATGTGGACCTGATGGTCCGTGACGAAGCCCGGGAAATGGTCTACACCCGCGCGGCGATTACCCGCTCGGTTCGCGACACTTTGGACCGCCGGGGCTATGTGGAGGTGGAGACCCCCATCCTGCAGCTCGTCCACGGTGGTGCCACGGCCCGGCCGTTCGAGACGCACATGAATGCCTTCGACCAGAAGATGACGTTGCGCATCGCCACAGAGCTCTTCCTCAAGCGTGCCGTGGTGGGCGGAATCGATCGCGTTTACGACATGGGCCGCGTGTTCCGCAACGAAGGCGTCGACTCCACGCACAGCCCTGAATTCACTACCTTGGAATGCTACGAGGCGTGGGCGGACCAGTTCGTCATGGCCGAACGCATGAAGGAAATCATCCTGAACGTCGCCGACGTCGTGGGCACCCGCACCATCCAGACTGACGCCGGAGAGATCGACCTCGACGGCGAATGGGCCTGGGTTGCTGTCTACCCGGGGCTCTCCGAGGCGATCGGGGAAGAGATCACCCCCGACACCACGGTGGCGGAACTGCAGGCCATTGCCGCCAAGCACGAGGTCAAGGTGGATCCGAAGTGGGACGCCGAGAAGCTTGTCGTGGAACTGTTTGGCGAGATCGTCGAGCCGACCCTGCTCAACCCGACCTTCGTCTACAACTACCCACCCTCCGCGCAGCCCCTTGCCCGCCCGCACCGGGAGGACGGCCGCCTGATCGAGGCCTGGGACCTCATCATTGGCGGCATGGAACGCGGCACGGCCTTCTCCGAGCTGATCGACCCCGTCATCCAGCGCGAACGCCTCACGGAGCAGTCGCGTCGTTCGGCCGCCGGCGACGTCGAGGCAATGCAGTTGGATGAAGACTTCCTGCGCGCCCTCGAGTACGGTGCTCCGCCCATGGGCGGCATCGGCCTAGGCATCGACCGCTTGGTCATGCTGTTCACCGGAGCAGGCATCCGGGAAACCATCTTGTTCCCACTCCTCAAGCCCGAAGGGCACTGACCATGGAATACATTGCCGTTCTTGCACCGTCCGTTGTTGTCGGACTTCTCTTTTGGTTTGCCATGAAGGCTATCTTCAACGCGGACAAATCAGAGCGCCAAGCAGAAGCCCGCGCCCAGGAAGAAGCCGGATTCGGAATTGCCAAGCCTGCGGGCGACGGCTCAACACCTGCCAAATAGCTCTTTCTCGGGGCCGCTCCCGAAGATTTAATAGTGCCTTTGACGGAGCCTTTGACGGGGTGCCATGCGCTGGACGATAATCTTTAATTAGTAGTCTAGCTATTCTGCATATCCGACCCCTCCAAAAGAGAGTCTTTTCATGGCACAGAAAGTCAAAATTATCCTCGTTGACGACCTGGATGAGGGCTCTGCGGATGAAACTGTCCGCTTTGGCCTTGATGGAGTCAGTTACGAAATGGACCTGTCCAGTGCCAACGCTGCGAAGCTGCGGGACGCTCTGGGGCCATTTGTAGCCAAGGCACGCAAGACATCGACCGGCCGTGCAACGCGTAGCCGCGTTGCCGCAGGGAGAAACCAGGACTCGGCACAGATCCGTCAATGGGCGCGCGAGAACGGTTATACCGTAAACAGCCGTGGCCGCATTCAGGCCGAAATTCAGGAAGCCTACCAGAAGGCCAATTCCTGACACCAAGTATCAATACCCCGGCCCTACGGCCGGGGTATTGTCATTTAACTGCTCGGCTCGTCGGGATAACGGTGTTGTGCACCACTATTCCGGGGAAGCCTTGGAGTCGACTGGGCGTTTCCGGTAGGCAGTCACCACTTTCGCGGTGAAGAACGACGGCGGCCGGCCGGCTCGCGGGGGTGCCGGCCGAAGCGGCGCCTGATTGGGGAAGCCCCGGATGTGGTCTCCGCCGCGGTCCTGGGGCCGGCGGACGGGTTGAGCGAACTTATTCCCGGGTGCGGCCATGTTTCCCCTGTGGCGAACACGCCCCAAAATTCGAGCGTTGCCACGTAGCATCAAAGTACGTCGTAGCTAGGAGTGTGGCGAAATGTTTGAGAGATTTACGGACCGTGCCCGTCGCGTTGTTGTGCTTGCCCAAGAAGAGGCACGCATGCTCAACCACAACTACATCGGTACCGAGCACATCCTCTTGGGTCTTATCCACGAGGGTGAAGGCGTTGCCGCCAAGGCGCTTGAGTCCCTGAGCATTTCGCTCGATGGCGTCCGCGAGCAGGTACAGGAGATCATCGGCCAGGGCCAGCAAGCCCCGTCCGGGCACATCCCCTTCACCCCGCGCGCCAAGAAGGTACTTGAGCTCTCGCTCCGCGAAGCCCTTCAGCTCGGCCACAACTACATCGGTACAGAGCACATCCTGCTCGGCCTCATCCGCGAGGGTGAAGGCGTTGCCGCGCAGGTCCTGGTCAAGCTTGGCGCCGACCTCAACCGCGTCCGCCAGCAGGTCATCCAGCTGCTCTCCGGCTACCAGGGCAAGGAAACTGCGGGTCCTGGCTCAGGCCCAGGCCAGCAGGAAGGCACCCCCGCCGGTTCGGTGGTGCTGGACCAGTTCGGCCGCAACCTCACCCAGGCAGCGCGTGAGAACAAGCTTGATCCTGTGATCGGCCGCGAGCTGGAGATGGAACGCGTCATGCAGGTCCTCTCCCGCCGTACCAAGAACAACCCCGTGCTGATCGGCGAGCCGGGCGTCGGCAAGACGGCCGTCGTCGAAGGCCTTGCCCAGGCGATCGTCCGCGGAGACGTCCCGGAGACCATCAAGGACAAGCAGCTCTACACGCTTGACCTCGGCTCCCTCGTGGCCGGTTCCCGTTACCGGGGGGATTTCGAAGAGCGCCTGAAGAAGGTCCTAAAGGAAATCCGGACCCGCGGGGACATCATCCTCTTCATCGACGAGATCCACACGCTCGTGGGTGCCGGTGCCGCCGAGGGTGCGATCGATGCCGCGTCCATCCTCAAGCCGATGCTGGCGCGTGGTGAACTCCAGACCATCGGGGCCACCACCTTGGATGAATACCGCAAGCACATTGAGAAGGACGCCGCCCTTGAGCGCCGGTTCCAGCCGATCCAGGTCAAGGAGCCTTCCGTCGCGCATGCGATCGAAATCCTCAAGGGCCTGCGTGACCGTTACGAGGCGCACCACCGGGTGACCATCACCGACGGCGCACTTGCCTCTGCGGCAACGCTGGCCGAACGCTACATCTCGGACCGCTTCCTGCCGGACAAGGCGATCGACCTGATCGATGAAGCCGGTGCCCGTCTTCGCATCCGCCGCATGACGGCTCCGCCGGAGCTCAAGGCCATGGATGAGCGCATCGCCGAGGTGAAGATGGAGAAGGAATCCGCCATCGACGCCCAGGACTTCGAAGGCGCTGCCTCGCTGCGCGACAAGGAGCAGAAGCTCATTGCCGAGCGCGCCGAGAAGGAACGCAACTGGAAATCCGGCGGCATGGACGATATCTCCGAGGTGGACGAGGAGCTGATTGCCGAAGTTCTCGCGAACTCCACCGGCATCCCGGTCTTCAAACTCACCGAGGAAGAATCCAGCCGCCTGCTCAAGATGGAGGAGGAGCTGCACAAGCGCGTCGTCGGCCAGGACGAGGCAATCCGTGCCCTCTCCCAGGCGATCCGTCGCACGCGTGCCGGCCTGAAGGACCCCAAGCGTCCGGGTGGCTCGTTCATCTTCGCCGGCCCCACCGGCGTCGGCAAGACCGAGCTCGCCAAGGCGCTGGCCGAATTCCTGTTCGGTGAAGAGGACGCCCTCATCACGCTGGACATGTCCGAGTACTCCGAGAAGCACACGGTCTCGCGTCTCTTCGGTGCCCCTCCGGGCTACGTCGGCTACGAAGAAGGCGGGCAGCTGACCGAGAAGGTCCGGCGTCGTCCGTTCTCCGTGGTGCTGTTCGACGAAGTGGAGAAGGCCCACGCCGATCTCTTCAACTCGCTGCTGCAGATCCTGGAAGACGGCCGCCTGACCGACTCCCAGGGCCGCGTGGTGGACTTCAAGAACACGGTGATCATCATGACCACCAACCTGGGCACCCGCGATATCTCCAAGAGCGTCGCAACGGGCTTCCAGTCCGGCACGGACACCACCACCGGGTACAACCGGATGCGGGCACGGGTCACCGAGGAGCTCAAGCAGCACTTCCGTCCCGAGTTCCTCAACCGCGTTGACGACGTCGTGGTGTTCCCGCAGCTCACGCAGGACGAGATCATCGAGATCGTTGACCTGTTCGTCACGCGCCTCGAGGGCCGCCTCAAGGACAAGGACATGGGCATCGAGCTCACCACGGCCGCCAAGGTCCTCCTGGCGACCCGGGGCTACGATCCCGCCATGGGTGCCCGGCCGCTGCGCCGGACCATCCAGCGCGAGATCGAGGACCAGCTCTCCGAGAAGATCCTCTTCGGCGAACTGCACCCGGGCGACATCGTGGTGGTCGACGTCGACGGCGAAGGCGACGAGGCCAAGTTCACCTTCGCGGGCAACGCCAAGCCGCGCATCCCGGAAATCGCTCCGAGCGCCTAGTTTCCGGCTCCGCCGACTCAAAGGCCCCGTCCGCTCCCGAAAGGAGCGGGCGGGGTTTTTGCGTTCCCCAGGCCGCAATATCTGAAATAAGTGTCTCACTCTCAGTGAACCTTCTGTGATCTGCGGCACATTGCGTGTTGAATCAGAGCATGGATTCGAATGCCCCAGAGGCCCCGAGCACACAACCCGAAACTCCTTTCCACGATCTCGACCACTACCTGGCCATCCCCCGGGTCGGGGGCCTGGCTCTCAGCACGGACGGAAGCCGCCTGGTCACTACGGTTTCCACCCTCAACGCCAAGGGCACTGAGTACGTCACTGCCCTCTGGGAGCTCGATCCTGCGGGAAAGAAGCACGCCCGCCGCATCACGCGCAGCGCCAAGGGAGAAACCGGCGCGGTGTTCGCCGCCAACGGCGATCTCTACTTCACCTCAGCCCGGCCCGATCCGGACAGCCCCGAAGCGGATCCCGTGAGCGCGTTGTGGCTCCTGCCCGCCGACGGCGGTGAGGCGCGGGTGGTCCATTCCCGCGCGGGCGGCGTCGGCGGCGTCATGGCCGCGTCAGCCGCGGATGCAACTTTCGTCACGGCCTCGGTCCTCGCCGGTTCCACGGATGAGGACAATGACGACGAGAGGCGCAAGAGCCGCAAGGACAACAAGGTAGCGGCCATTTTGCACACCGGCTACCCGGTCCGCTACTGGGACGCGGATCTGGGGCCTGCCCAGCCCAGGCTGTTTGCCGTGGAAAACGGAGATACGGCCGGGTCCGGCAAGCCGGCGACCGTTGACGCTACGGCACCCCTGAAACTGCGCAATCTCACGCCCGACGTCGGCGGCAACCTCCACAACACGCACGCAGTGGTCAGTCCGGACGGCAAGACGATCTATACGAGCATGGCCAAGCCGCTCGCGAAGGCTGACACACGCTTTGTGCTCGCCGCCGTCGACGTCGCTTCCGGCTCGATCAAGGTGCTCCTCGACCATGACGGAGTGAGCTATTTCCCCGGCCCCGTCAGCCCTGACGGCAAGATGCTCTCCGTAGTCAGTGAAAGCGACAGTACTCCCCGGCAGGCGCCCCAGGTCAAACTCCACCTCTTGAATGTCGGTGCTGGAGAAACCCTTGACCTTGAGCCGCTGGCGCCCTCTTGGGACCGCTGGGGCAGCCCCGCGGCCTGGCTTCCGGACGGGCGTTCGCTCCTCGTCACGGCCGACGACGACGGCGCGACGCCGGTTTTCCGGGTCGCCGTCGCCGACGGTACGGTTACCCGGGTGACGCAGGACGCGGCAGCGTACACCGACGTCGTGGTTTCCCCCGATGGGCTGAGCGCGTTTGCGCTGCGCAGCTCGTATGGATTCCCGGCTGAAGCCGTCCGGATCGATCTCGCTTCGGGTGACGTCGAGCGGCTTCCCGCACCGGCTGAACGTCCCCGGATCAAAGGTTCGTTGGAACGGGTGGAAACGAGTGCGGCAGATGGTTCGAGGGTTCCGGCTTACCTCGCGCTCCCGGAGGGCGCGTCGGAGGCGAACCCGGCGCCCCTGCTGTTGTGGATCCACGGCGGGCCGTTGGGCTCGTGGAACGCCTGGACCTGGCGATGGAATCCATGGCTGCTCGTGTCGAAGGGATATGCCGTGTTGCTACCGGACCCGGCACTGTCCACCGGATATGGCCAGCAATTCATCCAGCGCGGCTGGGGTGAATGGGGCAAGGCGCCGTATACGGACCTCATGTCCATCACCGACGCAGTGGTCCAGCGGTCCGATATTGACCAGACGCGGACAGCCGCCATGGGCGGCTCTTTCGGCGGGTACATGGCCAACTGGGTAGCCGGACACACGGACCGTTTCAAGGCGATCGTGACGCACGCCAGTTTGTGGGCAATGGACCAGTTCGGGCCCACCACGGACGCTTCGCAGTATTGGCTCAAGGAAATGACCCCGGAGATGGCGCTGGACAATTCGCCCCATCTCCATGTCGCCAAAATCAAGACGCCTATGCTGGTGATCCACGGTGACAAGGACTACCGGGTGCCGATCGGCGAGGGCCTGAGGCTTTGGTACGAACTTCTTTCCAGTTCCGGGCTGCCCGCCGATGAGAGCGGTGAAACCCAGCACCGCTTCCTGTATTTCCCTGATGAGAACCATTGGATCCTGCAGCCGCAGCACGCCAAGGTCTGGTACGGCGTCGTGGAGCACTTCCTTGCCAGGCAGGTACTTGGACAGGAGGTTCCTGTTCCTGGGGACCTGGGGCTCTAGGCGCCTTTCGCCTCGTAAGATTGGGGCTGTGACTTCCACCTTCAGTATCCGTCCTGCCCGCACCGGCGATGTTGCCGCGATCAAGAGGCTTGTAGCGCCACTGGCAGAGCAGCGAATCCTGATGGCCAAGGAGACCGTTGCCTACTACGAGAGCCTCCAGGAGTTCCGGATTGCCGAATCGTCCGACGGCGAGGTGATCGGTTGCGGTGCGCTGCACGTCATGTGGGAGGACCTGGCAGAGGTGCGCACTTTGGCGGCGGACGACAATTGGCGGGGCAAGGGCGTGGGTCACGTCCTTGTCCAGCAACTCCTGGAGGACGCCCGGGCCTTGGGCGTTGCGCGGGTCTTCTGCCTGACGTTCGAAGTGGACTTCTTCAAGCGCCACGGCTTCGAAGTCATGGCGGACCAAACCGCCGTCGACCCCCAGGTCTACTCGGAATTGCTGCGCTCCCACGACGAAGGCGTGGCCGAGTTCCTCGATCTGGCCCGCGTGAAGCCCAATACCCTGGGCAACACCCGCATGATCAAGGTCCTTTAGCTCCGGGTTCTTCCCCCGTCCCTGGATGTGCCGGTCCCCAAAGTCTTTACGTATATCAACTTGATGGATAAACTAGTTGAGGCTCGGTTGCGGCGGGCCAACCATACTGTGGAGGCGAGAAATGAAGTACCACGTTATGTTTCCGGACTTTTCAGGTTTCCAAATCGACATGCCGCGTCCCGGCTCCACACCGGAGTCGCGCAAGCAGGGGACCGGGGGTTGCATGCGGTCCGCGTGCACCGATCTTTGGCCCGACTCGATGGCCAAGGACGCAACAGCCCAAGACTTCAGCATCGGCCGTCTGACGGTGGGCGGACCGCCCCACTAAGCAGGCGGATACCGGAAGGTTCTTCAGAAGGGACAACCATTGGGGGTTGTCCCTTCTGCCTTTCCGTCGCTGGGTTCTGTATTGCACGTTCGCACATACGGACCGTTCCCCTACCGTGCCCGGGGCGCTGGTAGTAGGGTCAAATCACCTACCAGCAACGCCCCAGGAGCGCGCCATGAAAAAGCTCATCAACGATCCCCGCTCGGTGGTGGACGAGTCTGTCGAGGGTTTCGGCATGGCCCATGCCGATCTCGTGGATGTCCATACGGACCCCATCTTCGTCGTTCGAAAAGGAGCGCCCGTAGCCGGCAAGGTGGCGCTTGTGTCGGGAGGAGGGAGCGGCCATGAGCCGCTTCATGCCGGCTTTGTGGGGCACGGAATGCTCGACGCCGCTGTGCCGGGCGCCGTCTTCACCTCGCCCACGCCTGACCAAATCATTCCGGCCACGGCGGCCGTCGATTCCGGGGCCGGCGTCATTCACATCGTGAAGAACTACACCGGTGACGTGCTGAACTTCGAGACCGCGGCAGAGATGGCACAGGCTGAAGGAATCAGCGTCCGCTCGGTTCTCGTCAACGACGACGTCGCGGTGGAGGATTCCCTGTATACGGCAGGCCGCCGCGGCGTGGGCGGCACCGTGCTGGTCGAAAAGATTGCCGGCGCAGCAGCGGAGCGTGGGGATTCGCTGGAAGCCGTCGCGGGCGTGGCGGAGGGAGTTGTCCGCAACGTGCGCACCATGGGCGTCGCCCTGTCCGGCTGCACCGTGCCGCATGCCGGGGTACCCAGCTTCGAGCTCGCCGAGGATGAAATCGAAATCGGCATAGGCATTCACGGTGAACCCGGCAGGCACCGGATCGCCATGGAGGGCGCCGACGCCATCACCAGCCGCCTCTTGGACCCTGTCCTGGAGGACCTTGGGATCAAGGCCGGTGAAGAAGTGCTGCTCTTCGTCAACGGCATGGGCGGTACGCCCCTTAGCGAGTTGTACATCGTCTACCGCCGGGCCGCCCAGATCCTCGCGGAAAGAGGAGCCAAAGTGGAACGCTCCCTCGTGGGCAACTACGTCACGTCGCTCGAGATGCAGGGCTGCTCCATCTCGGTACTGCGTCTTGATGACGAACTCACAGCCCTCTGGGACGCACCCGTCCATACTCCGGCCCTGCGTTGGGGGATGTGACAGTGGGCCTGGGGGTCGAATGGGCGGTCGAATGGTTGACGCTCTCCGCACGGCTCATGGCCGAGCACCGGGAAGAGTTGATTGCTCTGGACCGCGCGATCGGCGACTCCGACCACGGTGAAAACATGGACCGGGGATTCCAGGCCGTCATGGAGAAACTTGCCCAGACTCCACCCGAAACGCCCGGTGCAGCGCTGAAGCTGGCGGCGATGGCCTTGATGTCCAAGGTGGGCGGGGCAGCCGGACCGCTGTACGGAACCGCGTATCTTCGGGCGGCAACGGCGCTGGGAGAAAGCGCGGACGTTGATGCAGCGGCGCTTGCAGGAGCACTGACTGCGGCTCGGGACGGAATTGTTGCCCGCGGAAAAGCGGAGCTGGGCGACAAAACCATGGTGGATGCCTGGTCTCCCGCCGTCGAAGCGGCGGACGAGGTCCTCGTGGCTGGAGGAGATGCTGTGGCGGTGCTGGCCGCGGCGGCCGAGGCTGCCGAGGTCGGGGCCGTGACGACTGATCCGTTGGTAGCCCGCAAGGGGCGCGCAAGCTACCTCGGTGAACGCAGCGCCGGTCACCGAGATCCCGGGGCTGCGTCTTCTGCGCTGCTGTTGCGCGCCGCCGCGACTGCAGCCGGATTCCCCGAAGGGTCCGCTGAATGACGGTGGGCTTGGTGGTGGTTTCGCACAGCCGGAAGATCGCGGAGGGCGCGGTTGAACTGGCCGCGCAGATGGCCCCCGATGTGCGGTTCTACGCCGTCGGCGGGACGGAGGATGGCCGGATCGGCACCGACCTGGAGAAAGCGATCGCCGCATTCGAGGCAGGACTTGGGGAAGCTTCAGGGGATGGCGTGGTGGTTCTGACGGACCTGGGTTCCGCGGTCATGACGGCAGAATCAGCGGCCGAGTTCTGCAGCGAACCGGACAAAGTGCTCCTCGCCGACGCTCCCTTGGTGGAGGGCCTGGTCGCCGCAGCGGTGGCCACCCAGGGTGGTGCCATGGCCGCCGCAGTGAAGGCCGCTGCGGAGTCGGTTCGATTCGGCCCGGAGCCTGTTTTTGAGTCCGCGGGGACAGCCGAATCCCAAGGAAGAGGCGAACCGGCGGAAAGCGGCGAGTTCGAGCTCATAAACCCCATGGGAATGCACGCCAGGCCTGCGGCGAAGATTGCGGGCGGACTGGCCGGGATGGATGTCGAGGCAACGGTAAACGGCGTCGATGGCACCTCCATCATGGAACTCATGGGCCTCGCCGTGGGCCAGGGCGGCAAACTCAGGGTCGAGGCTTGGGGCAAAGACTCATCGAAAGCCGTGGACTACGTCAGGCGGCTGGTGGAACAGGGATTCGGCGAGATCTGACGTCGCCCTGCACGCCGATATGTCGCCGCACGCCGAGATTTGCCGTGCCGCGGAGGTGTTCAGGACTGCCGCAGACCATGGGCATCGAGCAAGAGGCTCGCCGTAATGGCGGTCTGGCACTGCTCGCCCCACGGTTTGGTACTTTTCGGCGTGAAGTTGAGCGTCCTGGTGGGCAAGGTCCCGCCGTTTGTGTCCAGGCCAGTCACTTCGGCATCGATGGGCGAGGAGGTTAGCGTTCCCATGTTGAGGAAGCCGTAGCGGGTGCCATCCGGTGACGCGACGGCAGAGCATGACCCTTCAGGTTCCGGCCCGCAGGATTGAGGGAGCGACACGCTGCCCGGGCGCAGCTCCACATCGCCCTCGCGGCATTTCCCGTCCTGGCATGCCTTCAAATGGACGGTTTTGACCGTCGGCGCGTAGTCTGCCGTGATTGTCAGGGAGACCACGGGGGCCATCGCAATTGCCGGGCAAACGGTGACTTGGGGTTCGCATCCCGACCAGAGCGCCGCCGTCGTGGTCAATGCAATGGCGGCCCACAACCTGCGCATACTTGAGAATAATCCCGCAGCCGACGCCCGGAACGGGATGCCCGCAACTGGCAGGCACATCGTTACCGACATCTGCGGATCGTTGCGGCTCCGCGACCTCGGGCTAAGTAACGGCCGGGTTTTCCGTGGAGTCCAGGAGCAAGCCGGCCACAAAGAATAGGGTTCTTTCCATGACTGAACCCTCGGATGTGCATGCCACTCGCGCCGCATACAACACGGTAGCCGTCGATTACGCCGAACTCCTACGCAACGAACTCCATACCAAACCTTATGACCGGGCCATGCTCGGCACCTTTGCCGAGCTCGTGCAGTCCTCGGGCGGCGAGGCAGTTGCCGACATTGGTTGCGGGCCCGGACGGATCACGGCGCACTTGCGTTCACTCGGCCTGGCGGCTTTCGGCATCGACCTGTCGCCGGAAATGGTGGCTGTAGCCCGCCGCGATCACCCCAGCCTGCAGTTCAGTGAAGGGTCGATGGAGGCACTGGAGTTGGCGGACGGGACCCTGGACGGCATCGTCGCCTGGTATTCGATCATCCACACGCCTCCGGCCCGTTTGCCGCGGGTGTTCGGAGAATTCCACCGGACCCTCCTGGACGGCGGCTTGCTGCTGCTCGCGTTCCAAGCCGGTGACGAGCCCAGGCACTTGGGCTTCGCGTATGGCCACGAGATCGACCTCGATGCCTACCGCTTGCCGCCGGACCACATCTCGGAACTCCTCCTTCAGGCCGGCTTGGTCGTCGAGGCACAGCTTCTCCGCGAACCGGACGACAGGTACGAGAAGACCCCGCAGGCCTACCTTCTAGCCCGCAAGCCGTCCACGGCGTGAAGGACGCGGCGCAAACGGAAGCCTAGGCCGGGAGCCGCAGTCCGCCGTCGTGCATCTCGGCTAAACCGTCGCGCAGGAGCCCCTCAAGAGCGCGTTCCAACTGCTCCGGGGCCGAATTCAAGCGGTGCAGGGCAGCCAGCGGCACGGCCGTGCCCTCGGCGTCGAAGCCGAGGTCGGCTGCGGGGCGTTCGAACAGCTCAGGGGCTACCGGCGAATCGGCCACGCGCAACACGGCCATGACGGCACCCCGTAACTGCCGGTCCGTGCCGTGCCACGCCTGGCCCTTGGGGGTGTACGTCGGGGGCGGTTCACCTGCGGCAAGCCACGCGCAGGAGTCGCGGACGGGGCAGTCTGAGCACTTGGGGGAGCGGGCCGTGCACACCAGCGCTCCGAGTTCCATGACGGAAGCGTTCCAGCGGACGGAGAGCGTGACGTCGTCGGGCATGAGCGATTCGGCAAGGCGCATCTCCGACGCGGTGAGCGACGGCGCCGGCAGGGCGAGTCCTGAAACGAGCCGGGCGTGCACCCGCCGGATGTTCGTGTCCACCACTGTTTCGCGGCGCCCGAACGCAAAAGCAGCCACCGCCGCTGCCGTGTAGTCGCCGACGCCGGGAAGGCTCAACAGCGATGCGTGCGTGTCCGGCACCTTGCCGCCATGCTGTTCCACGATCGCGACGGCGGCCGCGTGGAGCCTGAGCGCGCGGCGGGGATAACCGAGCCTGCCCCAATGCCGCACGGCCTCACCCGAGGGCTGCTCCGCGAGGTCCGCAGGTTCCGGCCAGCGATCCATCCAGTCTTCCCACACCGGCAGGACGCGAACCACCGGAGTCTGCTGCAGCATCACCTCGCTGACCAGGATCCCCCATGGACTGCAGTCCGGGGCCCTCCACGGCAATACGCGGGCCACCTCGGAGAACCAACGGTCCATGGAGTGGTGCAAGTCCGTGAGGTGAGGGGTGCCGGCAAGTTCAGCGGCGCTGGCAATCTCGGCGGAGCCGGGCAGTGACATGAAGATCCTTGCTGCGGTTCGTGGCGGGCCTGTTGGCGGCCGATTCCTGCCATCCACTGTAGTGGAGCCGGCCCGGAATGACGTAGGTCATACTGGCCCCGATCAGGCCCCGGCGGCGTGGTGCGGTGCCATCCGGGCCTTGCGTTGCCTAGCCTAGAAGCATGGTCAACAAGGGCAAGCAACCGCCGAGGGCGCGCACGTCGCCGTCGGCAAAAAGCCCTGCCCGGACCGCAGGAGCAAGCCGTTCCGCGAATGGGGTCCGGCCCCAAAGGCGGCGGACAAGCCCTGCCGTTTACCGGCGTCGGAGGTTGGTTGTCTTCGGTGCCCTCCTGGTGGTCCTGGCGATGCTCGTTGCCGGGGTCGTTGCCATGAGTTCATCCCTTGCAGGCAAGGCTGATCCCGGCGCAGCCAAGACCCAAGCCGTGGGAGCCGCTCCTGCGAGCCAGACGCCATCGACGGATTCCATCGCGCCCACCACAACACCCCCGGCCACCCCTGTGTGCGACCTCAACCTGGTGACGGTAACGGCGTCTACAGACCAGCCCGCTTATGCGGCCGGACAGAACCCCGTGTTGAGCATGAAGATCACCAACGGCGGAGCAGCGCCGTGCCAGGTCAACGTCGGCACGTCGCAGATGGAGTTCCTGGTAATGAGCGGCGAGGACCGGATCTTCTCCTCCAAGGACTGCCAAGCGAAGGGCGATGACCTCGTGAAGCAGATCGATCCGGGCAAGAGCGAGATCGCCAACTTCCCCTGGCAACGCAACCGGACGACGGAGGGCTGTGGCGTCATCTCGGCCAAGCCGGCCACCGGCACCTACACCTTCAAAGCCGTCCTGGGAAACAAGGCGAGCACGAAGGCGGTCTTCCAGCTGGGCTAGAGGAACCGGTCCAGCAAGCTGGCTTCGGCCATGCGGCTGAGTCCTTCGCGGACGGTCCGGGCGCGCTGGTCGCCGATGCCGTCCACGGTCATGAGATCGTCGATAGTGGCGGCCATGAGGTACTGGAGCCCGCCGAAGTGCTCCACCAAACGATCGGCCACGGCTTTCGGAACCGACTTCAGCCCGGATAAGAGGCGGTAGCCGCGTGGCTGCACACCGGCGTCGAGCACGTCCATGCCTCCGGCGAAACCGATGATTCCGGCGATCTTGCCCAGGTCGATCAGCTCCGCCGGGCCAAGATCCAAAAGGGCCTGCACAGCGCCGTCGATGTCCTCGGGCGAAGCGTCGGCACCGGCGTAGTCCCGGATGATCACGTCGCTGCCCGGGCCGCGGCCGGTGGTGAGCTCTTCCAACTGCAGCGAGAGCAGCCTGCCGTCCTCACCCAGTTCCAGGACATACTGGGCGATCTCCTCGGCGATGCGCCGGACCATTTCCTGGCGCTGGAGGGTGACCGCCACATCCCGGACGGTGACCATGGCCTCGATTTCGAGGGCCGACAGGGCGCTGGTGACCTGGTCCAATCGGGCGCTGTAGCGTTCGAGGGTTGCGAGAGCCTGGTTGGCGCGGGCCAGGACCTTCTCGGAGCCCTCCAGCACGTGCCGCAGGCCGTTGACGTAGAGGGCGATGATCTGCATGGACTGGCTGACCGAAATCACCGGAACACCTGTCTGGATGGCTACGCGCTCGGCCGTCCTGTGACGCGTTCCTGATTCCTGGGTCTCGATGCTGGAGTCCGGCACAAGCTGTACTGCTGCACGAAGGATATTCCCGGCGTCTTTGTCGCAGATGATGGCACCGTCCATCTTCGCGAGCTCACGCAGCCGCGTCGGGGAGAAATCGATGCCGATTTCAAAGCCGCCTGAACAGATGGATTCGATGGTCCGGTCCGTGCCCAACACAATCAGGGCACCGGTGCGCCCACGGAGGATGCGTTCCAGGCCGTCGCGCAACGGTGTTCCGGGGGCCACCCTGCCCAGAGTCGCCTTGAGCGAATCTTCGGGGCTCCGAGCCATAGGTGTTCCCTTCAAAGGTGCACGCAGGCGCGCCCGCAAGTGTGCCGGTTTTCAGCAATAAGTCGGCGGGATCAAAATGCCATGTTTCCCGCAAGCTCAATGATAGAGGTATAGACCGGCAACAACCGCACGGGCAAGCCTTAAAGTGCCCCAAAAAAGGTTAGGTGACGAGGCCCCGGAAACGCGCTCGACGGCGGTCGCCGGACCGCCGCTTTGGGCTCGGTCCCCGGGACCGTCATGGAGCCGTCCGAAGGCGCGCGAGTCGCTCAAGGTCGCGCCGCACACTCTGCAGCGCGGCTTCCCTGGCCGCCGCCCTTCCGGTGTCCGGATGCGTTTGCCTCGCTGGAGAGTGGGTACCGCCCGTGCTCGCGTCCGGGCGGTGTCCTTGCTGGGGCCAGCTCCTGGCCGCGGCGGAGTTCGATTCCGTGAATCCTGTGGAGTTCACCGGCGTGAACCCTGTGGAGTTCGCCGCGGGGGAGGGGCCGAGGGGATCGTAGAACAAGCCATTCCCTGGTTTCATTGATGCCCTGTTCCTTTCATGCCATCGTCGGCTGCTCAGTTTTTCCGGGCGGACGGCTCCAACGCGGGCCGGAGGTGTCCGCCATTGCTCCAAACTATCGGCCGGTGATTTCGGAGGTTTGTGCACCTCGTTTCGATCCTGTTAAGCGCTGGGTTGGGACGCTGCCTCCGGCGTGGTCCCGGGCTGCGATAAACTTGGTATCTTGGCTGGCGCGCAAATCGTGCCACTCCCTGAGTTGGCCCCGGCCCACGCGGGGCCCGTATCCAGCCTCCATTCCACGTTCGGCCCGTCGTTCCAGTGCGGGCAACGCCCAGATCGCAGCGAAAGTAGCACCGTGTCCCAAGAAGTCCTGAGCCCCGCCCGAGTCCAGGAAATTCACCATGAGGCCTCCCGGCGTCGGACTTTCGCGGTCATCTCGCACCCTGACGCCGGCAAGTCCACGCTCACGGAAGCCCTCGCCCTGCATGCCAAGGTCATCGGCACCGCCGGTGCGTCGAGCGGCAAGGCCAACCGCAAGGAAACTGTTTCCGACTGGATGCAGATGGAAAAGGACCGCGGTATTTCCATCAGCTCCGCGGCGTTGCAGTTCTCCTACCGGGACACCGTGATCAACCTGCTGGACACCCCGGGCCACGCCGACTTCTCCGAGGACACCTACCGCGTACTGGCCGCCGTCGACTGCGCAGTGATGCTGGTGGACGCCGCCAAGGGCCTGGAAACACAGACCATGAAGCTCTTCGAGGTCTGCAAGCAGCGCAACCTGCCGATCATCACGGTCATCAACAAATGGGACCGCCCGGGCCTCGACGCGCTCGCCCTGATGGACGAGATCACGGAACGCACCGGACTCCAGCCCATGCCCTTGACCTGGGCCGTGGGCATTTCCGGCGACTTCCGTGGAGTCTGGGACCTGCGGAATGACCGCTTCGCACGGTTCGCTCGCAACAACGCCGGCGCCAACATCGCCATCACCGAGTACTTCACCCCGGAAGAAGCAGCCGAGACCCAGGGCGACAACTGGAGCGACGCCGTCGACGAAGCCGGACTCGTGATCGAATCAAACCTCGAGTTCAACGTGGAGAGCTTCCACGCCGGAACGGCAACGCCCATCCTCTTCAGCTCGGCGGCCTTGAACTTCGGGGTCAAGGAGATCCTGGATGCCCTGGTGGATTTCGCGCCCCCGGCAGCACCCCGCCCCGACGTTGACGGCGAGCCCCGTTCCGTTGACGCTCCCTTTGCCGGGTTTGTCTTCAAGGTCCAGGCCGGCATGAACAAGGCCCACCGCGACCACGTTGCCTTCATCCGGGTGTGCTCCGGCGTCTTTGAGCGCGGCATGGTGGTCACGCAGACCCGCACCGGGAAGTCCTTCGCCACCAAGTACGCCCAGCAGGTGTTCGGGCGCGAACGCGAAGTCATCGACGAGGCCTACCCCGGGGACGTTGTCGGCTTGGTGAACGCGTCCTCACTCCGCGTTGGAGACAGCCTGTTCCTGGAAGAACCCGTGGAATTCCCCGCCATTCCGCTCTTCGCCCCCGAGCATTTCCAGGTGGCCAGGTCCCAGGACCCCAGCCGCTTCAAGCAGTTCCGCCGCGGCATCGAACAGCTTGAGCATGAAGGCGTCATCCAGGTGCTCCGTTCCGACGTCCGAGGCGACCAGGCACCCGTGCTCGCCGCTGTGGGTCCCATGCAGTTCGAAGTGGTTGAAGACCGCATGGCCCACGACTTCAACGCCCCGATGCGCTTGGAGCGCCTCCCGTACTCAATGGCGAGGATCTCGACGGCGGAGGCCATGCCGGCGCTTGCCAACGTCCCGGGCGCTGAGGTGCTGTTGAGGTCCGACGGCGAATACCTCGCGTTGTTCAACGATGTCTGGGCTCTCCGCCGCGTCGAGAAGAACCACCCGAAGCTCACGCTGGTCCCGATCGGCACGCACAACCCCGCGAAATAGTTCAGTAGCTTACTTGGCGTTCGAGCTTGTTTCCCAGCCCCAGCATGGCGAGGCTCACCACGAGGAATCCTATGGAGATCGCGACGGCGAAGACCGCCACTCCGCCCCAACCGCCGGCGCGCACGGGGTCGATGAACCAATAGGCATACCAGTTGACGAATGAGCCGCGGACCAGGCTGTAGACGAGGTATGCAACCGGGTAGAGCAGCCAGTACCAGAGGTGCTTGACGGTCAGCCTGGAGCGCGGAGGCTGGAACAGCCAGTCGGCCACCATGACAACCGGCATGAGGTAGTGGACTACGAAGTTGACCCAGGGCAGCAGGGAGCCGAGGTCCTGTCCTGCGAGGAGCGCGCCGAAGACGAGTCCCACGACAGCCATGGCGATCGTGGCAGTGCCCCGGGTGGCGTCGTCGAGTTCGCTTGGCCGCTTGCCAGCCAGCACGCGGTAGCCGCTGATCAACAGCACCAACGACGCGAAGATGTTGGACAGGTTGGTGAAGTAGCTAAAGAAGTTCCACGGATCAAAGCCCAGGCCGATGTGGACCGTGAGCTGCGTCCCGACCGCTGCAAGGGTCAGGAGGGCAAAGAAGAGGCGTCCCCCAATGAGCACATTTCTTTTGGTCATGGAGACAATCTTCCGGTGGGCGCGGCCAAGCCATGCGCCCGACACTCCGAGACCAAGCCAGCCGCTAGGAGATCAGCAACTCCAAAGCCTCGGCCAGGTGTGCCACTTCGCGGACCGAGAAACCCTCCGGGATGGGCCCCGGTCCGTTGGGACTCGCGGGCACCACCGCGTGGGTGAACCCAAGCCGCTGCGCCTCGTGGATGCGCTGGTTGATCCCTGGAACGGGACGGACCTCGCCGGCCAGGCCAACCTCGCCGAAGGCAATGAGCCGCTGAGGCAGTGCCTTCCGCGCCTTCGCCGAGGCCACGGCAAGCGCTACCGCAAGGTCGGTGGCCGGCTCGCTCAGCTTCACTCCTCCGACTGTGGCCACGTAGGAGTCGTCCTTGTGCAGGATGCAACCGGCCCGTTGTTGAAGGACAGCCAGGAGCATGGCGACGCGCGAGCTGTCCAGGCCGCTCGTGGCCCTGCGCGGCTGTGAGCTGGCGCTTTCGGCCAGGAGCGACTGCACTTCGGCCAACAGCGGGCGCCGGCCTTCCATGGTCACGGTGATGCAGGTGCCGGACACCGGCTCGCGTGTCCGGGACACAAAAAGGCCACTGGGATCGGCGAGGCCTTCGATGCCGGCTTCGTTCAGGTCGAAACAGCCGACGTCGTCCGTGGCTCCGTAGCGGTTCTTGACCGCGCGCAACAAGCGCAAGCGGGAATGGCGCTCGCCTTCGAACTGGCACACCACATCCACCAAGTGCTCCAGGAGGCGCGGACCGGCAATGGAGCCGTCCTTCGTCACATGGCCTACCAGCAGGGTTGTCATGTTGCGGCGCTTCGCGGCGGCGATAATGGACGCTGCGACTTCCCGGACCTGTGAGACTCCGCCCGCGCTACCTTCGACGTCGGAGCTGCTGAGGGTCTGTACCGAGTCCACAATCAGCAGTTTCGGCTCGAGCTTCTCCACTTGACCTAGAGCCTGCCCGAGGTCCGTTTCCGCCGAGAGATAGAGGGTATGAGCGACCGCGTCGATCCGTTCCGCGCGGAGCTTGACCTGGGCCGCCGATTCCTCACCCGTGACGTACAGGACGTCCTGGCCGGTGCGGGCGAACTTCGCCGCGACATCGAGCAGGAGGGTGGATTTCCCGACGCCGGGTTCCCCGGCAAGAAGGATCACCGCGCCGGGAACCAGCCCTCCGCCCAGGACGCGGTCCAGTTCGTCGACTCCGGTGGGCAGGAATGCGGCCGTGGTGCCGTCTACCTCGGCAATCCGGCGAGCCGGCTCCAAAACCGTTGTGGCCGCCGTCGTACGCGCTACTGTGGCGCCCGTTTCCTCCACAGTGCCCCACGCCTGGCACTCGCCGCAGCGCCCCACCCACTTGACAGTGGTCCACCCGCATTCGGCACATTTGTACGCGGGTGTCTTGGAGGTGCGTGAGGTCTTGGAAGCCATGCGTACAAGGCTAGTGGAGGGGTAGGACAGTCAAGCGCGCCTCACTGCAAGGGAGGAAGCACGTCCCGGGCTTCCCGGGGGTCCATGCCCGCGGCTTCGAGCAGGTCCACCATGAGCGGGCGGAACAGCATCACCACTGTTTCGCCCTCGAGCTTCTGGACGTGAAGCATTTTGGGGTGCAGCCGGGTGGCAATGTCGGCCAAGTCCTGCCGTGCGCCGCGCAGGTGCGCCCGGCGGGCGCCGTCGTGCACTTCCGCGAGGCCGAGCGACAGTTCCTCGACGGCGGCGGACGTGTCCTGGAGGACCTCCGAAATGCTGTCCGTCGCCTCGTCGGTCAATGCTGCATGGTTGATGGCGCTCGTGAGCCGCCGCGCGAACACCCGGCTGTTGCGGAGGGCGAGGTCGATGGAATCCAACGACTCCTCCAGCATGGTCAGCTCGTCGCGGTGCCGCCGGTACGCCGGGGCGAGCGTGGCCACTTCACCGGATGCCTTGAGGGATTGGCGCATCCGGTCCACGAGCGGCTGGCAATTCCGCCCCCGGATGAGGGCATGCCAGGCCTGGGTGGAGTCGCTGTTGATCAATGCGTCGGCACATTCACGGAGGACCTCCGAGAGTTCGTGCAGGAGTTTGCGGACGTCCTGGCGCGGCTCCCTGCGCGGGTCCTTCGGGACCAGCATGGTAACCAGCAGCGCGAAAACCCCGCCCACAACGGCGTCGATGCTTCGGGTGAACGGCCCCCCGGCCGGCGCGGGCAGCAAGACCACGAGAAGCGATTGCAGGCCCAGTTGGGTGGTGAAGATGGTGCCACTGTCCAGGAACCGGGCCAGGAGGATGGAGAAAAGGAGCACGACGGCGGCTTGCCAGATTCCCGAACCCAGCCAGTGGAGCAGAAGATCGCCGATGACGATCCCGAGGGTGCAGCCAAGCCCGACCTCCACGACCCGGCGAAGCCGCGGATCCCGCGAGAAGCCGAGCGCGATCAGCGACGAAGTCGCGGCGAAAAGGGGTCCTGAGTGCCCAAGGATGTATTCAGCGAACGCGTAGGCGCCCACGGCGCACACGGTCATCTGGACGGCCGGGACCAAGGAGTTCCGGCTGCGGACGAAGCCAGTTCGCAGCCGCGCCCGCAGGAATTTCTTGCTCGCTGAAAGTCCTTGGGGGGCGGTCATGGCTCAAGTCTATTCAGGAGCTGCCTAGTAAATGAGGCTCGCCGAAGGAACCGCAAAGTGAGGGGCGTCACTTAATCCCTTATGACTCGCCAAGCGCAAGGGTGACGCTGCACATGTAAGCCAATGGTCCACAGCCGTTCACCTCCCGTTCACTTTGGACCGCCGATCCCTTTACCTGCGACTCCTACCGTCGATAAAGGTACAAACACGTACGCAAATCTTTCGTATGCCGACTTTCTCCCTCGGTACGCATCAGAGAATCCCTGGAAGGGGTACATCCCAGTGAAGGCAACTCGCTTCGGCCGCAACGCGGCAATCGCGGTCCTCGCAGTCGGCGCCCTTGCGCTGACCGCTTGTGGTTCAGACAACGCAACCGGCGCCCCGGCAGCCACCCAGAGCGCCGCAGGCGTCAAGGTCACCGGCACCCTGACCGGCATCGGCTCTTCGGCGCAGGGCGCCGCAATGGACGCTTGGAAGACCAACTTCGCTTCCGCGAACCCGGGTGCCACGGTCCAGTACTCCCCGGACGGCTCGGGCGCAGGCCGCAAGGCCATCCTTGACGGCTCCGCGCAGTTCGCAGGCTCCGACGCCTACCTGAGCGACGCTGAACTGGCCACATCCAAGACCAAGTGCGGCACCGACGGCGCCATCAACATCCCGGTGTACATCTCCCCGATCGCCGTTGCCTTCAACATCCCGAACGTCAAGGACTTGAAGCTCGACGCCGACACCGTTGCGAAGATCTTCCGCGGCCAGATCACCAACTGGAACGACCCGGCAATCGCCGCCCTGAACGCCGGAGTCACCCTTCCGGACCTCAAGGTCACCCCGGTCAACCGCTCTGACGACTCCGGCACCACCCAGAACTTCACGGACTACCTGGCATCTGCTGCTCCCTCGGTCTGGACCGACAAGGCTGCCGGCCTGTGGCCCGCATCCCTGAAGGGCGAGAACGCCAAGGGCACCTCCGGCGTCGTCAAGACCGTCACCGACACCCCGGGTGCCGTGACCTACGCTGACGATTCCGCAGTCTCCGGCAAGCTCGGCACCGCACAGATCAAGGTTGGCTCGGACTTCGTCAAGATCTCCCCGGCCGCTGCCGCCAAGGCTGTTGAACTGGGCAAGCCCGTTGCAGGCCGCCCGACCGGCGACCTTTCCATCAAGCTTGACCGCACCACCACGGATTCCTCCGCCTACCCGGTAGTCCTGGTTTCCTACCACGTCGTCTGCACCACCTACGACAAGAAGGAAACCGCTGACCTGGTCAAGGCATTCGAGAGCTACGTAGTCTCCGACGCCGGCCAGCAGGCCGCTGCCGGCTCCGCCAAGTCCGCTCCGCTCTCCAAGGCGCTGCAGGACAAGGCAAAGGCCGCTGTTGACTCCATCAAGGCCAAGGCCTAAGGACCACAATGGAGTAGTGGTGCCGCGGACCGTGGCGCCACTACCCTTGAATATCAACGTTCCCCGTCCCGCGCTGGTGAAACATCACCGGACGGGGCGGGGAACTTGGCCATTTTTGAGTGAATCTGAAGGATCGTGAAGTGACCACCAACTCCTTGACCACTTCCCAAGGTGCCGGACGCGCCGGGGACAAGGTCTTCTCCGGAGCCACCCTGGCCGCGGGATGCCTGATCCTCGCGGTTCTCTTCGGCGTCGCACTTTTCCTTGTCATCCAGGCCATTCCGGCCCTTGTGGCTCCACCCGCGGACATCCAAGGCGGCCACGGCTTCTTCGCCTACATCGGGCCGATCGTCGTCGGGACCCTGATTGCCGCCGTCATCGCGCTGGTGATCGCTACTCCGGTAGCCATCGGCGTCGCGCTGTTCATCTCCCACTACGCTCCCCGCAGGCTTGCCTCGGGTCTCGGCTACGTGGTGGACCTCCTCGCGGCCATTCCCTCCGTGGTCTACGGCGCATGGGGCGCGGCGTTCCTTGCCCCCCAGATTTCGCCCGCCTACGGCTGGTTGGCCAGCAACATGGGCTGGTTGCCGATTTTCCAAGGCCCGGCCTCCGCTACCGGCAAGACCATCCTGACCGCGAGTATCGTCCTCTCCGTCATGGTTTTGCCGATCATCACTTCACTCTCGCGTGAAATCTTCCTGCAGACCCCGAAGCTCCACGAGGAAGCCGCCCTGGCCCTCGGCGCGACCCGCTGGGAAATGATCAAGATGGCTGTCTTGCCGTTCGGCCGCCCCGGTATCGTGAGCGCCATCATGCTGGGCCTGGGCCGCGCGCTTGGCGAGACCATGGCCGTCGCCCTGGTCCTGTCCTCCGGCGTCCTGACCGCAAGCCTGATCCAGACCGGAAACCAGACCATCGCCGCTGAAATCGCCTTGAACTTCCCTGAAGCCAGCGGGCTCAAGGTCAGCACGTTGATCGCCGCGGGCTTGGTATTGTTCGTCATCACCCTGGGTGTCAACATGATTGCACGCTGGATCATCTCCAGGCACAAAGAATTCTCGGGAGCCAACTAATGACTGTCACAGCCCCCGTGGCGCGCAAACGCTCCGCACTGACCAAGGGCCAGTTGCCGGCTTTCGCACCGTACGTCGTCCTGGCCGTCGCCCTGGTACTCGGCGCAGCGATCCTTGCGTTGATCGGCTTCAACGCCTTCGGCTGGGGCCTCGTGTCCGCGATCCTGTTCGCGATCGGCCTGGTCGGCTGGAGCGCAGTTGTCGAAGGCGGCCGCAAGGCGAGCGACAAACTTGCCACCTGCCTGATCGTCGGCTCGTTCCTTGTGGCGCTGCTGCCCCTGATCTCGGTGATCTGGACCGTCCTCGTGAACGGCATCCCGGGCATCATCACCCCAGGCTTCCTGACAACCTCCATGAACGGCGTCACAGGTTCCCTCGACAACAAGAGCGTCGATGAAGGCACAAAGGTCCTCGGCGGCATCTACCATGCGCTTATGGGCACCGTGCAGATCACCCTGCTTGCGACGGTCATCTCGGTTCCGGTCGGGTTGCTGACCGCAATCTACCTGGTGGAATACGGCAACGACCGGGCCCTCGCCCGTGCCATCACCTTCTTCGTCGATGTCATGACGGGCATTCCCTCCATCGTCGCAGGTCTCTTTTCCGCAGCCTTCTTCTTCGCCGTGGTGGGCCCCGGCACCAAGACCGGTGCGGTTGCCGCCGTCGCTCTTTCGGTCCTGATGATCCCGGTGGTGGTCCGCTCAAGCGAGGAAATGCTCAAGATCGTCCCGAACGAGCTCCGTGAGGCGGCGTACGCGCTGGGTGTCCGCAAGTGGCGCACCATCCTCAAGGTGGTCATCCCGACGGCGATTTCCGGCATCGCGTCCGGCGTCACCTTGGCGATCGCCCGGGTGATTGGCGAGACGGCTCCGATCCTGGTCACCGCAGGTTTCGCCACAACGATCAACAACAACGTGTTCGGCGGCTGGATGGCCTCCCTGCCTACGTTCATCTACACGCAGATCCTGAACCCGACCTCGCCGTCCAACCCGGACCCGTCGAGCCAGCGGGCATGGGGTGCCGCGCTGGTCCTGATCATCCTGGTGATGCTCCTGAACCTCGGCGCCAGGCTGATCGCCCGGATCTTCGCCCCCAAGGCCGGCCGTTGAGCCGCCAGGCCACACGTAAACTTCCAACCACAGCACCGAAGGAACACCATGTCTAAGCGGATCGACGTCAAGGATCTGAACGTCTACTACGGCAGCTTCCTGGCCGTTGAGGGCGTCAATATCAACATTGAAGCCAAATCGGTCACGGCATTCATCGGCCCGTCCGGTTGTGGCAAGTCCACCTTCCTGCGCACCCTGAACCGCATGCACGAAGTGCTTCCCGGTGCCCGCGTTGAGGGCGAAGTCCTGCTCGACGGCGACAATCTCTACGGCCCTGGCGTGGACCCCGTGACGGTCCGCACCCAGGTTGGCATGGTCTTCCAGCGGCCCAACCCGTTCCCCACGATGTCCATCCGCGACAACGTGCTGGCGGGCGTGAAGCTCAACAACAAGAGGATCAGCAAGGGAGCGGCCGACGCGCTCGTGGAGAAGTCCCTGCGCGGCGCCAACCTGTGGAACGAGGTCAAGGACCGCCTCGAGAAGCCCGGCTCCGGACTCTCCGGCGGCCAGCAGCAGCGGCTCTGCATTGCCCGTGCCATCGCCGTGGAACCGCAGGTCATCCTCATGGACGAGCCCTGCTCTGCGCTTGACCCCATCTCCACCTTGGCCGTCGAAGACCTCATCAACGAGCTCAAGGACGAGTACACCGTGGTGATCGTGACCCACAACATGCAGCAGGCTGCACGCGTTTCCGACAAGACCGCGTTCTTCAACATCGCCGGCACCGGCAAGCCGGGCAAGCTCATCGAGTTCGCGGACACCACCACCATCTTCAACAACCCGTCCCAGAAGGCCACGGAAGACTACGTCTCCGGCCGCTTCGGGTAACCACTCGGCTCCCTGGGAACCGCGCGAAAAGCCCGACGGCGACCGTCACCTATCCAGGTGACTGCCGCCGTCGGGTTTTTGGGTGTTTGGAAGACTACAGCCGGACTCAGTGCGAAAGCGGTGAGAGCGCCAGTCCGAGGACGAACGCCACGGCGGCGGTAACGATCGGCGTCGCGACCCAGAACCCCAGGATCCGCAGCACCATCCGGCGGTTGGTGACGGAAAAGTTCTGGTTGGTTCCCGCACCAAGCACTGCCGACGTCACAGTGTGCGTGGTGGAAAGCGGCAAATGGAGGCCGATGGCACCGATGAATAACATCAGTGAGGTCAGGCTCTGGGCGATGAATCCCCGCATCGGGTCTACCCGCGTCAGCTTGTAACCCAAGGTGTACGAGATGCGCCAACCACCACACAGCGTTCCCGCCGTGAGCATGACGGCCGTCAGCAGGATGACCCACAACGGGAGGTCGCTGGAGTCGGACACTCCGGCTGCCACGGCGCCCAACAGGATCACCGCTACGGTTCGTTGCCCGTCCTGCAGGCCGTGGCCGAGCGCGACCGCAGCGGCCGAGACGGACTGTGCGTGGCGGAAGCGGCCATGCACGACATCGGGCTGGGTGTAGCGGGCGGCCCATGTGACAGGCCACACGAGAAGATAGGCACCAAGGAAAGCAATCACGGGGGACAGCAGCAACGGCAGGACCACTTGCGCCAGCAAAATACCGTCTACCCCGTTGACGGAGCTGCCTCCCATCACTGCGCTTGCGGCTCCGGCGCCCACGAGGCCTCCTACCAAGGCATGGGTCGACGAGAGCGGCACACCGCGCCACCAAGCGTAGATTCCCCAAAGGATGGCACTGGACAGCCCCGCGGCGAGCATGGTCAGCCCGTTCATTCCGGAGGGGAGAACCACCCAGGACTGGCTGAAAACCAGCGCGAAACCGCCGCTGAGGAGCACGCCGGCAAAATTGAAGACCGCTGCCAACACAACGGCGACTGACGGAGTGAGGGCGCGGGTCCGCACGGAGAGCGCGACGGCGGTGGAGACGTCGCGGAAGCCATTCAGGAATGCGAAGCCAGCCGCCAGCACCACCACAAGGGCGAAGAACGCGACTGCCACCTCATGCTTCCTTGACGATGATGCTGCCTACCTGGGTCGCGACACGGCGCATGTCCTTGGTGACGTCAACCAGTTGATTGGCCACGTCACGGTTCCGCGAAAACTGGGCGGACTTCATGTCGCGGAGCATCTCGGCCACCCAGGTCCGATGGCTGCGTTCCGCACGCTTGGCCAGCCGCAGCACCTCGATCCAGTAATCCTCGAGTTCGTCCAGATCGTCGAGCTGGCGCATGGCATCAACCGTGAGTTCCGCCTGGCGGCTGATGATCTCCAGTTGGTCCGCCGCGCGCTTGGGCACCCGATCCAGTTTGTAGAGGGCCACGAGCTCACCCGCGGCATCCAGCTTTTCCATCGCCTCGTTGAGGAAGCGGGAGAGGGCGTACATGTCCTCGCGGGGGAGCGGGTTCACGAAGCTCGTGCGCATGTGGGTCAAGAGGGCGAAATGCAGATCCGTGGATTTCGCCTCGTGTTCGTGCATCTCCTCCACAAGCCGTTCGTGCTCCGCGACGGGAGCTCCGAAGATCTCAGAAAGCGTCCCGGTTGCCTCAAGAATCTGGCGGGCCATTTGCGACAACAATTGCAACCCGGCGGGTTCTTGGGGGAAGAGACGCAGCTTCATTTGGCTTCCGGTAGGCGGGAGGGATAGGGGTGGGGCGGCGTCTTCGCCGAAGGGCATAAAAATGGTGCCGAACCGGATACGCCTCTCGGCGGTAGGCCGCTCGAAGCGGCTATAAGTTGAAGCCCGGGGGTTTCGCGGTTCGACACCAGTTTCAGTTTTCTACGTCATCCGAGCTAAGTCAATCTTGACAGCTGGCGGCAGGGGTGGTTGTGACAGTCCCGCACCCTTATATTTCACGTCAGTCCAGCTCGCCCAGGCGCCAAGCATTGGCCGCGTGCTCGAGATCTTCCGCGGTCTTCACGAGCTGGTGGGAGTTCCGGGTCAGCTTGCTTGCGTGGCCTTCGTTGGAATGCTCTGCACTGTCCGCCAGGGTGGCTTGGCCCAACGCGACGACGCGGCAAAACGCGGCTGAGCGTTCCAGCGCGACGTCGAAATCGCCGTCGAACGCTCCCGAAAGGATGGCATCCGCCATCTGTTTCATTTCGTCCGCTCCCGGCGGCTCGGCTGCCCCCGCCACAACATGGGAAACCTGGGCGGTGTCCCGGCCGGCCTTGAAGTACACGGAAATGCGCTCGGAGTTCTGCATGGTGGCCGCGCGCAATGCATAGAGCCGCCACAATGCGCCGGGCAAAGACCGGGCGGGACTCTCGGCCCACATTTCGGCGATGGCCTCGAGGCCTTGCTCGTCAGCGAGCTTCACGAGGCGCCTGGTGATCTTGGGGTCATCGCTGTCCCGACCTCGCCGCACGAGCGCCTGGGCGGCAAGGTGAGCGGCTTCGGATACGCGCGCGGGGTCCGCTCCGCCGGCAAACGGCTCGAAGTCAACCGGCGCGAAGGGTTTCGGCTTGTGGTGCCTATTTGCTCCGCCGTACACAGGAGGTCCCGATTGTTCGCTCATGCCCCAACGCTACTCCTGTGTTTTCGCTCGTGCACTCTTGACTGGGCTTGTTGTGGTGGTGCCTGCTGCCGGGCGTTCCCTTCCTGACCCTCTTTGAATCCATGGGCGCCGCGACACGCCGCGGTTGCCGCGCGTCGTCGTCGGGGTTGGGGTCAAAAGAGGTCACGACCGCTCGGGGGCCGAGCGTGTCAAAACGGCCTTGAGCTTGAGGTACAGTATTTATGGCTGTTTCTACAGTCGGCAGGGGCCTTTAGCTCAGTTGGTAGAGCATCGGACTTTTAATCCGTGGGTCGTGGGTTCGATCCCCACAGGGCCCACCCAAAACCCCCGGAACCGCACGGTTCCGGGGGTTTACTTGTGCCAGGCGAAACTACGGCGTGGCCCACGCGGCCGGGTGACGGCCGAGCGGTCCGGCTTGCTGCGACCAATGCGCGGCGACGCCGTCGATTCGCCCCGGAAGTGGCACGCGTCGCGCCGGTCCCCAGTCGGTGCTGGTTTCCACCAAGGTGAAGTCATTCGGTGCAGCTACGGACAGGTGATCAGTCGGCGGGGTCAGCGAGTACAGCAAATTGGCCGTACCGATGAGTGAGCCCTGGATGCGGGCCGTCACCGAGTGGCTAAGGCGCCGGGTCAGGGCACGGGCGACGGCCGCGGCCAATAGCCAGCCGGTCGCGTGGTCGAGGGCCTGGACGGGAAGCGGGGTGGGCTCCGCTTGGCCCCTGGCGGTGGCTCCGGCGTCGGCGATTCCGCAGCTCATCTGGACCAGGCTGTCGAACCCGCGCCGATTGCGCCAGGGACCATCCCAGCCGTAGGCGTCCAAGCTGGCGATGATCAGGCCGGGGTTCATGGCGATCAGGGACCCGTCGTCGTAGCCCAGGCGTTTCAGGGCGTCGGGCCGCAGTCCCGACACGAGCACATCGGCGCCCGCGAGCAGTTCCTCGAATATCGCGCGGTCGGTCGGGGCAGCGAGATCCAAAGCGGCGGTTCGTTTGCCCAGCGTCGTCTCAGGCAGCAGCGACGGCACCTCTTCAAAGCCCGGCGGATCGATCCGCAGCACGTCGGCACCATAACCGGCGAGGAACTTGGTGCACACGGGTCCTGCGATCACCCGCGTCAGGTCGAGCACACGCACCCCGTGGAAGGGCATTTCGCCGACAGTGTCCGGTGGGCCGGCGCCGGTTGAACGGCGTTCGACGACGGTCAGCGGCGGCGTGTCCGCCGTCGCCATCCCCGGAGCCGAGGCGAGCCATTGCCCGCGGTTGCGCATGACGGCGGCGCATCCGCCCGCCTCCACGATGGCCGTCTCCAATTCTTCGGCGGGCAACCCAGCCACTGCGGCCTGAACTGTTTCGCGGTCATGGGCGCCAAGCACCCGCTCGACGGCGGCGCGGTGGCTGGCGTAGTTGGTGTGCAGCCTGATCCACGCGTCCCCCGTGCGATAGTTCCCGGCGATGGGGTCCCACAGTGGCGGCCGGGTCCAGCCGATCGGGGTGAACAGCCGCTCGGAGGCGAACGCGGCGCAGGACTCCCGGCTGTCTACCGTCACCGCTCGCGGCCCTGACTGGCGGCGGGCTGCGAGGAACTGCTCAGCGGCCACTGTCGCGACCACAACCGCCCCCGTCGCCAGTCCTGTCACGTCGAAAACGGCCGGGAGAACGGCCCGCGGCCCTGTTGTCGTTAGCTGAGTGGCCGGCCAATCCGCATCATCGGCGCCGATTGCGTGCCACACTCGGGAAGTCACATCAGCGAAGCTGTCGTTCACACTCACCATTCTTGACGGGGCCACACGAAACGAGCAATGGCAGCCGGATCTAACGCCTCCTGCCCAAGTGGGCCTCCAACTGCCAGACTGTTCTTCATGCAAGCGCTTTTGGACGGACTCCTGAATACCAGCCCGCTTGTGATCGCGTGCATCGTTTTCGCCCTCGTGTTCGCTGAGGATGCAATTTTTGTGGGCTTTGTGATCCCCGGTGAAACGGCGGCAGTGGTCGGCGGGGTGATTTCGAGCCGCGGGCTCTTCGAATTGTGGGCCATGATCGCCATTGTGGTCACGGCCGCGATCACGGGGGACACCGTGGGTTACGAAATAGGCAAACACTTCGGTCCGCGGGTGATGGCCTTGAAAATCCTGGACAAGAGACGCGCCCAATTGCAGAGGGCCGAAGACTTCCTCAAGGACAAAGGCGGCGTCGCGGTGCTCCTGGGCAGGTTTACCGCCTTCTTCCGTGCCGTGATGCCTGCGCTCGCCGGACTCAGCCGCATGCCCTACCGGCGCTTCGCGTTCTGGAATTTCAGCGGCGGCATTATCTGGGGGTCCTTGTTCGTGACGCTCGGCTTTGTGGCCGGAAATTCGTACGAAGAAGTGGCCCGTGTGGTGGGCCGGGGGGCAGCGGCCGTGGTGGCAGTCATTGTGGTGGCGATTGTGCTTGTCTGGCAGGTCAGGAAGCACCGCGCCAAGAAGGCTTGATGCCGCGGGATCACGGAAATCCGGCGGAAACTTAAAGGCTTTAGGCTGGTCACAATTCGTTCGGGAGGGGCGGTGAATGGTCCAACTGGATATGTCTGATGTTTGGCGTTATAACCGTAGTAGCTGCCCCGACGTCCTCGGCTTATCTGAGCCTCGAGTGATCTGATGTCCGCTTCTGCAGCACAGAACTTTTAAGGAGAACCGATGCATCTTTTGCCCCGTGAGCAGGAAAAGCTCATGATCGTGGTCGCGGCCGACCTCGCCCGCCGTCGGCAATCCCGTGGCTTGAAGCTCAACTTTCCCGAAGCCGTGGCCGTCATCAGCTACGAACTGATCGAGGGCGCCCGTGACGGCAAAACCGTCGCAGAACTCATGAGCTACGGGACCACCTTGCTTCGCCGTGAAGACGTGATGGAGGGCGTGCCAGAGATGATCCATGACGTCCAGATCGAGGCCACTTTCCCCGACGGCACCAAGCTCGTCACCGTCCACGACCCGATCCGCTAGGAGGCCAACATGATTCCCGGTGAGTACCGTCTCCAAGCAGAGCCCATCGCCTGCAACAGCGGACGCGAGGCAATCGCCGTCGACGTCGTCAACCGTGGCGACCGCCCGGTCCAGGTGGGCTCGCATTACCACTTTGCCGAGTCGAATCCCGCGCTCGATTTTGACCGCGAAGCCGCTTTCGGCCGCCGGCTGGACATCCCTGCCGGAACGGCTGCGCGCTTCGAACCCGGCGATTCCAAGACCGTCAAACTCATTGCACTTGCGGGACGCCGCGAAGTCTACGGCCTGCGGAACGCCGTCAACGGTCCCCTTGACGCCGACGCCGGAAAGAACGACGGCGGCGCTGCCGCTTACACCGACCGGCCCGGTGCCAGCACAGAAGGGACAGCCCAGTGAGCTTCGAAATTTCGCGCAAGCAGTACGCAGACCTTTACGGCCCGACGACTGGCGACTCCATCCGCTTGGCGGACACCGAACTTTTCCTTGAGATCGAGAAGGACTACACGGTCTACGGCGAAGAGGTCATGTTCGGCGGAGGCAAAGTGGTCCGCGACGGCATGGGGCAGAACGGCCAAGTGACCCGGGATGAGGACGTCCCGGACACCGTCATTTCGAACGTCGTGGTCCTCGACTACACCGGAATCTACAAGGCCGATGTGGCGCTCAAAGACGGCCACATCTTCAAGATCGGCAAGGCCGGCAACCCCCAGATCGCCGACGGCGTGGACATCGTGATCGGGGCCAGTACTGAGATGATCGCCGGGGAAGGCAAGATCCTCACTGCAGGCGGCGTCGACACCCACATCCACTACATTTCCCCGGACCAAGTCCCCACGGCCCTGTGCAGCGGCATCACCACTATGGTCGGCGGTGGCACGGGACCAGCCGAAGGTACCAAGGCCACCACCATCACGCCCGGCAAATGGCACATTTCGCGGATGCTGCAAGCCGCGGAAGGACTGCCGATCAATATAGGCCTCTTCGGCAAGGGCCACGCGTCCGCCATCGAGCCGCTCGCCGAACAGATCCGCGCAGGAGCAGTGGGCCTCAAAGTCCACGAGGACTGGGGCGCCACGACATCTTCGATCGACATGTCGCTGCGCGTAGCCGACGAATACGACGTACAGGTAGCCATCCACACGGACACCCTCAACGAGTGCGGATTCGTGGAGGACACCATCAAGGCCATCGACGGCCGAGTGATCCACACCTTCCACACCGAAGGCGCCGGCGGCGGCCACGCTCCGGACATCATCAAGATCGCCGGATTGCCCAACGTGCTCCCGGCATCCACCAACCCCACGCTCCCGTACACGCGCAACACCATCGAAGAGCACCTGGACATGCTCATGGTGTGCCACCACCTCAACCCGGACATCCCGGAAGACGTGGCGTTCGCTGATTCCCGCATCCGGGCCGAAACCATCGCCGCCGAAGACGTGCTCCAGGACTTGGGCATCTTCTCCATGACCTCATCGGATTCCCAGGCCATGGGCCGCGTGGGCGAAGTGGTCATCCGCACCTGGCAAGTGGCCGACGCCATGAAGCGGCAGCGGGGCGTCCTCAAGGATGCGTCAGGTGCAAGCCACGGCGCTCCGAACGGCTTGGGCGCGGAGAGCGACAACTTCCGGATCAAGCGCTACATCTCCAAATACACCATCAACCCCGCGATCGCGCAGGGAATGGCAGACTCCATCGGCTCCGTGGAAGTGGGAAAGTTCGCCGACCTCGTCCTCTGGAATCCGGCCTTCTTCGGTGTGAAGCCTGAACTGGTCCTCAAAGGCGGGCAGATCGCCTACGCGCTCATGGGCGATTCCAACGGCTCCATCCCCACACCGCAGCCACGTACCATGCGCCCGATGTTCGCCACCCACGGCAAAGCGCTGCAGCAGTCGTCCATTACCTTCCTGTCCAAGGCGGCCATCGACGCCGGCGTTCCGGAAGAGCTTGGCCTTGAACGCGTCATCCGGGCGGTCTCCGGTATCCGGAACTTGCGCAAGGCGGACCTCAAGTTCAACGGCGAAACTCCCGATATCGCCGTCGACCCCGAAACCTACAAAGTGACGGTCGACGGCGAGGACGTCACCTGTGAGCCTTCCGACGTGCTGCCCATGGCCCAGCGCTACTTCCTTTTCTAGATCGCCGGGAGGAGAACCACATGATCATCGAAAAGATCCTCGGCAACCTGCACGAACTGCCGCAGGCCGAGGCCGCGGCGCTGGCCAAACTCCACAAGGAGAAGGTCGTGCTGCCGAGCGCCCAGCTGGTCAAACGCATCCAACGCGTCACCACGGACCACGGGAAGGAGCTCGGCATCCGCCTCCCCGCCGGAACCGGGGACCTGCGCGACGGCGACATCCTCGCCGTCGAGGAGGCGAACCTCATCGTGGTCTCCGTGCTGCCGAGCGACGTCCTGGTCATCGCCGCGCGCAGCATCTACGAAATGGGCGTAGTGGCGCACTCCCTCGGCAACAGGCACCTGCAGGCCCAGTTCTTCGACGGCGACTCCGAATACGGGGCCGAAGTCATGGTGTGCCAGTACGACCACACGGTCGAGGACTACCTCAAACACGTCGGCGTGCCTTATGACCGCCAGGAACGCGTAATGCCGGTGCCTTTCCGCCATGCTGAACACACGCACTGAGCCTGCTTCGGCTGCGGTTAACCCGGTAGGCAAGCCTCCGGTGGGTGATAGGGGCCGTGCCCGCTCCGCGGTGCCCGCCACGCCGCGGCCCCTATCACCCACCTACGCCGTCCACGTCACCTTCGGGGGGCAGCAGTGAGCTCCTATCAGCTCGCCCTCCAGCAGTTGTGCGACTCCGCTCTTCCTACCGGGGCGTTTGCTCATTCTTTGGGGTTTGAGACGTACATCGACCGTGGGGTCGTGGCTGATGAGGGGAGTTTTGGGGTTTGGCTGTCTGCGTTTGTGGGGCAGCAGTTGACTTATTCCGATGGGCTGGCCATCCGGTTCCTTTATGAAGGGGTGGATTTGGGGGAGTTGGATGCTCATTTGAGTGCTCAGCTCTTGCCTCGGCAGTTGCGGGAGGCGAGTACCAAAATGGGCGGGCGGCTGATCGAGATCGGGAGCGAAGTCTTTCCCTCGGCCGAGCTGGAAGCTTATCGGGCTATGGTGACCACCGGCGGGGCCGCCGGCCATCAGCCGCTGGCGTTCGCCGTCGTCGCGCGCTCGCTGGGCGTGCCGTTCGAAGAAGCGCTGGCCGCGTACCTTTTCGCGGCGGTCACCTCGCTGACCCAGAACGCCGTGCGCGCCATCCCTCTCGGCCAGAACTCCGGGCAGCGGCTGCTGCGCAAAGCGCACGACGACGTCGCTGCCGCCGTCGAACATGTCCGGCACCTCGGCTGGGACGACTTCGGAGCCGTCAGCCCCGGCCTGGAAATTTCGCAGATGCGGCACGAATGGCAACGTGCACGCATGTTCATGAGCTAGAACCATAGGAGGACACATGTCTGAACCCATCAAGATCGGTATCGGCGGCCCGGTAGGTGCCGGCAAAACGCAGCTCGTTGAGCGCCTGACCCGCCACATGAGCCGGGAAATCTCCATGGCCGCCATCACCAACGACATCTACACGATCGAAGACGCCAAAATCCTCGCGGCCAACGGCATCCTTCCCGAAGACCGCATCTTCGGCGTCGAAACCGGCGGCTGCCCGCACACCGCCATCCGCGAAGACACCTCCATGAACACGGCGGCCATCGAGGAACTCAAGAGACGCCACCCCGACCTGCAGGTCATCTTCGTCGAATCCGGCGGCGACAACCTCTCCGCCACGTTCAGCCCCGAACTCGTGGACTTCTCGATCTACATCATCGACGTCGCCCAGGGCGAGAAAATCCCCCGCAAAGCCGGCCAAGGCATGATCAAGTCGGACCTGTTCATCATCAACAAGACCGACCTCGCCCCATTCGTCGGCGCAGACCTGTCCGTCATGGAACGGGACTCCAAGGAATTCCGCGGCGACAAGCCCTTCTGCTTCACCAACCTGAAGACCGACGAAGGGCTGGACAAGGTCATCGCATGGATGCGGCACGATGTCCTGATGCTCGACCTGGCGTCATGAGCACGACGGCGACGGCGGCTGAGCTCTCGTCGGCGGACGGGTCACCTCCGGCGGCTCCGCCGGATTTGGGGCCGTGCCCGTCCCCAGCCGCCCCCAACTCTCGCAAGCTCGAGTCGGGGCCCTCGCGGCAGTGGGCCCATCGCGGTGCCCACCACGCCGCGGCCCCCAAATCCGGCTTCGCCGCCTCTTCTGCAAGCTCGCCTCGCGGGGAGCTCAGCCTGCGGGTCGCCCTTCGTGGTCAGCGGTCCGTGGCCGTGCAGCAGTTTCATCAGGGTGCCTTGCGGGTTTTGAGACCGCATTACTTGGATGAGAGCGGGCAGGTTTGTTATGTCATGGTCAATCCGGGCGGGGCGTATTTGGGGGCGGATCTCTATGTTGTGGATGTGGAGGTCGAGGCTGGGGCTTCGCTGCTTTTGACCACTCAGTCGGCCACGAAGATCTATCGGACTCCGGGATCGTTTGCTGAGCAGCGGATGACCATCCGGCTGGGGGAGGGGGCGGAACTGGAGTTGGCGCCCGACCAGCTCATCGCCTACCGGGAGGCCAGCTATCGGCAGGATACGCACATCAGTGTGCATCCGACGTCGAGCCTCATCATGGCGGAAGTCATCACTCCGGGCTGGTCCCCGGACGGCGCTTCCTTCAAGTACCGGGAACTCCGGCTCCGGAACGAGATCCAGGTGGAGGGCGACGACGGCGCCGTGCTGCTTGCGCTCGACAACCTCCTGATCCGGCCACCCCTGGGGGATGTGACCGGAATGGGCTTCATGGAGGGGTACAGCCACCTGGGTTCGCTCGTTGTGGTGGATCCGCGGCTTGACCAGGCGCTCGCCGATGAACTGCACCGGCTGACGGCGGGGTACGAGGCGTACTCGGGCTTGTCGTTGAGCCGAACCCTTGCAGGCACGACGGGCCTGGTCCTGCGGTCCCTCTCGAACAGCACCGAGGAACTGAATCGATTGCTCGGTGCATGTACAGGCCTTCTGCGCGGACGCTGGTTCGGCAGGGCCCCGCTGAATCTCAGGAAGTACTGATGACGTCACTTGCGGAACTCGCCTTAGAGGTTCCGCCGTTTGGTGGCGGGTCGGTGTGCGTCATTAAGCAGCGGGGGCACGTCATTAATGGACAAAGCAGGCACGAATCCTGTTAAACACGGATTGTCTAGAAACGCGTTTAGCTCAGGAAGTTCGTGCCTGCCCTCCCATCATCCGTCATGAAACCGCTCTGGGCCCAATTCGAGGCCCTGATCCCACCCATACGCCGCGAGCACCCGCTGGGGTGCCACCGGCCACGGATCCCGGATCACATCGTCTTCGGGAAACTCGTCCAGGTCCTGGTGCTCGGTGCAGCCTACGAGAAAATCGCCGACACCACCTGTTCGGCCACCACGATCCGGCGCCGGCGCGACGAGTGGATCGCCGCGGGCGTCTTCGAGGACCTCGAACAGATCTGCCTTCAGGCCTACGACCGCATAGTGGGGATCGAGTTCGAGGACCTCGCCGTGGACGGGTGCCTGGTAAAGGCCCCCTGCGGCGGCGAGGCCGCGGGCCGGTCCCCGGTGGACCGCGGAAAACAAGGTACCAAACGCTCCGTCCTGGTAGACGGGAAAGGCATCCCGCTCGGTGTCGTGGTGGCCCCGGCGAACCGGCACGACTCACCACTGCTGCGACCAACCCTGGAAAAGCTGTGCCGGTTCGGGTTCCACCTGCCCGCCACCATCACGGTGCACCTGGACGCCGGACCGAACGACGCACCGCCGTGATCAACGCGCTGATCGGATTAGCCAACAGCATCATCGTCATCCGCAGAATCATCCGCGAAGCCTGGACCACCCACCGCTGGGACACCAGACCAAACCGCAGACCCTGACCAATCGACGGATCCTCTTATGTGGCCGGTATCAAGCACAGTTACGACGGGACCACATCGCGGCGATCGACAATTCCACCCGAAAGTTCGTGGCACAGCGCAAGGACCCCGTGAGTGTCGGCTTTGCCTTCAGCCTGGGCCACAGCTCCGTGGTGATCCTGGCCGGTGTGATGGTGGTTGGGGGCGCCAGCCTTGTGGGCCAGCTCATGGAGGACGGCACCACCGGACACCTCGTGCTGGGGCTGATCGGCAGCGGCGTGTCCGGGATGTTCCTGCTGGCCATGGGTATCTTCAACGGGTCGGCGTTCCTCCGTACGATTCAGCTGTACCGCGCCGCCCAGGCCGGCGGCGCGATCGCCGTCGACGACCTCGAAACCAAAGGGTTCATGGCGCGGCTCTTGGCCAAGCCGCTATCCAAGGTCCAGCGTCCGCGGAACATCTACGTGATCGGGTTCTTGTTCGGGCTTGGATTCGACACCGCCACCACCATCGGGCTGCTGGTGCTCACGACGGCGGCGTCGCTCGCGGGCGTGTCTGTTCTTGCCCTCCTGGCGCTGCCGCTGGCCTTCACCGCGGCGATGACCCTTTGCGATTCCATCAACGGTGTGGCCATGATGCGGATGTACAAATCCGCCATCCACGATCCCCAGCGCAAGCTTGGATTCAACGCCATTATCACCGGTATCTCGGCCTTTTCGGCGCTCTTCATCTCGGTCATCACACTGGGCGGTTTCCTCAATGCGGCCTTTGGACTGAGCGATCCGGTCACCACGTGGCTGGGCGAAATAGACCTCGGTGACGCCGGGCTGGTGCTGATTGGGCTGTTCGCCGTCGTGTGGGTGGTTGCGGCCCTGCGGTTCCGGGCGGCGCGGCGCCGCTAGCCGGGCTGGAGCCACTGCAGAAGGCGATCCAACGGCCACGTCGTGATGATGCGATCGGCGGGTACCCCGTTGGCTTCCGCCCGCTCCGCACCGTACTGCAGGAAGTCGAGCTGGCCGGGGGCATGTGCGTCACTGTCGATGCTGAAGAGGCAGCCGGCATCGAGGGCAATTTGAATCAATTCGTCCGGCGGGTCCTGGCGTTCGGGCCGCGAATTGATCTCGACGGCGACCCTGTGTTCCGCGCACGAGGCGAACACCTCTTCGGCGTCGAACTCCGATGGGGGTCGCGTTCCTCGCGATCCCTTCACCAAGCGGCCGGTGCAGTGCCCGAGGACGTTCGTGTGCGGGTTTTCGATGGCAGTGAGCATCCGCCGGGTCATGGGCCGTTTGTCCGACCTGAGCTTCGAGTGGACACTGGCCACTACAACGTCCAGTTGGCTCAGCAGTTCCGCGGACTGGTCCAGCTCTCCGTCTTCAAGGATGTCCACTTCGATGCCGGCCAATAGCCGAAAGCCCGACTCTTGCCCGTACCGTTCGTTGATTCCATCCACAACGGTGAGCTGCTCCATCAAGCGCTCGGGGCTGAGCCCGTTGGCGATAGTGAGGTTGGGGGAGTGATCGGTTAATGCAATATATTCCCGGCCGAGTATACGAGCCGCGTCGGCCATAACCTCAATCGGCGAGCCGCCGTCCGACCAGTTGCTGTGGCTATGCAGATCGCCCCGGAGCTCGGCGTTCAGCTCGTGTCCACCGTTGACCAAAGGTTCGGCGCCGCGACGGCGGAGGTTCTCAAGGTAGTCGGGAACAGCGCCGCCCAGGGCCTGGCTGATCACCTCGAAGGTCCGGCTGCCGATTCCCTTGGTCCGCTTGAGGCGGCCATCCTTGAGCCGGGCAGTCAGTTCCTCGTGGCTCAGACCGGCGATGACGCCCGCAGCCCGGCGGAATGCCTGGACCTTGAAGCTGTCCGCGAGTTCCCGTTCCAGCCAGAAGGCGGTTTCATTGAGCGCGTCGATGGCGTCCATGGCTCAATCATGTACCACGCCGCGCCCATACGTATGTGAGCGAGGGTTCGGATTTTGGTGGTTGTTTGTGAGCGAGGGTTCGGGACTTCGGACGCCCGCTCACGTATGCGGGTGTTTCGACGGACGCTCGCTCACGTATGCGGGTGTTTCGACCGACGCTCGCTCAGATGATGTGAGAGAGGGTTTCGGGTTGGGGGCGTCATGCTGTCGGAATAAGTGGGACGGCCCCCACGGCCCTGCAATAATCGGAACCAGTTGCCTCGCTTGAGTTGCACGCGGGGCGGTATGCACCTTCGGACGAATCACATCGCAGACGAGGCGGACATGACCAACACTCCCATCCAGCAGGCCACCGACACCACGGCGATTCCACCCGCTACCAACCCCGCCATTGACGAGGACCTGCTCCACCGGCTCGCGGATGCTCACGGCGTCGGGACGTCGTTCCATGGCTGGGATGGGCTGCAGCACGACGTTTCGCCCACCACGTTGATCCAGGTGCTTGGTGCCCTGGGGGTCGCCGCCCATTCCGACGAGCAGATCGAAGCGGCCCTTGCGGACGCGGAAGTGGCGCCGTGGCGGCGGATGCTGCCGCCCGCCGTCGTCGTCCAAGAAGGAACGACGGCGGCTGTCCACGTCCACGTCCGCGACGGTTCGCCGGCCCGCCTGACGATCTCGCTCGAGGACGGAACGGAACTTGCCGCCGTTCAACAGGAGGACTGGGCGCCGCCGCGCGACGTTGATGGAGTGCCCACAGGCCGTGCAACGTTTGAGGTTCCGGCCGGTTTGCCGCTCGGCTGGCATTCGCTCACGGCCGAGTCCGACGGCGTGACGGCCACCGCGGCGCTCGCCGTGGTTCCAGCCACGTTGCAGACGGCGGCAGGGCTTGAGGAACGACGGGGCTGGGGACTCGCCACGCAACTGTACTCGGTACGCTCGAAGCGCTCATGGGGTATCGGGGATTTCGCGGACCTTGCCGATTTGGCATCGTTGGCCGGCGCGCGCGGGGCCGACTACGTCCTGGTGAACCCACTGCATGCCGCAGATCCGGTGCCTCCCATTCAAGCATCGCCGTACTCTCCCTCCACCAGGCGATTCTTCAACCCCCTCTACATCCGGGTCGAGTCCATTCCCGAATTGGCATATGTCAAGCCTCGCAAGCGCGCCACGGTGGACCGGCTGTTGGACCACGTCCACGCGCTCAACAAGGACGCCGAACGGCTGGACCGGGACCAGATCTTTGCCGCGAAGCTCGCTGCCTTGGAACTCCTTCACACGGTCAAGCTCTCTCCGGCCCGGCAACGGGCCTTTGAGGAGTTCTGCCGCGAGTCCGGCCCCGGCCTGGACGATTTCGCCCTTTGGTGCGCGATCCGTGAAGACCGGTCGCCGGACGACCCCTTCTGGCAGGACCCCGCGGCCACCCTCGGTTCGCCCAAGGTCGAGTCGATGCGCCAGGCTTTGGCCGACCGGATCGTTTTCCACCGCTGGCTTCAGTGGATCTGCGATGAGCAACTCGAGTCGGCCCAGGTCGCGGCGAAGCGATCCGGCATGCGGTTGGGAGTAGTGCACGATCTCGCCGTCGGGGCGGACTTGAGCAGCGCGGACGCCTGGACCCTGCGCAGCAGCTTCGCACCGGGCGTCAGCGTGGGCGCACCGCCGGACATGTACAACCAGCTGGGCCAGGACTGGAACCAGCCGCCGTGGCACCCGGTCCGTTTGGCAGAGGCGGGCTACGCGCCCTTGCGCGCGATGCTCTCCACCGTCCTTCGCCATGCCGGTGGAATCCGCGTGGACCACATCTTGGGGCTGTTCCGCTTGTGGTGGGTGCCCGCCGGCAACTCGGCCCGCGACGGCGCCTATGTCCGCTACGACCACGAGGCCCTCATCGGCATCCTCGCTTTGGAAGCGCATCGCGCGGGTGCCGTGGTCATCGGCGAAGACCTGGGCGTCTTTGAGCCGTGGGTGCGGGACTACCTTGCCGCCCGCGGCATCCTGGGCACCTCGATCCTCTGGTTCGAGTACGACGGCGACTCGCCGCTCCCGCCCGAACGCTACCGAACGCAGGCCCTCGCCAGCGTCAACACCCACGACCTCCCGCCGACTGCGGGGTACCTCGCCGGCGATCACGTGGAACTCCGCAGCCAACTGGGTTTGCTTGAACGGAGTGTGGCCGAGGAACGGGCCGAGCACGAGGCCAGCCTGGACAAGATGATGGGGTTGCTGCGGGAACGCGGCCTGCTGCCGGCCGACGGAAAGGTGCTTGGCGAGGAACAGGTCATTGAGGCGCTCCATCGCTTGCTGGCCCTCGCGCCATCGGTCCTGCTCGGCGTTGCGTTGGTGGATGCCGTGGGGGAGCGGCGTGTGCAGAACCAACCGGGAACGACGTCGGAGGTCTACCCCAATTGGCAAGTACCGCTGGCCGACGACCACGGCCGCGCGGTGCTGATCGATGACCTTGACGCGAACCCGCGGTTCAACTCCCTGCTGGCGGCAGTGGACGAGGCTGTGCGGGGATAGGCAACGCATCGAGACGTGAGTTCTCGCCTCTTTGGCCCTCCCCACGGCGCTCGCTCACCTTTGGGCCTTTTCCCTCGAACGCTCGCTCACCTTGGTGAGCGAGCGTTCCCGATTTTGGCCGCATTTGTGAGCGAGCGTCGCTGTTTTGGCCCGTCAGGGGGCGATGACCAAAACGGTAGGGGAACCCACGTCCACCTGCTCGAGGACATCCCCCGGTATACCCGTGGCAGGGTTCAGTGCAAAGGTTGTGACTTGGTTGGAACGCTCGTGCGCCACATGGAGCCACCCGTCACGCACCAGGTGGTGGCGGGGCCAGTCACCTCCGCTGGGCACGTCAGCCACGGGCCGGAGCCGGGTTCCGCTGCCTTCGACGGCCAATACCGAGATCCGGTTGGAGCCGCGGATGCCCGTGTAGACGAAGCGATGGTCCGGGGCCAGGGCGATTTCCGCCGCGGCGTCGCCGTCGGCGGCTCCACCGGCTGTCGCAGGGCCGCGACGGTGGAGCGCAAAGCGGCCGTCCGCGCCCGGCAGGAGCACCACCACTTCGATGGAGTACTCGGTCACCACGAAGACTGCGTCGACGGAGGGGTGCTGGACTAAGTGCCGCGGGCCGCTGCCCATCGGGAGCGCGACTTCGTGGTCCTTGAGGAGGCCGGTGTCGGGGAAGTAATTCCACACCCGTACGAGGTCGAAGCCGAGGTCGGTGGTCATGATCCGGCCGTCCTCGAGCATGAGGCTTGCATGGGCGCGACTCACCCGGGGGCCGCCCGTGGCGATGTCGATGCCGCCTTCGACGCCGGCGTGCGGGTCTTTCGCCGGCGGTGCGGCAAAGCGCGAGGTGATGCCGCCGTCGTCGTCGAGCCCGTACATCAGCACGTTGCCGTCGCCCCAACAGTTGACCACGATGAAACGTGCGGAAGGGTCGACGGCGACGTGGCAGGCCGCGGCTCCGGCTGGCCAGGCCTCGCCGAGCGGCTCGAGGCCGAAAAGCCCGGTCCGCCGATACGCCCGGACCGTCTGCGCGGCCTCGGCCACTGCATAGACCACTGGCAGCGTGGGATGAACGGCAAGGAACGACGGCGACGGCGCTTCGACGGCGGTGCCCAGCCAACTCAGGCTGCCATCTTCGCGCGCGGCGACTGCCCCAATGCCCCATCCGTTCCCGTCGCTGTCCGCGGTGTACGCGCCCGTCCAGATGAGCGTTCCGTCGATGTTCTCTGCCATGCCGTCCTCAGTGTTGGTGAGTGAAACCTGTATCAGTGTCCCTGTACGTCAGAGTCGACACCGGCATCGGCGCCCGCGTCCAAAGTGGCGATCGCGGACAGGTCGTCATGATCCAAAGCGAAGCCGAAAACGTCCAGGTTTTCCTTCATGCGCGCGGGGTTGGCGGACTTCGGGATGGCGACGAGCCCCTCCTGGACGTGCCAGCGCAACACCACCTGACCGGGAGTCTTTCCGTGTTTCTTCCCGATGGCGGCCAGCACCGGGGCATTCAGGAGATCGCGGCCGGCCCCCAACGGACTGTACGATTCCGTGGCGATGCCATGGTTGCCGTTGAAGGCACGCTCATCGATTCGGGTGATGGATGGCGAGATTTGGATTTGGTTGACGGCCGGCACCACCGAGGTTTCCTCGAGGAGCCGCTCAAGGTGCGAGGGCTTGAAGTTGGACACGCCGATCGAACGCACCTTCCCCTCAGCCTGGAGCCGCTCGAATGTCTCCCAGGTGGACACGAATTCATTCCGTTGGGGGAGCGGCCAATGGATCAACAAGAGGTCCACATAGTCCAGCCCGAGGCGCTTGAGGGATCCTTCAAGGCCCTCGACGGCGCGATCGCGGCCCTGGTGGGTGCCGTCCAGTTTGGTGGTGATGAACAGTTCCTCCCGCGGGACCCCGCAGTCCCGCACGCCTTGCCCGACGCCGGCCTCGTTACCGTAGCGGTACGCCGTGTCGACGTGCCGGTAGCCAAGCTCGACGGCGGACACCACCGCCGTGGCGACCTGGGCGTCGTCGAGGGGCCAGGTTCCGAGGCCGATCTGCGGAATGGCATTACCGTCGTTGAGCCTGACAGTCGGAGCAAGTGCCATGGTCCTGTCCTTTCAGTTGCTAGATCGGCCTCCGTGCCCATTGGACCAGTTGATCGCTGAGTTTCATGAAGTCTTGGTCCACGTGCTTGATGCCTGGATGTTCATCATGCCACCGGACGATCTCCCGTGCGCCTGCCGCGAACGGAATTTCTGCCCGATACCAGGGCACCAGCGTTTTGATCTTGGTGTTGTCGAAGACCACGGAGTGGGACCTGTCCCCGAGAAGCCCAGGGCCAAGCTCCGGGGAGTGCGCTGCAATGGTGTCCGAGGCGATGTGCACTAGCTCGGGTTCCGGCACCCCTGCCGCTGTGGCGAAGAGCCGGTATACCTGGTCCCACGGGAGTGCTTCGTCCGAGGTGATGGTGTAGCTTTCACCCACAGCCTGGGGCCGGCCGAGGAGGCCGACGAAAGCGACTGCAAAATCATCCGCGTGCGTGAGGGTCCACAGCGAGGTACCGTCGCCGTGGACTATCACGGGCAGGCCTTCCCGCATCCGATGGATGTCCGTCCAGCCGCCCAGGAGGGCGATCCGCGTGCGGTCGTAGGTGTGCGAAGGCCGGACGATGGTCACGGGGAATCCTTCGTCGCGGTAGGCGCGGACGAGAAAGTCTTCGCACGCGATCTTGTCCTGGGAGTACTTCCAGAACGGGTTCCTGAGCGGGGTCGATTCGAGGATCGGCAAGTGTGCGGGCGGCTTCTGGTAGGCGGAGGCCGAACTGATGAACACGTACTGCCCGGTCCGGCCGCGGAACAGCTCCACCGCGGCGGCCACATGCTCCGGCGTGAAAGAGATGAAGTCCGCGACGACGTCGAACTCGCGGCCGTTCAGCACCTCCGCCACCTCGGCGGGGTTGCGGATATCCGCCTGCAGCAATTCCGTGCCCGGAGGGGCCGGCCTTTCCGAGCTCACTCCGCGATTGAGCACGGTGAGCCGATGACCCAGCGCGACGGCGCGCTCCGCCGCCGCCGCGCTGATGGTCCCGGTCCCGCCGATGAACAGCAGGCGCAACGGTGCCGACGTCACCACGCGTAGTCTTCCGGCGCGGTCCGGTGGCCCGGGAAGATGTCGTCGAGCCGCTTGAGGGCATCGGCGTCGAGGGTGACATCCAAAGCCCTGATGGCGGCGTCCAACTGCTCCTGCGTGCGCGGACCCACGATCGGCGCGGTTACAGCCGGCTGGTGGAGCAACCAGGCCAAGCCAACGTCGCCGGGCTCGTAGCCAAGGTCGTCGGCGAGGTCCTCGTACTGGCGGATCTGGTCTTCATGCTTCTTCAGGGTCTCCGCCGCGCGGCCCTCAAGGCGACGAAGGCCGTCGCGTTCCTTCTTCAGCACCCCGCCCAAGAGCCCGCCGTGAAGCGGCGACCACGGGATGAGGCCGAGGCCGTACTGCTGGGCGGCCGGGATGACTTCCAGTTCGACATTGCGGGTGAGCAGGTTGTAGATGGACTGCTCGCTCACGAGTCCGTTGTAGTTGCGCCGCGCGGCAGCCTCCTGGGCCTGGGCGATGTGCCAGCCAGCGAAGTTGCTGCTTCCGGAATACAGGATCTTGCCCTGCTGGACCGCTACCTCGATGGCCTGCCAGATCTCGTCCCACGGCGTGTTCCGGTCCACGTGGTGGAACTGGTAGACGTCGATGTAGTCGGTCTGCAGGCGCTTGAGGCTGGCGTCCAAGGCGCGCCGGATGTTGAGGGCGGAGAGCTTGGACTCGTTGGGGCGGTCAGTCATGGTTCCGTAGAGCTTGGTGGCGAGGACGACGCGCTCGCGGCGCTCGCCGCCCTTGGCGAACCAGCGGCCCAGGATTTCCTCGGTCCAACCCCGGTTGTCGTGGCCGCCGTAGACGTTGGCGGTGTCGAAGAAGTTGATGCCCGATTCCAGGGCCGAGTCCATGATGGAATGCGCTGCGGATTCCTCCGTCTGCGGGCCGAAATTCATGGTTCCGAGGCACAAGCGGGAGACGCTGAGCCCTGAACGGCCCAAGTGGGTGTACTGCATGGTTTTGGGTTCCTTACGCTGGTGGTTTCTACATTTGGCTGAAGGACGCGACGGCGGGGTCCGCGCCGAGGCGCGTACCGGCGTCGAGCGCGCTGATGGCTGCCAGTTCGTCCGGGGTGAGCTGCAGCGCTGCCGCCGCGAGGTTCTGGCGGATCCGCTCGGGGTGGACGGACTTGGGGATGACGATGTTGCCGGTTCCGAGGTGCCAGGCCAGCACGATCTGTGCGGGGGTGACACCGTGCGTTTCGGCAAGTTCGGCGACCGTTGGCGACCCCAGGTCCGCTCCTTGCCCCAGCGGGCTATACGCCTCTACGGCGATCCCGTGCGAGCGGCTCTTCGCCGCCAGTTCCCGCTGTTGGAAGGTCGGGTGCAGTTCGATCTGGTTGACGGCGGGAACGACGTCGGCGAACTCGAGCAGGGTGTCGAGATGATCCTGCAAGAAGTTGGAGACGCCGATTGCCCTGGCGCCGCCGTCGGCATGGATCTTTTCGAGTGCCTTCCACGCATCCACGAACAAGCCTTGAGACGGGACGGGCCAGTGGATCAGGTAGAGATCGATGACGTCCAGGCCGAGTTCGCGGCGGCTGTGGTTGAATGCCGCCGCGGCCCGGCCCTGTTCGCCGTTGCGGAGTTTGGTGGTGATGAAGAGTTCTTCCCGGGCGATGCCGGAAGCCTTGATTGCCGCGCCGACACCGGATTCGTTCCGGTAGGCCGCGGCAGTGTCGATGTGCCGGTAACCGGCCTCCAGAGCGTCCTCCACGGCCTTCTGGGTCTCGGCAGGCGGGACCTGGAAGACGCCGAAGCCGAGCTGGGGGATGGTGACCGAGTTGTTCAGGACGAGCCCGGGAACGGTGGAATTCTGAGCGTTGGACATGTCTTGCCCTTTCGTCACTGGTGGGTGGATTGCCTGACTGGCTTTTTCGAGCCTATGCACTTTCGGCACAACAATCAGTAGTTTTGACGCCCCCTGTTTTTCCTAGGACTCGGAGTCCTACCTTGGCCGTAGAAACAAGCCCTGAGGGAAGGAAGAATAGGCACATGGGTCAAAGTGCCGAGTTCGGAAAGTTCCTCAAAGCCATGCGTGCCCGGATGTCGCCGGAGGACGCCGGTTTGCCGGAAGCGTCCGGCGCGCGCCGCGTTCCAGGGCTGCGCAGGGAAGAGATTGCCCGCTTGGCCGATGTCAGCACGGACTACTACACCCGCCTCGAACAGGGCCGCCATATCCATCCTTCGCGGGCGGTCCTCGAATCGGTGTCGCGGGCTCTTCGCTTGGACTCAAGCGAGCACACCCACATGATGGACCTGCTTGAGCACTGCGCGTCGACTGCCAAGGCGCCGACTCCCGCACCACGGGTGCGGCCGGCCTTGCGCCAACTTCTGGACGCCGTGGGCGACGTTCCGGCGCTCCTGCTTGGCCGGCGCAGCGACGTGCTCGGAGCCAATCGCATGGCGGTCTTGCTGTTTGCCGACTTCCCGTCCATGCCTCCCGCCGAGCGGAACCTCACTCGCTGGCTGATCCTGGACCCGCAGGCACGCGAACTGTTCCGGGACTGGAAGACGGTTGCCGCGGAAGCCGCCGGCTCCCTGCGTGCGGATACCGGGCGGCACCCCGACGATCCACAAGCGAACCAGCTCGTGGGCGAACTCGCCGTGAACAGCGAACATTTCCGCCAATGGTGGGCAGGGCATCGAGTGGCCGCGCGCTCGGCCGGCACGGTCCGCTTGCACCACCCCACGGTGGGGGACGTGGAACTGAACTTCGAGAATCTGGCCCTGCCGGAGGACCCGGACCAGGTCCTGCGGGTCTATTCAGCGAAGGCGGGTTCGCCGTCGGACGATGCCTTGAAGTTGCTGGGCAGCTTTGGTGCGGGAACGGCGTTTGGTGCCGGAACGACGTTTGCTGCCGGAACGGCGCCGGGCGCGGAGTTGTCCGAGCGTCATGCGATGGACGAGAGCTGAGGGAGTTTCAGCCAAAAGTGCTCCACGTCACTGTGCTGCTGCATAGTGAATCAGCGTGATTCTGTCTATGTGCCCATTGGGCGGCTTTTGAATCGCGTTTACGCTGAATCCAGACCTTTTCGCATATCAAGGATGGAATTCAACGATGAAACGCATCGCGCTGCTGAGGGAACGGGCAACCACCGCCGGGTCCGCGGGATCCACGGGCTCGCATTGCCCGGCATCCGGTCAGTGGAGCCCCGAAGGTGAACCCCACGTGGTGCACACGTTCTTCGAAGGCCACGTCTTCCCGCCCCATAACGGTGCGGCAACGGTCTGGCACCGCCAGTACCTGATAGCCGAGTCCCGATGAGTCCCGAAACCTTGGGGGCGTGGGGCCCAAGCCACTTCACGACGTCGGCGCAACGGCCCGCTGGAGCGGCACTTCGCTTGCCGCCGTCGAAATGGTCGGAGCTCAGCCGCGGCGAAACCGTCTGGATCCACGAGGACAAATGGGGCTTCGACGCCGGCCTTGTGGACGAAGTTTCGTCGGACCACGAATTCCTGTGGATCGAATTTGCCGGCCGCGGCCGGCGACTCCTCTGTGGCGGTGACCCCGTCCAAGTCTGGACCCGCGGGTGAGTCCAGCCTCGCAACTGATGGCCGCCAGCCTTTCCACAGAAAGGCTGGCGGCCATCGTCGTTTTGGGGGGTTTTGGGGCTTCTTAACGCTCGAGGCGGAATCCGAGCTTGATGGTTACTTGCCAGTCGGCAACGGCGCCCTCGCTAAGATGGCCGCGGATTTCCTTGACCTCGAACCAGTCGAGGTTCCGGAGGGTCTGGCTCGCGGCCGCAATCCCGTTCCTGATGGCGGCGTCGACGCCCTCGGACGAAGTTCCAACAATTTCGGAAACGCTATATGTGTGGTCAGCCATTCTTGCTCCTCATGATCGTCCTTGATGCCTGAACTGCGGGCCTGGCAGGCCGTGAAAGCAGACTAGCCGACGCAGGGCCGGCGGACTAGGGGTCTGGTCCCCTCCGACGCTCGCTCACATATACGGCCCTTTCGGCGGACGCTCGCTCACCTATGACGCCAAACGGCGGAACGCTCGCTCACTGATGTGGCCAGGATCATCGGCAGCAAAACTGTGGGTGAGATGGCAGTGGCAGCAGCGTGCAACGCCTCCTCATTTCCCCCGTACCCCCAGAGCGCGAAAAAGGTGGAAATTCCATGCTCAGCGGCTCCCGCGACGTCATAACTTCTGTCGCCGACCATTGCCGGGTTGGAGATATCGATGCCCAGGGAGGCAAGGCGGAGCAGTGCTTCACCGATGACTTCCGCCTTGGTCGCCCGTCTTTCAACGTCCGATGCCCCGCATATGGTGATGAAGTTGCTTTCGATTCCAAAGCGTCGTGCGAGTCGTAGTGCTTGATCTTCCACTTTGGACGTGGCAACAGCCATGGGGATACCGGCTGAGCATAGTTGCTCCAGCAGTTCTGTGACTCCTTCGTAGAGGCTCGATTGCTCAGCGCCGTGATCCGCGTATGCCTTGCGATAGTGTTGGAGGGCTCTCTGGGCAGTCGCTTCGTCAATCCCGGAGACTGCCCTGAACGATTCGACCATCGGTGGCCCGACAAACCTGAGTAGTTCGTCCGGCCTCGGGACCGGCGCTCCCACGGATTCCAAAGCCCGGGCAGCACTTGAGGTAACACCTCGGGCAGAGTCGATAAGTGTTCCGTCCATGTCGAACAGGACGCAGGTGATGGCGCCGAACGTTGGATGGCTGTGATGCGGAAGTATCATCTTTTCTGGAGCTTTCGGTTGTGGATCGGGTTCTGCTTGGGTTGTGCACAGGGATTTACTTTTTGAAGGGTGGGCATGGACCGCGTGAGTCTCGATCACATAGACCAGAGGATCCTTGCGGAGCTCACCAAAAACGCACGCATTAGTCATGCCGAACTGGCGAGCAAAGTCCTGCTTTCAAGGAATGCTGTGCGCCAGCGCGTCGACCGGATGGAACGGCAAGGATACATCCAGGGATATACGCTGGTTGCTGGCCTACCCGGGCAAGGGTCCGTCTCGGCTTTCCTTATGGTCTACCGGAAGGACCGGGTGCGTGGTTCGGATGTCATTGCTGTTTTGCGGTCCATTCCGGAAGTGGTTTTGTGCGACGTCGTCAGCGGGGACTTTGATCTTCTCGTGAGGCTTGAAGCCCGGTCCTTGGAGAGAATCCAAGAGATCTGGGAGCAGATCGCCGCACTTCCGGGCGTCACGGATACCGTGACGGCCATGACGCTTTCCAGTCTCATCCGGCGTGGCGCAGTGCCGACCGCGTGAGGAGTTGGCGATCAGACCGCTGATATGCGGGTACCCCTGACCGGAAGCGCAGCCGATTCAAGCATCGATTGAGCGGTGGCACGGTCCAGGAGGTTCTTGCCGGTAACGACGTCGAGAACCGGTGATCCGTCCCGCAGGGCTTCCTTGGCGACCGCCGCCGCGGCCGCGTAGCCGATGGCCGGAACCAGTGCCGTTGCAAGGCCCACCGAAGCTGCCGTCTGGCGGGCGAGGCGGTCGGTGTTCGCTTCGATGCCTTCCATGCAGTGTGTGCGGAGAACGCGAGCTCCTTGTTTGAGCCATGAAACGGCTTGAAGCAGGACGTGAGCGATGACAGGTTCGAAGGCATTGAGTTGGAGTTGGCCATTGTCTGCAGCCATCGTTACCGCGGTGTCCGCTCCGGCAACCGCGAAAGCGATCTGATTCATGGTCTCGGGGATGACAGGGTTCACCTTTCCGGGCATGATGGACGACCCCGCTTGACGGGGAGGCAAGGTGATCTCGCCAAAGCCATTCTGCGGTCCGCTGGACAGCAATCGGAGGTCACTGCTGATCTTGGATAGCTTGATTGCGGTCCGTTTGAGCATGCCCGACACGTGCATGAAAACTCCGACGTCGGACGTCGCCTCAACCAGATCGTTGGCAGGAAGGACGTCGACGCCGGAAACTTCGGAGAGTGCCCGCAGCACCAGTTGCTGATAACCCGGTTCGGCGGTAATGCCGGTGCCGATGGCGGTGGCCCCCAGGCTGCATTCGCGCATCAGATCGGTGGACTCCAGGAGCCGGGAGCGATCTTCCTCCAACGTGGCGGCGAAGGCATTGAACTCCTGCCCCAGGGTCATCGGGACAGCATCCTGAAGCTGGGTCCTACCCATCTTCACGACATCGGCAAATTCGGCACCCTTGTTTCTGGCGGTTTCGGCAAGCTTGCCCAATTCCTGGTTGAGTTCCGCGATGGCGAAAATGAGGGCCAGCTTGATGGCGGTTGGATAAGCGTCATTGGTGGATTGGCAACGATTGACATGGTCGATGGGGTGCAGGTGCTGGTAGTCGCCGAGGCGCTGGCCTAGTTTTTCCAGCCCGAGGTTCGCGATCACTTCATTCGCGTTCATATTCGTGCTGGTGCCGGCCCCTCCTTGGATGACGTCAACGCAGAACTGTTCGAGGTGATGCCCTTCCTGGATTTCCCGGCACGATTCGCGGATTGCTGCCGCCTGCCGGGGCGAGAGCACCCCAAGTTCGCAGTTGGCCTGCGCCGCGGCGTTCTTGATCATTGCCAGGGAGCGTACCAAGTGCGGATGCCTGGAGATCGGAATGCCGCTGATGGTGAAGTTTTCCAATGCCCGGGCAGTGTGTGCTCCCCAGTAGGCGTTGGCGGGTACGGGAATGTTCCCGAGCGAATCGGTCTCGATGCGGCTGGTCACGGCTCTATATCCCACGGTTCTTGATGCAGACGACTTTGGGCTGGGTCATCTCTTCGTAAGCAAAATGGACACCTTCCCTGCCGAGGCTTCCGTATTTGGAACCCCCGAACGGCATGCCGTCGAACCGATAGTCCGAGGAATCATTGATCATGACTCCGCCTGCGTCGATCCGGCGCGCGGCGTCCATGGCGTTGCTCAGGGAGTCCGTGAAAATGCCGGCGTGAAGGCTGAATTCGATGGCATTTGCTACTTCAATGGCTTCTTCGAACGTATTGAAAGCATGCAGCATGACAACAGGCCCGAACACTTCTTCCCTCCACAGCCTGCTGTCCGCCGGGACCGCTTCCAGCACAGTCGGCTCAAGCACATTGCCTACCCTCACGTTGCCTGCGAGAAGTGCAGCGCCGTCATGGATGGACTCATCGAGCTTGGCTTTGAGTTCGTCTAACGCAGCGGGGCTGATCATCGGCCCGACGTCCGTCCGCTCATCCGACGGATCTCCGGATACCAATCGGGCTGTCGCTTCCAGGAAGCGCTGGCGGAAATCGGCGTACAACGGTGTGGCTACAAGGATTCGCTGCACCCCCACGCAGTTCTGGCCAGCGGCCCAGAACGCTCCGGAGACGCAGGATTCCACGGCGTCGTCAATGTCAGCATCGCTCAGGATGATGACAGGTGCGTTTCCGCCCAGGTCCATGGAAAGCTTCTTCAGGCCGGCGGCGCGGGCAATGCTTTCCCCAGTGGCGAACCCGCCGGTAAAGGACACCATTCTCACATCCCGGGACCGGATGATGGTTTCGGCTATCTCCCGATCCCCGTGAACAACAGTCAGGACTTCAGGCGAAAGCCCAGCATCCACGAGGGCGTCCGCGAGGAGTTGGGCCGACAGGGGAGTCAGGGCGGAGGGCTTGAGGACCACTGCGTTGCCTCCGGCAATGGCCGGACCGATCTTGTGCGCCACGAGATTGAGGGGGTCGTTGAAGGGCGTGATCGCTGCAATGATGCCAAGCGGTTCGCGCGAGTACCATCCGGTCCGGTCTTCCGAGCCCTCGTATGAGTCAAAGGGAATGACCTCTCCGGCGTTCCGGCGCGCTTCGGCCGCGGACAGGCGAAGGGTATTGACGGCTCGCAATACTTCCTTTCGGGCCTGGCGGATGGTCTTGCCTGACTCGGCAACAATGGTCCGGGCGAACTCTTCGCTTCGCCGTTCGATGTCGGTGGCAGCAGTGTCGAGGATTTTCCCCCGGGTGTTGCGGGACAGTGCCCGTGCTTTTCGCGCGCCGGCCCGGGCCACTTCGAGCACGGCGTCGGCGGCACAAGCGTCGGTCAGGGGGACCGTGCCGACGATCCTGCCATCGTAGGGGCTGGTCACTTCACGGAATCGTGGCAGCACCATTTCCGTGGCGCAGAGTGTGGACTCAGACATGTGCGGCCGCCCCTGTCTTTGCTGAGTGGATGGCGAAGATGTCTGAGAGCAAGGCGTAGGCGGTCTCCACGCGACCTGCTCCAGGTCCCGATACGGTAACCGGGCCAAGTAGATCGGTATCGAAGGAGACGGCGTTCGTAGCGCCCGAAACGCCGGCAAGTCCGTGGTCAAGGGGCACCGCGACCGGGGCTACACCTGCGGTGACGGTCCCGTCAGGATTCCGCCGTGCCGAACCGACGAGCTTCCAGCGGCGTCCGTTCCGGGATGCCGTTCGGACATCTTCCGCCGTGACCGTCGAGATCCCTTGCCGCCGGACGTCCTTGAGTTCGATGCCCGCGTCAAGCAGTTCGTTGGCGAGGATGAGGACCTTGAGCTGGACATCGTAGCCCTCGATGTCTGCTGCTGGGTTCGCCTCGGCGTAACCGAGTTCCTGTGCCTCGCTGACGGCAGCTTCGAAGTCCAGGCCGGCTTCCATCCGACCGAGCACGTAATTGCTGGTTCCGTTGAGAATGCCTTCGAAACCATTCAACCGGAGTCCTGAAAACATCTTCTTCGCCAAACGGATCACCGGCGTGCCACTCATGACGGCTCCTTCGTATTCGAAGTAGACGCCATTTTGCGCGGCCAGGGAATTCAGTTCGGCCCCACGGAGGGCAACCGGTCCTTTGTTCGTGGTGCAGACGCTCTTGCCCGATTCGAGGGCCCACCGCACATGGGAGACCGCAGGTTCGCCGTCGTCGGGGTTTGTGAAGGTGGCTTCGCAGATGATGTCTGCTGTGCACGAGCGGATGACCGACTCATTGTTGGTGTCCGCGGATCCCCCGTGTTCGGCGAAGGTTTCGCTCCCGCCGCCAAGGCCCAGGGCCATGGAGAGGTCGATACCATCAGGCTGGACCAGGGATCCGAGGCGAAGGTCGGTGATTGCCACGACCCGGAGGCCAAAGCCCAGCCCGGAACGAAGTGCCTCATTGCGTGTTGCGATCAGTTCGGCCAGGGTCCTGTTGACGCCGCCAAAGCCGATCAGGGCAATGTCATAGGTGGTCATGCTGCTCCTTCAGTCAGTTACATCGGTCCTCCAATATTGACCGGATTCCATGTCAGCCAGGGCATGTGATTCCGGCCGAAGAATAGGGCGAATCGACCATCCGCATGGCGATTCGACATCAGCGCCCGCAAGTAACATGCGTGCAACATGTGCATGCCCAAATGTTTTTAATGACCAATTCGACTACGCTGTGTTATCTTCATCACCATCCCCTTGCGCACCTCCGGCAATCCGGATCACCCCTCGACCCCCGAGGTATCACGCGCATTCTTCGCACCGATTCGACCACCAACCTGACCACCGACCCCGGAGGCACCATGGAATCCTCATTACCCGTCGCGCTAGAACCACAGCTCTCATCCCCTCCGTCGTCTGAATCCGGGCTACGCCGGTCCATGGGGCCCAGGCACCTCGTCATGATCGCCATGGGCGGGGTGATCGGCTCCGGACTTTTCTTGAGTTCCGGCTACACGATCTCCCAGGCCGGACCGCTCGGCGCGGTCATCGCCTACCTGATTGGCTCCTTCGTGGTCTACCTGGTAATGGCATGCCTTGGCGAACTTGCCATCGCGTACCCGGTCTCGGGAGCCTTCCACATCTACGCATCGCGGTCGATCGGACCAGCCACGGGATTCACCACGGCGTGGCTCTACTGGCTTTGCTGGGCCGTGGCCATCGGCTCGGAATTCACAGCGGCCGGCCTCCTCATGCAGCGATGGTTTCCAAACATCGACGTGTGGGTCTGGTGTGTCATCTTTGCCGCCGTTCTTTTCGGCCTCAACGCCGTCTCTTCGCGGTTCTTCGGAGAGTCGGAGTTCTGGTTCGCGATCATCAAGGTCGGAGCCATCATCGTCCTGATCGTGCTCGGGGGTGCCGCACTATTTGGTTTCCACCCATTGAGCGAGACCGGCAACCATCCCTTCCTCCTCGAGAACTTCAACACCACCGGGGGTCTCTTCCCCAACGGATTCACTGGCGTTCTGGTCACCGCGCTTGCAGTGTTCTATGCCTTCTCCGGTTCCGAGCTCATCGGCGTAGCGGCAGGCGAAACCGCGGATCCTGCCAAGAGCATTCCGAAGGCCATGCGCAGTACCGTCGTCCGCTTGCTGATCTTTTTCGTCGGGGCCATCGCGGTCATCGCCGCCACCATCCCGTTTGATCAGGTCGGCCTGGACCAGAGCCCGTTCGTGACGGTCTTTTCCTCCATCGGCATCCCGTTTGCCGCCGACGCCATGAATTTCGTCATCATCACCGCGCTCCTTTCCGCCGGCAACAGCGGTCTCTTCTCGTGCGCCCGCATGCTGTACTCTCTCTCGGACGAAGGACATGCCCCTCGCGTGTTGCGAAAGCTGACCCGGCGCGGCATCCCTATGGTTGCGCTCTCCGTGAGCATGGTGGGTGGCCTGGCATCGCTCATCAGCAGCGTGGTTGCGCCCGAGACGGTGTACTTGGCCCTTGTGTCCGTCGCAGGGTTCGCCGTCGTCGGCGTGTGGATGTCCATCGCCGCATCGCATTTCTTCCACAGGCGGACTTTCGTCAAGAATGGCGGCAACGTCGCCGCCCTTCCCTATAAGGCCCCGCTGTTTCCCCTAGTTCCGATCCTGGCGTTCTCGCTCTGCTTCATTTCGTTGATCGGTATCGCGTTTGACCCGAACCAGGTAGCCGCCCTCTACTTCGGGGTCCCCTTCGTAGGAGCCTGCTACGCCTTGTTCTATCTCAAGTACGGACGCAAGGCGCGCACGGCCGCGCCGTCTTTGCTGGATCGCTGACCATCGTTCACCCAGCTCTCGGCCGGGGACTGCTGTCCCTGGCCGAGGGCTGTCCGACGGATCGTCAGCCATCCGAGGCTTCAGCTGGCCGGGGTCATGACCCACTCCCCCAAAGATGACAACCGCCATATCGATAGCTATCCTGCCCGCACCAAAGTCGGGTATGGCCTCGCCCACACGCTGGACCGGGACTCAAAGTTGGCAGCGGTGACCGCAGGATACGGCGACGGCTACCGCCGCGCGCTGGCCCGTGGAGGCCATGTGCTCGTCCGTGGCCGGCGTGTCGCCATCGTCGACCTTGTTTCGATGAATTCCATGGTTGTTGACGTAACCGACATCGCTGACGCCGCTCCGGGCGACGAAGTTGTGCTGTTCGGAAAGCAAGGAGCCGAAGAAATCACCGTTGAGGAGATAGAGGCGGCGAACTCGGCAATCCTCGCCGATCTCTACACCGCGTGGGCAGGAGGAAGCCGCGTTCCGGTCAACGGGGACGTGTGAGAATAGGGCCTGATGAAGCTCGGAAGGAGCATTGACAATGGATTCTTCCTCGGAAGCGTCGTCCATGGCACAAGGACTTCGTATTGTGCGCTTGGTCGCGGACCGGGAGAAGTGGGGCCGGCGGCTCCTCGGCGTCTCCCAGCTCGCCTCCGAGCTGGACATGGAGCAAAGCCGCGTATCCCGGCTGACCCAGGAATTGTGTGATTTGGGACTTCTCGAAAGGGTCGAACGCGGTCCGTTCCGGACAGGCCCGCAATTTTTCGGCCTCGCGGCGTCGCTTAATACTGGCTGGGTTCGCCAATCAAGAACCGAGTTGGAGGCGCTGGTGGCCACGCTTGGCCTCCGATCCAGGGTTTCTGTCCGCGAGGGCTTCCGGGTAATTCTCCTGCGCGCATCTAGCAATGACGCGCTCCCTGGCAGCTTCGTCAAACCTGGAATGGTGACGCCGACATGGTGCACGGGATCAGGCCGGGCACTCTTGTGGGATCACGAGCAGGCCGCGATTCAGGATCTCCTCAAGGACGCCAACTTCATCGGTGTCGGCGGTCCGGGCGCGGCCCACTCGACCGAGGAGGTCTGCGAGCTGATGGACAGGGACCGGAACCGGGGCTTCATAGTGGCGGCCGAAGAATTCGAACATGGCGTCTACGAATTGGCCGTTCCTGTCCGTGACCCGGAAGGAGCGATTCTTGCTTCACTTAGTGTTCTGGGCAACCGGCCCCAGATCGAGTCCAGGGCCGGGAAAATCGCGAAGGTTCTCACGGAAGCCGCCGCGCGGCTCGGATCATGCGGTCGCAGTACTCGGGACAATACGGGAGGAAGGGGCCTTGCGAGCTAGGCCAGCGCCTGCGGCAGTCCCTGACCCATCGTCGATTCGAGCCACTTTCCCCACGACACGAGAGCCGAGGCGCAGAGTTCCCGCCGCGCTGCCAGCCGTGTCTTAGGACCCACGACCTGCAGGGCAGCCACCACTTCGCGTTTGAAATCCCGTACGGGAACGGCTAGGGAATACAAGCCTGGTTCTGCTTCCTCATCCACGATGGAATACCCCCGTCCCCTAGCCTCATGCAGCCGCGTCAGGAAGTCCTCGACATTGACCGGAGTATTGGGGCCGTGGCGAACAAATGCAGAGGACGCGAAAACGGTTCGGACCTCGGCGTCGGACGCCTCCCACAACAATGCCTGGCCGGCGTCGCTGCAGTAGGCCGGGTAAGGCCGGCCCAACCACGAACCGACCATGTTGCTGCTCGCCGGAATACGCTCACCGACCGTCACCGTGCTGTCACCGCTCAGCACTCCGAGGAAGCATCCTTCGTTCGTTTCGCCGGCAAGACCCTCCAGGGCGGTGATCCCGTCCGTCTGCAGCCGTTGTTCGGTCAAAAGCTGGGCGTCGGTAAAGAGTGACCAGTTCAGGTTGTAGGATCGCCTCTCGGCGCGTTCCAGGAACCCTTCTTGTTCCGCGACTCGCAGGCTCCGCGAGACCTGGCTGCGATCCTTGCCTAGGTCGGCTGCAATATCGGCGACTGTGCCGCCGGGGAGGCCTTCGGCGTTGCGGGAGCCGACTGCAAGGACAGCCATGATTCCCCGTCCCATGCTGGATGTCTTAGGCATGGATCTGATTCTAGCCACCGGACGGGCGTGACTCAGTGGATAGCAAACACCCGGGCGGGAAAGCCGCTTCCCTCAAGGGGTTTTGGCCACGTCGCAACCAGGGCGGCACCCTTTTCCGGAAGACCATCCAGGTTCGCCAATAGCTCGATCTGCCAACGGTTCTGTCCCAGCACGTATGTCTCCAGGCTAAAGTCCTTGCGGGAAGTGGCCAGCCCCGGGTCCGTGTCTGTCTGTTCATGACCTACAGCCGCAATCGACCGTCGTTCAATCAGGAAGGTGAGGGCCTCCTGCGACCAGCCCGGACTGTGACTGATGCCTTCGTCGTCCCTGTTCGCCATGGCGTCGGCATCGGGCCAACGTCGGCTCCAGCCTGTCCGCAGTGCCACAAAGCTACCCGTCGGGACAGTGCCGTTTCGGCTTTCCCATGCGTGGATGTCCGCCACCGTGGGGGTGGCATCGGGATCAGCCTTGACCCGTTCTGAAATGTCCAGGATGACCAGCGGAAGGATCATGTCCCCTACCGGGATCTGATCCAAAGACCGGCCGCCGCGGATGAAATGTGAGGGGGGATCAACGTGTGTTCCCCATTGCCCGATGATCGAATAGCGGTGCGCGGTGAATCCGTCGCCATTCTCCAGATCGAACACGGCTTCCCTGATCTCGTCGGGGAAAGCGGGGAAGTGCGGTTGGCCTGGGTGGAATGCATGCGTCAAGTCGGCGAACGTCCTGCCCGCTATGAGGGGCTGGAGCCCGTCCCAAAAATCCGTCGTGGCGTTGTCGGTCATGATGCGACCCCGCTCTCGCGGGCCTCTGCCAGTGCGGTGGATGAGACGCTCACGACGCCGGATAGCTCTATGACAGGGACTTCCCAAGGGTGGATCTCCACAAGGTGACGCATGAACCGATCCACCCGCTCGTCGTCCAGGGCGGCGTCGAAGTACGTCGTGAAGACAAAGGTCGGCGAAATGGTCCGCTGGCCCACTTGCCCCAAGGTGGGGTTGGCGCCTTCAGCCACGGTGAATCCTTCGAATCCCACGCCGGACTCGAAAACGTGCCTGTAGTTTCCAAAGTCCCCCAACTCCGGGGAGTCCGCCAAGGCCTGAAGCAGTGCCGTAATGCCGTGGTCATTCCGGAACGCACCGGCCTCGCCCTCAGCGAGCCCGGCGAAAGTCTCGGACGCGATAGGCCAATGTACGCGCAGCTTGCGCACTGATTTCATTTCTATCTTCAAGGGGTCCTCTTCCCTGCGCTTGGCGCCGATTGCTTGACTGCCATGGTGGCATAACTGGCCTGATCATTACAAGCATTTTCAAATGCTCATAATGACCAATATAGTGAGAGGGTGGTCACGCTGGACCATCTCGTCCCCACATAGGCACGAATGAAGATCAACTGCTTGGAGCCCCGAACGATGCCCAGTAAGATCACGCTGTCCCGCATGCTCGACGCCGGCTCGAAGCTGACGCTGGACGGCGCACTCGCCACTGAGCTCGAGGCGCGGGGCTGCAATCTGGAGGACCCACTTTGGTCGGCCAAGGTGCTTCTGGAACAACCGCAGCTGATCAAGCAAGTGCACCGCGACTATTTCGATGCAGGAGCCACGGTAGCCATCACTGCGAGCTACCAGGCCACGCCGCGAGGCTTCAGACAGCGCGGCATCGGCGAAGCGGAAGCCTTGGGGCTGGTGGCATTGAGCGTACGCCTGGCCGACGACGCGAGGCGCGGATACTTGGCTGAAAACCCGGAAGCGGGACCCCTGCTGATTGCCGGATCAGTAGGCCCTTATGGCGCCTACCTCGCTGACGGTTCGGAATACCGCGGGGACTACACCCTCAGCCGGATCGAGTTCATGGAATTCCACAGGCCCCGGATCGCGGCGCTGGTGGAGGCGGGAGTGGACCTGCTGGCATGTGAGACGTTGCCTTCGGTTTCGGAGACGAAGGCACTGTTGGCACTCGTAGAAGAGTTCAACGTCGAAGCATGGTTCTCCTTCACGCTACGGGACGGGGAGCACATCAGCGACGGCACAACGCTGGCCAACGTCGCAAGGCTCTGTGCAACGCAGCCGCGCGTCGTCGCGATCGGCGTAAATTGCGTGCCTCTGGAACTGGTCTCTCCGTCGCTTCGAGCCCTCCGCAAAGTCACCTCAATCCCGTTGATCGCGTATCCGAATTCCGGCGAATGCTATGACGCTCTAACCAAGACCTGGACGCCCGGCCCGGCCGTGGGCGGTGCTGATGGCAAGCAACCTGCAAGCATTGCGGAAGGAGCCGGCATCTGGCAAGAACTTGGCGCTCGGCTTATTGGAGGGTGCTGCAGGACGACACCGCAGGATATTGCTGGGATCGGTCGATATATGTGAGCGGGCGTTCGCTCACAACCGTTCATATGTGAGCGAGGGTCCGCCCGCGACCGTTGATATGTGAGCGAGGGTCCGCCCGCGACCGTTGATATGTGAGCGGGCGTCCGAGAACTCAGGGGGGCGGGGGAGCCGGGCCTGCCTAGGCCTCCAGGACGTATGTCCTGAGATCGTCGAGGGTCTGCTGCATGTGCGCGTCCATGGCCTCGCGGGCCCGGGGGGCGTCGCCGGCTTCGAGGGCTTTGAGGATGGCCCGGTGATGTCCGATCGCGTGCCGCTGGATATCGGGGATTTGCGAGGTCTGGGTGCGCCGGGTTTCCAAGACGCGGTGCAGGGGTTCGAAGAGCACAGCGACGAAGACGTTGCCGGAGGCGTGGAGGATGACATCGTGGAAGCCCAGGTCCGCCTCGACGAACGCGCTCACATCGTTGGAATCGTGGGCCTTCTGCATGGCGGACACGTGAACCTGCAGCTGGTCGATTTCTTCGGGGGAGACCCGTGAGGCGGCCAGTTCGCAGGCACCGGTCTCGAGCATGCGGCGCAGCTCGATGAGCTGGACGGCCGCCGCGGCGTCGTTCTTTCCTTCCGAAGCCGCACGCAGCACAGCTTCGAGGGAAGCCCAGCGGTTCAGTGGGTTGACGAAAGTCCCCCGGCCGCGCTCCACGCTCAGGATTCTCTGGGCCTCGAGGGTCTTCATGGCCTCGCGGACCGTCATGCGGCTGACTTCATGCTTGGCGCTCAGTTCGAGTTCGCCGGGAACCACTGTGCCCGGCGGAAATTCGCCCGCGACGATGCGGTCCAGCAGCTCGTCAGCGACGACGCCGACCAGCGACTTGCGTGCCATGGTGCTCCGTTCCTAGATGTCTGACATCTTACGCTGGCGGCTGCCGGCTTTCGTTCCAAAACGCGCCGAGCGCCACGGCGCAAGCATGCGGCTGCTCCCAATGGACGCTGTGCCCGGCGTCGGGTATTGCCACGAGCCTCCGCAGCGGGCTGGCTGCCACGAAGGCTTCCGCTTGGTCCAGCGAACGTAATCGGTCCCCGACGCCGGCAATCACCAGCGTCGGTGCGGTCACCTTTTCGGGGACATCGGCAGCCACTCCGGCCATCGCCGCGAGGCCGCTGGGGCCAAGGACCTCGAAAGGCAGCTCAAATCCTCGGCTCAGCAAGCGATTGTCCTCCGGCGACAACGCCCCGAACCAGGCCTTCATGCACTTGGCGCGCGTCGCGTCGTCAATGAAGCCTTGCCGCAGCTGGGATTCGAGCATCGATTTGAAGCCTTCGTTCGGCGGGGCCGGAACCATGCCGATCAAGGCCACGCTGGCCACGAGCCCCGGGTGCCGCGCGGCCAGTGCCAGCGCCACGCTTCCGCCCATCGAATGGCCGGCAATGTGGACCGGTGCCGCGTTCCTGGCAGCAACGGCAGCAACGGCAGCGACGGAATCGGCAGCTGATTCCAGAGTCCACTGGAAGCCCGGAGGCAACATGTCCCCGCGGTGATACCCAGGCAAATCGACGATCCAGACTGTTTGTCCGGCGTTGAGCAACTCGGTGGCGAGTGGCTCCCAATAGGCGGACGTCGACGCCCAGCCGTGCACCAACAGAACGGGAGTTTGGGGCGGAAAGTCTGCCTTAACGGCGGCCGCCGGGAGGCGCATGTCCACGTGTAATGCCGCGACGGCGGGAGGCTCTTGAAGCATGCGCCAAGCATAGTGACGACTGACACTTGCACAGCCGAAAGCGGGTGTGTCACACTAGCATTCAAATATTAGATGTCTGACATCTTACATTTACCTTCAAAACCACGATGGAGTGCACAGTGACCCTTGAAGCCGATGTCCTGGCTGCCTTCCCGGCTGAAGTCCAGATCCCCGCTCAGCTGGTTGCCGACGCCGTAGCAGCGTCTTCCGCAACCTCGCCCCGCATCCTGGTAGTCCTCGACGACGACCCCACCGGCACCCAGTCGGTCGCCAACCTGCCGGTCCTCACCCGCTGGGAGGTCGCCGATTTCACGTGGGCGTTCGCCCACATCGCGGAAAGCCATTCTCAGCCTGCCGTCTACGTGCTGACCAACACGCGCAGCCTGGACCCGGTTGAGGCCGCTGCCCGCAACGAGGAAATCGTGCGGAACGCGCACGCCGCCGCCGGCTCCCAGCTGCGCTTGGGATTCGTCAGCCGCTCCGACTCCACCCTCCGTGGCCACTACCCGCTGGAACCGGACGTCATTGCCGCCACTGTCGCGGACGTGACCGGCGAGGCGACCGACGGCGTCGTGATCGTCCCGGCGTTTCCCGACGCCGGGCGGGTCACCGTTGGCGGCGTGCACTACATGCGTGGCACCGGGCACGACGCCGGCAAGCTCACCCCGGTTGCCGAGACCGAGTTCGCCAAGGATGCGAGCTTCGGCTTCGCCAACTCGGAGATGGCCAGGTATGTGGAGGAGAAGTCGCAGGGCCGGTTCCAGGCCAGCGATGTGATCGTCCTGGACCTGAACATCATCCGTGCCGGGGCCTCAGCCCAGGACCCTGCCATTTCCGCCAAGGCCATTGCAGACGCGATCGAACCCGCCACGAACTCCACGCCGATCGTTGCGGACATCGTCACTGAGAACGACTTCCGGGCACTGGCCCTCGGGCTGGAAGAAGCCGAACGCCGCGGCAAGAAGCTGCTCTACCGTGTGGGTCCGCCGTTCGTCCGCGGCCGCATCGGCCAGGAAATCCGTGAGGCGCTCAGCGGCGAGGAAGCCTACGAAGGCAACACTCCCTCCACAGCCGGTGGCCTCATCGTTGTTGGTTCGCACGTCGGCGTCACCACGCGCCAGCTCAATGCCCTGACGGCCCAGCATGGCGCCGCCCGGATCATCGAGATCGACGTCGAGAAACTGCTCGCTAGCGGCGCGGAGGCCTACTTGGACGAGACGGTCGCCGCCGTCGTCATTGCCCTCCGCAATGGAGACGTCATCGTCCACACGAGCCGCCTGCTCATCAAGACCGACGACGCCGCGGCGAGCCTGAAGATTGCCCGCACCGTCTCTGCCGCCGTCGTCGCGATCGTGAACCGGACGCTCAAGACCTTCCCGCCGCGCTTCGTCATCGCCAAGGGCGGCATCACGTCCTCGGACGTGGCAGCGCACGGCCTGGAAATCCGCCACGCGATAGTCCGCGGCCCCATGTTGCCCGGCATCGTCTCGCTGTGGGAGCCGGTGGACGGGCCCGCGAAGGGCATCCCGTACATCGTCTTCGCCGGCAACGTGGGCGACGACGAATCCCTCGCGCACGTCACGCGCAAACTCAGCAACACCTTCTAGCCGATCCTCTTCCTAACGCAACCCCAGCATTCAATGGAGAACACCATGACCAGCAATTACACCGTCGCCGTCCTCGGCCTGGGCGCCATGGGCCTGCCGATGGCTACCCGCCTGGCGACCCAGCTCACCGTCCACGGCTTCGATATCGCCGAGCCGCGCCTGAAGCTCGCCGCCGACGCCGGGATCCGCACCTTCGCGTCGGCGCGCGAAGCCTCGGAAGGCGCCGACGCCCTGCTCCTTGCCGTGCGCAACGGCGAACAGCTCGACGCCGTCCTCTTCGGCGAGAACGGCGTCGCTCCCGTGCTCAAGCCGGGCGCCGTCGTGATCCTCGGTAGCACAGTCGGTACCGAGGCTATTCCGGCCGCCGTGGCCCGCCTGGCCGAATACGGCGTCGAACTCGTGGACGCGCCGCTCTCCGGCGGCCCCAAGCGTGCCGGCGAAGGGGACCTCCTGATCGTGGTTGGCGCGACGCCGGCGGCCCAGGAAAAGGCCCGCCCCGCGCTCGAACTGCTGGCCTCCACGCTCACCGTTGTTGGCGACAAGCCCGGCGACGGCCAGGCCCTCAAGACCGTCAATCAGCTCTTGTGCGGCGTGCACATCGCTGCTGCAGCCGAAGCCATGGCACTCGCGGACGCCCTCGGACTCGACCAGGCGAAGACCCTCGCGGCGCTGGAAGCAGGTGCCGCTGGCTCCTTCATGCTGTCCAACCGCGGCCCACGAATCCTCGAGGCTTACACCGAGGATGGCCCCGAGGTCCTCAGCCGTCTGGACATCTTCGTGAAGGACATGGGCATCGTCGGCAAGGCGACGCGTGCCGCCGGCCTCGCCGCCCCGCCCCCCTCCGCCGTCGTCGCCCCTCTCGCCGGCCTCGAGTCCAGGCCGGCTCTGTCAAAGGAGACACCCCTGATGATTCCCCTCATCAATTCCTTGGCGGTCCGGGCAGCTGATGCCCCCGCCATCAAACCGTCCGTAGCCCTTGGGACCCCGCTGCTGCTGACCATTGCAGTTGCGGGCGTCGCGCTGCTGTTGCTCATGATCATCCGCTTCAAGATCCAGGCCTTCGTGGCATTGCTGGCCGTGAGCATCCTGGTGGCCGTTGCCGCGCAGATCCCCTTGGCGGACGTATTCACCGTCGTGGCCAACGGCGTGGGCGGAACCATGGGCAAAGTCGCATTGCTGATTGCCCTCGGCGCCGTGTTGGGCCGCATGATCGAGGTGTCCGGCGGCGTGCAATCGCTGGCCAACCACTTCACCGAGAAGCTCGGTGCCAAGCGCGTCGCCGTGGCACTGACCGCCGTCGGCTTCCTCGTTGCCATTCCGGTGTTCTTCGAAGTAGGCATCATCGTCCTGGTGCCGATCGTCTACGCCTTCGCGAAGATCGCCAAGCTGCACCCCATCAAGTTCGGCCTTCCCATGGCCGGCATTATGCTCTCGATCCACGTCGCCGTTCCTCCCCACCCGGGCATCGTTGCCGGGGCAGGCGTCATGGGTGCCGACATCGGACTGATCGCGATGATTTCGCTCATCATCTGCGTGCCGCTCGGTTTCCTGTCCTACTGGGTTGCCAGCATCATGAACCGCAAGGACTACGAACTGCTCCCGGGCGTCCGCGACCAGATCGAAGAATTCGGCTCCGATTCCTTGGTGCGCGTCGGCCACGACGGTCCCGGTGCCAGCGCAGTCGCTCCGCCGCGTCCGGGCCTGATCATGTTCCTCATCGCCGCCCCGATCGTCCAGATCCTGCTCGGCACAGCCGGTACCCTCCTGATCAACAAGAAGGACTACTGGTACGGCGTCGCGTCTTTCGTGGGCAACCCGTTCTTCGCCCTGCTGGTGGCCGTTGCGCTCGCGTTCTTCCTGCTGGCGGTCCGCCGCCAGTGGTCACTCAAGGAAACCGGCGAAATCTTCGAAGGCGCGTTGCCTCCCATCGCCTCGATCCTCATGGTGGTTGCTGCCGGCGGCGTGTTCGGCGGCGTCCTGCAGGTCTCCGGGATCGGCGCGGCCTTGTCCCAGACGCTGGACTCCCTGGGCGTGCCGATCATCCTCCTCGGCTTCATCATTTCCCTGGCACTGCGTGCCGCACAGGGATCGGCCACGGTCGCCATCGTCACCACCACCGGCCTCCTCTCGGCTGCCGTCGCCCAAGGCGGCTACACCCCCGCGCAGATCGCCGTCATCGTGATCGCGATCGGCTTCGGCGGACTGGGCCTGTCCCACGTGACCGACGCCGGTTTCTGGGTGGTGGTGCGCTACTACGGCCTCACGGTGTCCGACGGCCTCAAGACCTGGACCGTGCTCACCACCATCCTGGGCGTCGCGGGCTTCCTGCTCAGCTATGTCGCCTGGATCCTGGTGGGAGGCCTGGCCCACTGATGCATGTACGCCTTGACGACCTTGTAGGCTCCGCGCTGGAGCGAGGAGCCGCGGTTCCGGCCTTCACCTGCTACGACTTCACCACCGCCCTCGCGGTGGTGGCCGCAGCAGAGGAGTCCGGCCGCGGAATCATTCTGCTGGTTGCTCCGAAGACCGCGGCCACCCCGTCCGGCTTGCGGCTCATTGGGGCATTGCGCGCCTTGGCCGACGACGCCCGCGTGCCGGTCTCGGTGCAGCTGGACCACGCCTCGGACCTCGAGGTCATCCGTGATTCGGTGGCAGCCGGTGCCGACGCCGTCCTGGCCGACGGTTCCTCCCTCCCATTCGAGGAAAACATCGCTTTGGTCCGCTCCGTACATGAGGTCGTGCTAGACGCCGGTGCTTCGGACATCGTCATCGAAGTGGAACTTGGCGGGCTGGCGGGCGACGAGGACAAGGCCTTCGGTGCTGACCTTCACCCTCATCCGGCCAGTGACCATCCGGCGGGCCTGACCGCCCCTGGCCAGGTACTGGAATTCGTATACCGCACTGGTGCCCAGCTCCTGGCCGTTGCCGTGGGGAATGCGCATGGCCGTTACACCGGCGAGCCCAGGCTGCACTGGGATGTGCTGGAGGACATTGCATCGCGCACTGAGCTTCCGCTCGTGCTCCACGGCGCGTCAGGCATTCCCGCGGCAGACCTGGTCAAGGCCACGTCAATGCGCGTGGGCAAGGTGAACTTCAACACGGAGCTCCGCACCGGCATCCTCGCCACGCTCGAAGCCGAGACAACCCCGCACCGGGCCGACGGCGAGAACCTCCAGGGCCTGCTGGGGCGCTGGGGTTCCTCGGCAGGGGCGTTCGCCGGAGCAACACTGGACATGCTGAGTCGCTAGGTGCGGCTCGCGGGGCGGCCACGCCGCCGCGCCTCCGCGTAACGCAGGGAGGCTAGGATCAGCACATGATCGTAGCCTCCCTGATTTTTGCCCTCCTTGCCGGCTTGCTGCACGTCTACATCTTCAGCATGGAGTCCATCACCTGGACCCGTCCGGCCACGTGGAAGCGCTTTAGCGTCGCTTCCCAGTCCGAGGCGGAAACCACCAAGGGCCTCGCCTACAACCAGGGTTTCTACAACCTCTTCCTTGCCATCGGGGCGATCGCCGGGATCGTCTTCGTCGCTCTTGGTCATCCGCAGGTGGGCTGGACCCTCGTCTTCAGCTCGTGCGGCTCCATGCTGCTGGCGGCAATCGTGCTCGCCTTGAGCGGCAAGAAGTACCTCCGCCCCGCGGTTCTTCAGGGCACGACGCCGCTGCTCGCCGTCGTGCTCGGCATCCTGGCCGTGGCGCTCGGCTAAAGATATGAGCGAGCGTTGGCGAAAATGGCGTGAGATATGAGCGAGCGTTGGCGAAATGGCGTGAGATATGAGCGAGCGTCCTACGACGCAAACGCTCGCTCACATATGTGCCCTCCGGGCCAGTCGCTCGCTCACTTATGCAGGCTTTTGGTGTGACGCTAGCTCACCCGTCAAAACCCTGAACCCCAGTTCCGGATTGAATCCGTGGATCTCCCGCGTGTCCAGTGCCGACATGAAAGCCAGGATCTCCTCCGTGATCACTTGCCCGGGAACCAAGACAGGGAATCCGGGCGGATAGGGGGTGACGAAGGAGGCAGACACCATTTCCTCTCCCGCGGCGACCCTTCGCATAAGTTCGGCCGCACTGAAGTATTCGCAGGATCCGGCTTTGTAGCTCTCGAAGTAGGCGTCCCGCATGTTGCCGTCCGGCGTCTGCGCATCTACCCGGAACCGTTCGGCGAAGCGGCTGAAGTCCGGCAAGGGTGGCGGTGTGCTGGTCAGCGCAGCGACACGGGCAAGGCGCGCTCGCTGACCCAGACCGCTCAGGCCGGATTGCTCATCTTCAAAGGTTTCGGCCAGCTTGACCAGGACCTCAACGAGGTAGGCGACGGCACTCCGCGAGGTGCCGATGTTGGTCATGAAGAGAACGCTGTTCCTCGACGTCTTGTTGACCTGGATCCCGTACTTGTCCATCAGGAAGTCGTGCTTGAAGGTATCGCCGTCCACGCCGGTGAGGCCGATATGCAGGGTCAAACGGCTCGGATCAACAACGAATTCGTCGCGCTCCCAGGCTTCCGACATGGCCGCGAGCCCGTCGCGAAGCGGCATTTGCCGGCTCGTTTCGCGGTACTGAGGCGGTATGAGGTCCTTGGTGCCGAGGACGCGGAAGTACTTCTTCAACAAGGGATGCCTCGCCACGGCCTGGGCGATGCTGACCGCGAGATCTGCCTGCCGTTGCACCAGTTCGTATCCTTCGAACTCGACCTGCCGCCGTCCCATGTCCAAGGAAGCCAGGATCTGGTAGTTGGGGGACGTGGAGGTGTGCGTCATGTACGCCTCCCGGAAGCTCTCCTCGTTCAACTGGCCGAAGTCCTGGTCATGGATATGGATCATGGACCCCTGCCGGAGCGACGTCAGGGTCTTGTGCGTCGACTGCGTTGAGTAGACCCTCACGCGGGCCTTCGCCGGATCGGGCAGCAGTCGTGTCTTCAGGAGCAGCTCATCGCTGACGTGCCCGACGCCGGAACCGGGCCCGCCGTCGTCGGGCTCGCTGGCCGCTTGGCCACCGCCGCCCGCAGCCCCGCCCGCAACCCGGCCCAACGCGCGAAGCTGTTCGGCGTGCCGCCGGGCGTACGCTGGATCCGCGAACTTTGCCTCGAGGGACCGGGCCGAAGCCATGGCCGTACGGCGGCGGTAGATGTGGTGGAAGCCCGCGAAGGCGAACCAGGCCTCGTCCCACAGGAACACCAGGTCCGGCTTGATGGCGAGGCACTCCTCCATCACTCGTTCGACGTCGTACACGATGCCGTCGAACGTGCAGTTGGTGAGGGCGAGCATCTTGACCTCGTGGAGCCGGCCTGCCCGGCGGTAATCCAGGAGCATCCGCTTGATGCTTTCCAAAGGAACGGCGCCGTAGAAGGAGAAATCGTCCAGAGGGTAGGCGTCCAAATACGAGACCTGCGCGCCGGCCAGCATGAGGGCGTAGTGGTGCGACTTGTGGCAGTTTCGGTCCACCAGAACCACGTCGCCGGGAGCCAGGATCGATTGGTGCACGATCTTGTTGGCTGTCGACGTTCCATTGGTGACAAAGAGCGATTTCTGGGCACCGAATGCCCGGGCCGCCAGCTTCTGGGCCTGCTTGAGGGAGCCGTGCGGATCCAGGAGCGAATCGAGCCCGCCGGACGTGGCCGAGGTTTCCGCGAGGAGCAGGTTCAGGCCATAGAACTCACCCAGATCGTTGATCCACTTGGAATGGATGACCGATCCGCCCCGGGACACCGGCAGGGCATGGAAAACGCCGGCAGGTTTGCGGCTGTATTGCTGGACCGCGTGGAAGAACGGCGCCTCATACCGTTCCGCGATGCCGGCCAGCAAGGACAAATGGAGCTCCAGCCCATCCTGGCGGCGGAAGATCCGGCGGAATTGGCGGGTCAAGGAACCGGCGAGTTCTTCGATCCCCACGCCCGCCACAAGGTAGAGATCAAGCTCGGGCCGGAGTTGGCCCAGCTTCTCCGCCAAGCTCAGGATGCGGTCCAGGGGTCGCTCGGGGAGCGACTTCCCCAGGAACCTGTCCAGGAAGCCGCGCACATCCCGGCCCAGGCGCTGCCTGCTGTTGGGGACGAAGCCCGGCCGCAGTACGCACGCCTGGATGTCGGGGTTGAGCAGGACAGCTACGATGGCGTCCTCGAAGCTCGGCACGAACACGAGCTCGTAGTTGAAGGAGTCCGCGGGACGGCGCTGGCTATGCAGTTCTGTTTGAAGGGCTTCACGGTCGGCGCTGGAGACGTCATCGATCACGAGGACCTCGAACCGCTTGCGCGACTCGGCGGGTTCTTCCACCCGTTCCGATTCGCGTTCCGGGTCCTGTGCGGGTTCCTGGGCGTGGTGGTTGTGGCCGGCAACTCGTCGCGCGACCGGTTCGATGAGGCTTAGCGCCTCAAGGTATTCTCCAGCCTCCAGGATTCGCCGCATTTCCGTGACATATTGCTGCCCCGGAGACGCCCAATACATTTCGAGGGATTCCAGCAGCGGCAACAACCTTCGGACGTCCCTTGGCAGTTCCCGCGGCGGCCGGCCGGCGCCCGTGAGAGACCGGGCGGCGGCCAGCTGTTTGACGGCGTAGCCAAGGAACTCCCAAGCGTCGGCGCGCACCCGCCACGCGCTGCTGGGGACCTCGCCGCCGGACCCGGAATCGTCGTCGGCGTTTGGCCTCGTCGCCGAACCGGGGCCAAGCGCTTGACCGCTGGCAAGGCCGGCTGGAGCGAAGGGAAATGGGGCTGACTGCACTGTCGCGAAATCGGCGCGTGCCACGATGACTCCTTTGTCATGGATTGATAGCACTCTCTACTAAACGCCGCGCGCCGTCGCGGTGTACGGCAAATGTTCGGGTTGCCGTCTGGGTTTCCAGATGGGAGCCGCACTTCCCGTCATACGTGAGCGAGCGTTTGGGAAATTCCCGCCATTGGTGAGCGAGCGTTTGGGAAATTCCCGCCATTGGTGAGCGAGGGTTGGGCGGCTAGCCTTCGCGCCACAGGGGCAAGGGGACCACGCTGCGGCTGCGTCCGGACTCGTCCAACACGTGCCCGAGGCGTTTGTAGTTGCGGACCACGGCTTGCCGGGAGATGACGGCGCTTCCTGGCGCTCGCTCCGCCAGTTCGCGCTCGTGGCTTTGGACTTCGAGGTAGTCGCGCACCCACAGCGTCACGAGCAGATTCTGAGCGCCCAGAACCTGGGCGCTGAGCCTGCAATTCGGGAGGGCCGCGAAATAGCGCCCGACGGCGTCAACGTGGTGGGCGGGCACGTTGAGGATCAGGCTCACTTCCCTTAGTCCTTGTTGGGCTGAAGCGGACGTATCGCACCTCAGCGTCATGTAGCCGGACGCGAGGAAGCGCTCCACCCGCCGTCGTGCCGTTTGCGGAGCGACGCCGCAGGCGGCGCCCAGTTCCGCCCAACTGGCCCGCCCGTCCCGTGCTAGTTCCTCCAAGAGGGATGCGTCGAGCCGGTCGGGAGCGTAGGCGGTCGGGGCGGGCAGGGGTTCCGCCGACATGAGCCGGGCCCGCGCCGGTTCGAGGGTGCCGCTGCGCCAGTCGGAGGCCTGCCGGTACAGCTTGGTGACGAAAACGACCTCCCGGTGGGTCACTCCGGGGAGGCCTGCAAAAGAGCCGGTGACGATCTCCATGAGCTCTTCGTGGCTTGAGGCGAAGCAGTCGATGAAGAGATCGTGCGAGCCGGACACCAGCGAAACGGTGCCGAAGGCCGGCTCCGCGCACAGCTTGTGGACCAGGGCTTCGTTCTCGCTTGGCAGCGACGAAAGGCTGATGAACGCAGACCACCCCGCGCTCAGGTAGCGCGGACCCGGGGCCGGGGTGATCCATGCCAGTCCCTGCTCCGCAAGAGAGTTCCAGCGGCGCGCGACGGTTGGCCCGGACAAGCCCAGGACATCCCCCACGCGGCTCCAGTCGGCACGGGGATTGATCTGAAGGGCATTGACGATTTCAAGGTCAGTTTCGGAGATCATGGCTGATTCCTTCAAAATTCGCGGTTCTCAGATGATTTCAAACAAATTCCTAGCCAGTGTAGACGGCGGACCTAACGTTGTGACTCGCATCACCCGCTCGCATCCGAAGACCCAGGCAACGAAGCCCCCCAACACTCAAGGAAGCACATGGCAAGCAAGACAGCACCTCCGGCGACTGCGGCCGTCGCCCGCCGGACGATCACCGGCATGATCGTGGCGATGGCCCTGATCGAATCCCTCAGCGGAGTCACCCAGGGATACCTGAACCCCATCCTCCCCGCCTTGGGGCCGGCCTTTTCGATCGACGACCCCACCATCAACGGTATTTTCCTCATCTCGAACGTGAGTTTCGCGGTGCTCACGCCGATCATCTCGCGGCTCGGCGACAGCTACGGCTACAGGCTCGTCCTGCGCTGGTCGACGGCGGTAGTCGCGGCCGGCGTCGTCATGATGGCGATGTGGCCGTCGCTGTGGACGGTGACGATCGGCGTCGTCATGCTCACGTGCGTGGTTGGTTTCATCCCTCTGATGATGGGCATCCTGCGCGTGAGCAGCCCGGCGCAGACCCGCACCGGGGTCAGCGTGATGATCGGCATGCTCATGATCATGGTCGGCGCAGGCGGCCTGCTTGCCGGGATCATCGGCGTCGACGATCCCACCCTCGGTTTCTGGGTTGCGGTGCCGTTCGCGGTTGCCGGGCTGCTTTGCTCCTTCGTCCTGCCCGACGCCGGAACCCCCACGGGCGAGGGACTCGCCCTGGTGCCGCTCATGGCATGTTCCCTGGGACTCATCGGCTTCGTGGTGGCGCTTTCGATGGGCCCGGACTGGGGCTGGTTGGATGCCAAGACCCTGGGATCCGGAATCATCGGACTCGCGCTGTTGGCTTATTGGGTGGTCCTGGACGCTCGACGCGTCAACGGGAAGCGCTTCATGGACCTGCGGATGCTTGCCATCCCGCGGATCCGGACGGTCTCGCTGGCCACCTTCTTCTTCGGCTTTGCCTCCATCAGCTACTTCGGCACCAACGGGATCTTCCTGTACTCAAACCCGGACAAGACCGGCTACGGCTTCGCGCTGAGCCCCCTCATCATCGCAATCGTCCTGGCTGCCGCATCGGTGCTCTCGCTGTTCTCCTCGCTTCTGACCTCAAAGGCGCTCAGTCTGTTTGGCGAACGGGCCACCCTGGTGTTCGCCGGTCTCCTCCTGGCGGGCGGCTTCCTGGTCATGGCGGCTGCGCACGGCTCCCTGGCCGGCTACTGCACCGGATTCGCCATGTTCAACTTGAGCCTTGGCATGTATCAGGCAGGAACCCGGGCACTGTCTGTTGAGGGCGTTCCGCTGGAGGAAACTTCGACGGCGGCCGGCCTCAACGAACTGGCGCTGTCCGTTGGCATCGCGGTGGGCGCCGCCGTCGTGAAGCTCATCTCCTCGTCTTCAGTCCAGTCCGGGCACATCAGCGAGGGCGGGCTCCTGTCGATCTGGATTGCCCTGGCCATCGCGGCCTTGGTCGCCGCGGCAGCTGCCGCCCGCTACCCGAAGCGCAAAGCCGCGGCGACAACTGCAGGGGTCGCCGTATGAAAGCCGCGGCTCTGAAAGCCGCCTCCCTCGAAACCGCAACGCCCGTCACGACCTCTTCGGCCGCCGTCGGGCGCTCCATCTCCGCAGCGCTGGAACGCTGGGAGCCGGAAATCCTCGGCCTGAGCCACGCGATCCACGCCGATCCCGAGCTCAGCGGGCAGGAGTTCCGGGCCGCCAAGCGGGTTAGCCGGCTGCTCCGGAGCGCGGGCTTCAGCTTTGACGATCCGCAGCCTGTGCTCCCGGCTTCTTTCAGCGCGAGGTTCGGGACGGGTGAGCTGGTGGTCGCGCTGTGCGTCGAATACGACGCCTTGCCGACCATCGGGCATGCCTGCGGACACAATGTGAACGCCGCCTGCGCCGTGGGGGCGGCACTCGCGCTCGCTTCCGTCGCCGACGACCTCGGGATCACAGTCAAGGTCCTCGGCACTCCGGCAGAAGAGACGAGCGGCGGCAAGGTCGATCTCATTGGCGAGGGCTTCTTCGAGGACGTGTCCCTGGCGATGATGGCCCACGCCGGCGCCGAGGACGTCGTCGGCGGCTCGTCCTTGGCCATGGGAATGTGGGACGTGCTTTACGAAGGGCGGCCTGCGCACGCCGCCGCCGCTCCGTCAGAGGGTGTCAATGCCCTCGACGCCCTCGTGATCGCACAGACGGCGATTGCCTTGGCCCGGCAGCAACTTCCGCCCGGCTCGGTTGTTTCGCTGATCGTGACCGAAGGCGGGAGCGCCGTCAACGTCATACCCGAGCGGGCACGGGCGAGCGTCGAAATGCGCTCACCCAGCATCAAGAATCTGCGTGTCATCGAGGAACGCGTGCGGCGCTGCCTGGAAGCGGGTGCACTTGCCAGCGGAAGCACGCTCAAGGTCACCCCCACGGGCAATGCCTACGCTGAACTCAGGCAGGACCGGTACCTTTCCGAGGCGTACCGGACAGCAATGTCCACCCGGGGGAGGGCTGTTGAGTTCAACGAAGATCCAGTAGCTTCCACAGATATGGGCAACGTCTCGCAACTGGTCCCGAGCATCCATCCGCTGCTCGGCTACGACGTCGGCGGGGCCGCCCACCACACCGCCGAGTTCGCTGCCCACGGCTCGTCGGCCTCCGCGGACCGGGCGGTCTTGGACGGCGCGTTCGGCCTGGCCTTGGCTGCCTGCGCGGCGGCCAGCGATCCGCGGCAACGGGAACGGCTGCTAACCCGCTGAACCAACTGAACTCCCCTGCAGGGACGCTCGCTCACTTATGATGCCAAAATCGGGATCCCTCGCTCAGATCATCTGAGCGACGGTCCCGGGGCTTTCAGTCATAGGTGAGCGAGCGTTGGGGATATTCGGGTCATAGGTGAGCGAGCGTCGGGGAGGGCGGGCCGCACCCACGAATTCACCCCGTCGCCCGCTCTGGTTCCCGCCGTCAAGCGGGCGGACAATGATCTCAGCAGTTCGCAAAGGAGCGCAATGGGATTCTCGAGGCAACAAAAGATGGCGCCGGGCATGGCCGCATTTGGCCGCCCTCGTGATCCCGTGATCGATCTCGCCCGGTTCTTCTGCCTCGTTCTGGTGGTGCTCTCGCATTGCATGATGGTCAGCCCGGTCCTGCACCCGGACGGCACCGTCACCACCGAAAACACACTCATGGAACAGCACTGGTTTGAACCTGTCCTGTGGGTGTTCCAGGTGATGCCGCTGTTCTTCGTCCTTGGCGGGATCACGGGACTGGAATCGTGGCGTCGCTTGCGTGCGCGCGGAGGATCCGGCATCGACTACGCGCAACTGCGGCTCCTGCGCCTCATCCGTCCGGCAACTGCGCTGCTGGCGTCGATGTTCGTGGGGCTCTGGGCCGCGAGCCTGCTTGGCGTCGACCCGGAAGTGGTCCAGCTCATCGCGACCGGGGCGGGCATGCCCTTGTGGTTCCTGGCCGCCTACCTCGCTACCCAACTGAGCGTTCCCGTGCTGGCCCGGCTGCACGGACATTCCCCGTGGTTGACCCTCGGCGGGCTCGTTGCCGCCGTGATCACCCTGGACTCCTTGCGCGGGGCGTTCCCGATGCTCGCCTTCGTCAACATGCTCTTCGTGTGGTGCGCGGTCCAGCAATTCGGCTTCTTCATCGCTGACGGCATCTTCGCTGGACGCAGCCGGGGCTGGTTCGCGGGGTTGATCGTGGGCAGCAACCTGCTCTTGGGGTTCGTGACTGGAATCGGGGTCTACTCAGGAAACATGATCGTGGACCTGAACCCGCCCAACTTCTGCATGCTGCTTCTGGGTTTGTCCCAGGCTGCAACCCTCCAATTGCTCCGCCCCGCTCTTGCCTGGGCGGCCGGCGTGCGCTGGATCCGTTGGATGGTGGCCGTGGCGGGCCGGCGGTCCATGACGGTCTACTTGTGGCATTTGCCGCTGCTCGCAGCCATGTCCGGGCTGCTTCTGCTTACGGACTTCCCCAAGCCAGCGGCAGGTACGGCCGAATGGTGGTGGGCCCGCCCGCTGGTGCTGCTGGGCGTCCTCCTGCTCTTGATTCCGGTCCTGCTGCTGTGCGGAAGGCTTGAAGAGCGCCCGACGGCGGCCAGCCACGCGCGCGGCAGGACGCACGTCGCGGTGGTGACTGCCGGCGTCGTGGTCTTCATTCCGGTGGTGGACGCCGCGTTCAACGGACTCACGCTGACCCTTCTGGGTGGGGGAGCGGCGTGCTTCGCGCTGGGAGTGTTGCTCCTGGGACGGATACCCGCCGGACTCCCGTCCGCGGCCGTTCCCGATGCCCCTGCGGGGCCATTGCCAGAGCCCGGTTTACGTGCGAATCTCGACTCATGACTGAGTTCACGGATTCAACCGCAGAGTCGTTCAGCCCGGACGTGACAACGGTCAGGAACGACAAATTCCACCGCTACGAGCTTCTTGTCGATGGTGAAGTAGCCGTGATCTCGCAGTTTATGGACAAACCCGGCCACATCGACTTCCTCCACACTGAGACGCGCCCGCAGTTCAAGGGCCGCGGGCTGGCGAAGGTCCTGGCGCACTTTGCCTTGGACGACGTCGTCGCCTCCGGCAAGCGGATCATCCCGCATTGCCCATTCATCGCCGCCTATCTGCGCAGGCATGAGGGATACGAGCTCGACGTCGATTGGCCGCCGGAACCGCCGGTAGGGGAACCGGACAACGATTAGCCAGACGCGGTTTTGCCTTAGAAAACGCCGGAAGACCACCCTGCTGACTAAGTCATGGCCCCGGCATTGAGCCAGCCGATCTCTGATTCGGAAACAATTTGCGAAGTTCGCGACACGATTCACACCCCCAGCCGCACGCCACTTTCCGTCTTTGCTGTAATCGGGCCGAACTGCCGCCCCGGGCGGGCCACCGTCGCGGTGTAGGTGCCTTGTGCCTTCCTTTTCTGCCATTGCCAGGCGTGCCAGAACAGAAGCGTCGCCAGGATCAGAGCGGTGGCTTGGAGAAGCTGCGGGGTCATGTTCATCAGGATGAACGGGAACGGCATCGTATTTCCCGGAGTGGGGGTGAGCGGGGCCATCGCCTCATTGATGATCACCATGATGCCTATGACGAGCGCCAGCTCGAGCACCCATAGCCCGATGATGAACGGATTCACCGCGGCCCTCCGCTGAGGTACCTCGACCGCGCCTAGGTGATGCTCCAGCGCATTCCCGTGCTCGTCGATTTCGCGGAATTCAATCCTGCCATGAGCCTCGTCCATGGTCTGTTCCTCCCGGTTGGTGTGCCGTGGCCCCCACAGAGGCTCGAAAGGCGCACTTTTGAGGCACTCTACCGCGAGCACCGAAAACGTACGAGTACCGCCGTCGAGATGGCATTTGACGGCCGGGACGTGCATCACCACACGGAGCGTCAACGGCGCTAGTCTGGGCGCATGACAACTCGTGCCAACGATCTCACCGCCCTGGTCACCGGTGCTACTGCCGGGCTCGGTGCGCAATTCGCCCGTCAGCTGGCCGCATCCGGCCACCACCTGGTCCTCGTGGCCCGCGACGAAACCCGGCTGAGGTCAAGTGCCGAGGTGCTTGAACGGGACTTCAGCATCTCGGTGGAGGTCCTGCCCGCCGACTTGACCTCCGACGTCGGGGTTGCGGCTGTCGTGGCCAGGTTGCGGGACGCTTCGCGGCCGGTGGACGTGCTGGTCAACAATGCCGGAATCGGTTTGCTGAATTCTTTCGAGAAGAACGATGTGGAAGATGAAAAGCGGCATTTGCGGCTGCATGTCCAGACGCCCTTGGAGCTGTGCCACGCGGCGTTGGCGGTGATGTTGGCACGCAAGTCGGGCCGGATCATCAACGTCGCGAGCGTTGCGGCATTCGCGAACCGGGGCAGCTACTCGGCGGCCAAGGCTTGGCAGGTCAGCTTCAGCCGTTGGGCGAACACCGCGTATGCCGGCAGCGGCGTGAAAGTCACCGCGGTGTGCCCGGGCTTCACCCACACGGAGTTCCACGATCGCATGGGCATGGACAAGTCGGTGGCTCCGCGCTTTTTGTGGCTTAACGCCGAGCGCGTTGTCCGGGAAGGGTTGGAAGACAACGCCAAGGGCAAAGGGATTTCCATTCCGTCGAAGCGCTACAAAGCGATCACCGCCGTCATGCGCTTCCTGCCGGCGAAGCTTACGTCGGGTCCGCCCCGCCTCGCCGCGAAGCAATCCGGGTCCGCGAAGTAAGCCGGGGCGCCTGGACCAGCACCGCCACCGCGATCCCGATCACGGCTCCCACGAACGTCTCCACCCCGCGTTCCAGGACGAGCACGCCGGGATCCGCGGGCGCAGCCAACTGAGTCATGAGCAAAATGACCGGAGTGAAGAACACCATGGCCCAGCCGTAATGCCGGGCCATGAACAACTCGGTGGGGAACTGGAACCCGATCACCAGCAGGGCAAGGATGAGGGTGGTTTGCTCGGGGAAATAGTGCAGCGGGGACAGCGGTCCTGGAAAGAGCACGACGGCGACAATCGCCAATCCGAGGAACGTCCCCACGATACGGTGAATGCCGCGGTGCAGGCGGCTCGGCACATCGGCTCCGGCCAGCGGAACGGCGGCCGCGGCCATCGCCCAGTGCGGATGCCCGCTGCCCGTGAGCACTCCGCAAGCACCTGCCGCGCCGACGGCGAGCACATACCGGGCTGCGTGGAGTCCGGCTGCTTGGCGCAGCCGCGCCGAGGATGCCGGAATGTCCCGGACGGCGCCACGTTCCCACACCCGGTACCGGAGCCACCCGGCGAAACCCACCACCATCGAAAACGCTGCCGATGCCGCGCAGATCAGGACCGCGGCAAGGAACGGGACGTGCGCGGGGACGGACGCGCATGCTCCAAGGGCCAGGATCCCGAAGAACGGGCCATTTGGTTTGAGCCGTACCTTGTCCGAGAACAGCGAGCCAACACCCGCCAGGAGCGCCTCGACTACCACCAATCCCCATGAATGGATATGGGAGACGGACAAGAACGTGCCCACCGAGACGCCGGCCAGGAGCACGGCGGCGGCCTGGGCCTGGTGCTTGAGCCGCAGTTGATGCGATTCGGCACGACCGTACATGCCGGTCAGGGCGCCGAACACGGCGTAGATGATGAGGTCCGCCCGGCCAATCGCAAGAAGCACAAGGGCCGGCACGGCGACGCTCAGTGCGACGCGGACGGCAGCCAGGTGATCGTTGCTTGCCGGTGGAACGGTATGAAGCGCACGGGCATGGGCAATGATTGATCGCAACGGGACACCACCAATCAACTCAGCCGATCATTGGGAAGTTATCAGCACCCCACGATCCGCGCCATTAGCTGGGTCACAACGTTTCCTTGTGCGTCCCCACCCAACTAGCTCGCAGTTGTTGTCGTTTTGGGGCGCGGAAACGACAACTACTGCGAGTCAGTTGGGTGTGGCGGGAGGCGAGTCAGGCCGGGAAGCATCGCAATGCCGTCGAGCGGGCGGATTCCAGCGCTTCGCGAACGGGACGTTTGCGGTGTTGTTCGGAGAGGATTTCCACACCCCACGGCCCGTTGAAGCCGATGGCCTGGAGCGTTGTGATGAACCCCGCGACGTCTTGGTCGCCCTCTCCGCAAAGGCGGCGATTGTCGCGGGTGTCCTCGAAGAGTGTCCCCTTGATTTCCGCATCAGCGTCATTGAGCTCGACGCCGAAAATCTGTTCGGCGGTGAGGCTGCGGGACAGTTCATCCAAGCTTGTTCCCGCCCGGAAGACATGCCAGTAATCAACCACCAAACCGCAGTCCGACATATCGACAGATCGCATGAGCTCGGCCGCCGCCGGCATCGAACCGACCATCGAAAACGGCATTGGCTCGAGCGCAATGCGGGTCCCTCGTTGCGAGGCTTCCGTTGTCAGGTGCCGCAGCGGTTCCACCAGGAATTCGAGATCATCCAGGGGCTCACCGAACGCCGTTCCTATCTTGATGAAGCGCGCACCCAGTGTTTCGGCCGCCTCGAGCAGCAGTTCGAATTGCGGCTTCCATTCGTGGGAGCGGGATTCGTCCCACCAGTTGCTGAGAAGCTCGACTTCAACGTGGCGGAGGCCTGCTTGATCGATGAGTTTCCTGAGCCCGGAGAAGCCGATGGTGTCGCTTGCGGCCACCAGGTCGTCGTACGCCAATCCGAACCCTGCCCATCCGGTAGAGGCGATGGCTTCCAGTCGCTCGCCGAGGGGGACCGGGCTTGTCTCGGGAATGGTCAAAGGCGCAACGTCTCCTGCGCTGGTCCAGCAGGTCGCGATTAGTTCGGGTGTGCTTGAGTACATCATCGTTCTCCTCGCGACAGTGCGCGGCTAGTTACGGCAGGTGAGGGCGTGGATACCCAGTCACAATCTAATTGGAACGCTCCATTGACAATTGGTCAAGCCTTGATTTAGCGTTGGAGCGTTCCACAAAGCGATCTGAATCACATTGCGAAAAGTGGATCACATCCGTTCATACCTAGATGGTTCCGGCGTCCCCTGCCTTCGACGGCACAGATACGGGGTCGACGGTCGAAGTACGCGACATCAAAGGAGATTTCACGTGGCAAAGCTCAATTGGCGGCGGGGCGCAGTGGCGCTGGCCGTAGTACCGCTTCTGGCCCTGGCAGCATGTTCCAGCGGAGGCGGGAAGCCGGCTGACACCGCCAACGCCGCCGGTGGCGGACAAGCCGCCAGCACTCCCCGGATCAAGGTAGCGCTCATCACCCACGCCGAGGCTGGGGACACGTTCTGGGACATCGTCCGCAAAGGCGCGGAGGCGGCGGCCGCGAAGGACAATGTCGAGGTTCTTTATACGAGCGACGCCGACGCGGGGCGCCAGTCCCAGTTGGTGCAGCAGGCCATCGACCAGAAGGTTGACGGCATCGCCGTTACCATCGCCAACCCGGGCGCCATGAAGGACGTGCTGAAGAAGGCAACCGACGCCGGCATCCCGGTGGTGAGCTTCAACGCTGGCGGTGACGTCTCCGCGCAGATGGGGGCGTTCACCCATTTCGGTTCCAATGAGACCCTGGCTGGCGAAGCGGTGGGCGCCAAGCTGGCTTCGCAGGGCTACAAGCACCCCATCTGCGTGATCATGTCACAGGGACAGGTGCAACTCGAACAGCGGTGCGCAGGCGTGAAGACTAAGGTGCCCGGGACCGAGATCCTCTATGTCAACGGGGCTGATATGACGGCAGTGCAGTCCACTGCGACGGCGAAACTGCAGGCCAGCAAGGATGCTGACGTGATCATCGGGTTGGGCGCTCCCTTCACCTTGACCATTCTCAAAGCCGTGGCAGATGCCAACAGCCCCATCAAGGTGGCCAGCTTCGACCTGAACCCCGCACTGGCGCAGGCGATCAACGATGGCAAGGTCCTGTTCACGGTGGACCAGCAGCCGTGGCTCCAGGGCTACTTGTCCATTGACTCGATCTGGCAGAACAAGCTTGGTGGTTTCAAGGTCGGTGGCGGGCAGCCTGTCCTCACGGGCCCGACGATCGTGGACAAGTCCAACATTTCCGACGTTCTGAAGTTCGTTCAGCAGGGCATCCGCTAATCCGATGACCGCTCGGCTCGCGCGGCAAGATTTCCTTGCCGCGCGAGCTGATCGAGAAGAAAGGTATTTCATGGCTTTAGTTACTGCCCCGGCACCCAAAACTGCCGCGGATGAGCGGGTCGCGAAGCGGAGCCCGTTGAGCAAGTTGATGGCCCGTCCTGAAGTCGGCGCCCTGGTGGGGGCGGTTGTTCTCTTCATTTTCTTCGCTTCGGTGTCCGGGACATTCACCCAGCCGAATGCTTTGGCAACGATCCTGTATGGGTCTTCCACGATCGGGATCATGGCGGTGGGGGTGTCGCTGTTGATGATCGGCGGCGAGTTCGACCTTTCCACCGGCGTGGCCGTGATTTCCTCGGCCCTGACTGCCTCGCTGTTCAGCTGGTATTTCTCGATGAACGCATGGGTCGGAGTGGTGATTGCACTGCTGGTGTCCCTGACGATCGGCTTCATCAACGGCTGGATCCTGGTCAAGACGAAGCTGCCGTCCTTCATCGTGACGCTCGCGACGTTCCTGATGCTCACGGGCCTGAACCTGGCCCTGACCCGGCTGATTGGCGGGTCCGTGTCCTCGCCCCTGGCCCTGACCCGGCTGATTGGCGGGTCCGTGTCCTCGCCGTCGATTTCCAAGCTGGACGG
>NZ_JBFRGL010000020.1:0-53947 GCF_052115325.1 Arthrobacter sp. 2RAF22 | reverse complement strand
GTCTGACACTGCAGTCGAACACAAGACCCGCCAGCACACCCACCACACCCGGACAGCACCCCAACGGAAAGCGGCCCCCGACACCAAAACCGGGAGCCGCTCACCACTGCCTCTTGACAACAGCTTCTACATATCAGTTGGGTGGCGCCGTCTCCGAGATTGTTTTCAGCATTGCCGCCCGGCGTCGGAGTCAGTGCCGCGGAAAGCTGCAGGGCACCCGCCGCGAGCTTCTGTGCGCCGTCGTCCCCTTTGTAGACTCCCGGCGCAAGCTTGGCGTTGACGTCATTCTGGATTTTCACGGCCCCAGTTGCGAGTTTGTCGGCTCCGTCCTTCAACTGCTGGGCTCCCGGGGCTAGTTTGCCTTGGATTCCGTTTTGGACTTTTGACGCGCCATCAGCCAGCTTGGCCGCACCTGTCCCGGCTTCCGCAGCTCCACCCGCAAGCCTTGCCGCGCCGTCCTTGAGCTGGCCTGCGCCGGCGGATGCCTGGCCTGCGCCGTCATTCAGCTGCGCCGACCCCGCCGCGATCTTCCCAATGACCAGGGTGTAGAAGCCGAGGAGCGCGATCAACAGGAGTGCGAGCACGGCAATGGCGATTATCTGGGCACGGCTCCGCGTTCTGGTGGCAGTTGCAGGGTTCGGTGTCATGGGCAATTCCTCTCGATGACTTTCCCGACAGCGGCGCTGCTGCCAGGGATCCCCCCATGTGACGCAGCTAACAGGCGACCCGGCCTGTAGCTGTGCCACGAAACAAGTGCGTGGCGTTGGTTACCGATTGGTAACTTACCGAGAGTAAAGCTAAGACCCTGCCGATTGCAAGGGTTTTTTCGATGTCGTCATCCTTGCCGGGGGATTGTCGAGGTGCGCATCGGGCGGGCGCGGGCGTGCGCGGTCGATTTGTGTGCATCGAAAGTCTCGGGTAAAGTAATTACTCGTGCTGAGGGGCACGGAGCGAAGGTTTACGCCATCGAATCCGGCCTAAAAGCGCCAATGGGATATGGTGTAATTGGCAACACTACGGTTTCTGGTACCGTCATTCTAGGTTCGAGTCCTGGTATCCCAGCTCTGAATAATCCGCGAATTTGCGCGGGAATTTGGAGTTTCAAAACGGTTCGCCGATTTGAAACAATGCTGGATGTATGAAATACTCATTCAGCTTGAATGCCGGAAGCGGTGTTCAATATGGCAGTAAAACAAAGTGCAAGGCCCCATCGTATAGCGGCCTAGTACGCCGCCCTCTCACGGCGGTAACGCGGGTTCGAATCCCGCTGGGGTCACAAAATGAATCCCCCGGAACCGTCAGGTTCCGGGGGATTTTTCTTTGCCCAAAGTTCGTGTGGATTTCTCCCCTCAATAAAGGGGGAGCAGTACGGCTGGCAGCTCAGGTGGTCTTCTGAAGGGCCTCTGCAGCATCCCTGACCTTGATGAGCGTGCGGAGGTTCCGCGTGGTGGTGCTCGCCTTGTAGCGGGTCTTTGCGGAGAGCTTGCTGAAGGGGCTGTCCAAGGTTCCTCCCGCCGGGGCTAGCCACGCCGTCGCCTCGGGACCCAGCCGGACTTGCTCGACGCCGCCCTGCCCTGGTGCGCCGAGGGCCGCGCCGGCGTTGAATAGTTCGTCCAGCATGGCCGCGTCCGAGGCGAGCGTGATGTAGCTGTGCGTGGTTTTATCGTCTGCCGGATAGGGGCAGGCTTCCACTAGTTCGGCAACCCTTTCGGAGCTCAGGACCACCACCCAGGCGTCGTAGCCAAATGCCGACCTCAAGCACTTTTCGAATTCGTCCTTGACTCCCGCTGCGTCGAGCTCGCTCCGGAGCACCACGTTGCCGCTGGCCAGCAAGGTCTTGACGTCGGTGAAGGGGTACGCCTTCAGGGCTGCTTTGAGGTCGGCCATCTTGATGTTGATCCCGCCCACGTTGATCCCGCGCAGGAACACGGCAAAGCTGTTCATGCGCCTACCCTACCTGCGCCCGTCTGCAGGAGGGGCGCAGACGGGGAGGCTGGCGGGAAACGGGAAGCGCTTAGTCGTTGTTCTTGCGCAGGGCTTCGGTCAGTACCCGGGCGGCGTTGGAGACGACTTCGGCATGCAGGCGTCCGGGCTGGCGGGTCAGGCGCTCGATGGGGCCGGAGATGGACACCGCAGCAATGACCCGGCCGGAAGGGCCGCGCACGGGTGCGGAGACCGAGGCGACTCCAGGCTCGCGTTCGCCGAGGCTCTGGGCCCAGCCCCGGCGTCGTACTCCTGCCAGCACTGTCGGCGTGAACCGGGCGTTCTGAAGCCCGTCCAAGAGGCGGTCGTGGTCTTCCCATGCCAGCAGGATCTGGGCGGCGGAGCCGGCCTTCATGGAGAGCTGTGTGCCTACGGGAATGGTGTCGCGCAGGCCGATCGGACGTTCGGCCGAGGCAACGCAGACGCGCCAGTCGCCCTGGCGTCGGAAGATCTGGGCGCTCTCTCCGGTGGCGTCGCGCAACTGGATCAAGACGGGGCCTGCGGAAGCGATGAGCCGGTCTTCGCCGGCGGCCGAAGCAAGCTCGACAAGGCGGCTGCCGAGGACAAAACGCCCTTGGATGTCGCGGCTCACGAGGCGGTGGTGGACGAGCGCCAGCGCAAGGCGGTGCACCGTGGGGCGGGCCAGCCCTGTTGCCGCCACAAGTTGAGCCAAGGTGGTTGGCCCCGCCTCAAGTGCGTCGAGCACCTGGGCCGCTTTATCGATGACGCCGACTCCACTAGAATTGTCCATGTAATGATATTGCCGTCTCAATATCTGAGATGCAAGTTGTTTCACTGGCGCAGTTCGGATCACTGATGTTCAGTGGAAGTAGTCAAGCCAACCGCAGTGAAGGGAGCAGGCCGTGGGAAAGACACTGGCCGAGAAAGTTTGGGATGCGCACGTGGTGCGCAAGGGCGAAGGCGAAGGAGCCAACGCCCAGCCCGATCTTCTGTTCATCGACCTGCACCTCGTGCATGAGGTGACCTCCCCGCAGGCCTTTGAGGGCTTGCGCCTTGCTGGACGACCCCTGCGCCGCCCGGACCTCACGATCGCCACGGAGGACCACAACACTCCGACCCTGGACATCGACAAGCCGATTGCCGATCTGACCAGCCGCACCCAGATCCAGACCTTGCGGAACAACTGCAAGGAGTTCGGAGTCCGCCTGCACTCGCTCGGCGACGCCGAGCAGGGCATTGTGCACGTTGTCGGACCCCAGCTGGGCCTCACCCAGCCCGGCATGACGGTTGTCTGCGGCGATTCACACACCTCGACCCACGGCGCCTTCGGAGCACTCGCCATGGGTATCGGCACTTCCGAGGTGGAACACGTCATGGCCACCCAGACGTTGTCCCTCAAGCCGTTCAAGACCATGGCCATCAACGTAGAAGGCACTCTGCGTCCGGGCGTTTCGGCGAAGGACATCATCCTTGCAGTCATTGCCAAGATCGGCACCGGCGGCGGGCAGGGCTACGTCCTGGAGTACCGCGGCTCGGCCATCCGGGCGCTCTCCATGGATGCCCGCATGACCATCTGCAACATGTCCATCGAGGCCGGCGCCCGCGCTGGCCTGGTGGCCCCGGACCAGACGACGTACGACTACATGTACGGCCGCCCGCACGCCCCCCAAGGCGACGAGTGGGATGCCGCCGTCGAATACTGGAACACGCTGCACACCGACGACGACGCAACTTTCGACGTCGAGGTGGACCTCGACGCCGATACCTTGGAGCCGTTCGTGACCTGGGGGACCAACCCGGGCCAGGGCATTTCGCTCAACGAGGCAGTGCCGTTCCCCGCGGACTTCGGTGACGAGAACGCCAAGCTGGCTGCCGAGCGCGCGCTGCAGTACATGGGCCTCGAAGCCGGGACGCCCATGAAGGACATCCGGGTGGACACGGTCTTCCTCGGATCCTGCACGAACTCCCGCATCGAGGACCTCCGGGCCGCCGCCGATGTCATACGCGGGCGCGAAAAGGACCCCAAGGTCCGCATGCTCGTGGTCCCCGGCTCGGCACGCGTCCGCCTTGAAGCCGAAGCCGAGGGCCTGGACAAGGTGTTCAAGGAATTCGGCGCTGAATGGCGCTTCGCCGGTTGCTCCATGTGCCTGGGCATGAATCCGGACCAGCTGGAACCGGGGGAGCGCTGTGCCTCCACCTCGAACCGCAACTTCGAAGGACGCCAGGGCAAGGGCGGACGTACCCACCTGGTTTCGCCGGTAGTCGCCGCAGCCACGGCAGTCCGCGGAACGCTGAGCTCGCCTTCGGACCTGGAGCCCGCCTCTGTTTCCGCATCCACCACCACCGACGCCGCCTAGGAGGGCCCCATGGAAAAGTTCACCACCCACACCGGCATCGGTGTCCCGCTGCGCCAGAGCAATGTGGACACGGACCAGATCATTCCCGCGGTCTACTTGAAGCGGATTACGCGTACCGGTTTCGAGGACGCCCTGTTCTCGGCGTGGCGGAAGGACCCGTCCTTCATCCTCAACCAGGAACCCTTCAACGCCGGCTCCGTACTGGTGGCGGGACCCGATTTCGGTACCGGTTCATCCCGCGAGCACGCAGTCTGGGCGCTGAAGGACTACGGCTTCAAAGCCGTGCTCTCGTCCCGGTTCGCGGATATTTTCCGCGGCAACTCGGGAAAGCAAGGCCTCCTGGCGGCCGAGCTTGCCCAGGACGACATCGAGCTCATCTGGAAAGTCCTTGAAAACGCGCCCGGCACCGAAGTCAAGGTGGACCTCGTGTCCAAGACCGTTGAGTGCGGAAACGTCGTCGCACCTTTCGAGATCGATGACTACACCCGCTGGCGCCTCCTCGAGGGCCTGGATGACATCGGACTGACGCTCCAGCACGAGGAAGACATCACGGCCTACGAGGCCACAAGGCCTTCCTTCAAACCGAAAACCCTGCCGGCGCGCACCCAGTAGCGCGAACCGAGCAGCTTCCGTACCTTGAAAGGACCGGTGCACCCGAAAGAACGGGTGCGCCGGTCCTTTCCGTGTGCGTGACGCGTTTCGCGGGATGTGGCCATGGCCTGATCCCGGCGTTGTGCAGCGTCATGGTTGTCGTTGGGGTTGGAATGAGGGGTTATCCATGGATCGGGCACGAACGCGGGGTCACWTAMGGCCCAGGCCGGGCGGCAACATGGGCCGTAAGTGACCCCGCGTCGCTAAAAGCCGGCCTTCGCCGCGCCCCGGCATTTCGAATCGGTAACGTCAGCTTTTATGCTTAGCTGGAGCCTTCGTAAGTGTGGGGGCATCAACTCGTGAGGAAACCGGTATAGATGAGTAGTGTTCTGACAATCCGCGGCGGCGTCCCTTTGACTGGCCGCGTCACCGTCAGAGGTGCCAAGAACCTTGTTCCCAAGGCCATGGTGGCTTCCCTCCTCGGCAACGAACCGTCGGTGCTGCGGAACGTCCCGGAAATCAAGGACGTCGAGGTGGTCACCAGCCTCTTGCAGCTCCACGGCGTGACTGTGCAGAAGGATCCCGTCACCGGCGATCTCACTCTGGATCCCAAGAATGCGAAGACGGCGTCCAGCACCGCGATCGACGCGCACGCCGGGGACTCCCGTATCCCGATCCTGCTCTGCGGTCCCTTGATCCATGCGATCGGAGAAGCCTTCATTCCCGATCTCGGTGGCTGCAAGATCGGCGACCGGCCCATCGACTACCACCTGAACGTGCTCCGCCAGTTTGGCGCCGTCGTCGAAAAGCGCCCGGGCGGCATCCACATCTCCGCTCCCAAGGGACTTCACGGCGCCAAGATCTCACTCCCGTACCCGTCGGTGGGAGCCACGGAACAGGTCCTGCTGAGTGCCACCCGCGCCGAGGGCATCACCGAACTCAGCGGTGCCGCCACCGAACCCGAAATCATCGACCTCATCGCTGTGCTGCAGAAGATGGGTGCCATCATCAGCGTCCAGACCGATCGCACCATCCGGATCGAGGGCGTTCGGGACCTGGGTGGCTACGACCACCGCGCCCTGGCAGACCGCAACGAATCGGCGTCGTGGGCTTCGGCTGCCTTGGTGACCCGGGGAGACATCTTCGTGGAGGGCGCTTCCCAGCGGGACATGATGACGTTCCTCAACACCTACCGCAAGGTGGGCGGCGGAATGGACATCCGCGAGGACGGCATCCGTTTCTACCACCCTGGCGGAAAGCTGAGCCCGCTCGTCCTTGAGACGGATGTGCACCCGGGCTTCATGACCGACTGGCAACAGCCCCTGGTGGTCGCCCTGACCCAGGCTGAAGGCGTGTCGATCGTCCACGAAACCGTGTACGAAAACCGCTTCGGCTTCACCGACGCCCTGACCCGCATGGGCGCAACCATCCAGGTCCACCGTGAATGCCTCGGAAGCGTGCCCTGCCGCTTCGGCCAGCGCAACTTCCTGCACTCCGCCGTCGTCTCAGGACCCACTCCGCTCAGGGGAACCGACATCGACATCCCCGACCTCCGTGGCGGATTCAGCCACCTCATTGCGGCGCTCGCCGCGACCGGCACGTCCAGGGTGACCGGGATCGACATCATCAACCGCGGCTACGAGCGCTTCACCGAAAAGCTCGCCGGCCTGGGCGCCGATTTCGACCTCACCGAATCCAAGTAACGGGGGACACCTTGAAGGAATCGGCCCAGAGCCGTGCCATGTTCGCTGTTCTTGCGGGACTTGCACGACCGCTCATGAACGTCCTCATGGCAAAGAAGTGGGAGGGGACCGACAAGCTTCCCGCGGGTGGCTTCATCGCCGCACCGAACCACTGCACCGAGATCGACCCCATCGTCGTGGGGCACATGCTCTACAACATGAAGCGTCCGCCGCATTTCCTCGCGAAGGCGGGCCTCTTCAAGGCGCCGGTCCTCGGCAGCCTGTTGCGCGCCACGAACCAGATTCCCGTGGAGCGCTCGACGACGGGGGCGAACCGCTCGTTGCAAGCCGCCCAGGAAGTGGTGGATGCCGGCGGCGCCATCATCATCTATCCGGAGGGCACCCTGACGCGCGATCCGGATTTGTGGCCGATGAAGGGCCACACGGGAGCTGCCCGCCTGGCAATCCAGACGGGTGCCCCTGTGGTTCCCATTGCCCATTGGGGTGCCCATGAGGTGTTTCCCCGTTACGCCAAACGCCTGCACGTGTTCCCGCGGAAGACATCCCGCATCCTGGTAGGCGATCCCGTGGACCTCAGCGCTTTCCAGGGTCGGCCGCTGGACCGGGCCACCCTGGTTGAGGCTACGGACATCATCATGGTTGCCATCACGGAGCTTCTTGCTACCTTGCGCGGGGAAGAACCGCCCAAGGAACGCTGGGACCCCGCTGCCCACAATCAGTCGAAGCACGGCCGCTTCCAGGCGACTGAGGGAACCGCGGGCACCGATGGCACGGACGGACTGAAGTGACTTCCGGGGAAGAACTCATCGCCGACAAAGGCGTTGTGGCCGTGCTTGGCGCGGGATCCTGGGGTACGACGTTCGCGAAGGTCCTGGCTGATGCTGCACTTGCGAGCGGTGCGGAACGCAGTATCCGCATTTGGGGCCGGCGGGACGAAGTGGTCGACCAGATCAACGCGGAGCACCGCAACACGCAGTACCTGAAGGACATTGCACTGCCAGATTCCATCACGGCTTCAACGGATGTGGCCGGGGTCCTTGCGGGCGCCGGAATCGTGATCCTCGCCGTGCCGGCGCAGTCGCTTCGGCTTCAACTGCGCAAATGGAAACCGCTCGTGGCATCCGGCGCCGTAGTCGTTTCCCTTATGAAGGGCCTTGAACTCGGTACGGATTCCCGCATGAGCGAAGTCATTTCCGAGGAACTCGACATTCCGCAGGAACGCGTGGCCGTTGTTTCGGGACCCAACCTGGCAATGGAGATCGCCCGCCAGGAACCGACAGCCTCTGTGGTGGCCTGCAGCGACGAAGCCACGGCTGCATCGTTCGCGCTCTACTGCACCGCGCCGTACTTCCGCCCCTACACGAGCAACGACGTGGTCGGCGTCGAAATCGGGGGAATCGTGAAAAACGTCATTGCCCTTGCCGTCGGTATCTGCGAAGGCAAGCAAATGGGCGACAATACCAAGGCGTCCGTGATCACTCGCGGCCTCGCGGAGACATCGAGGCTGGCTCTTGCCCTGGGCGGCGAAGCACGCACGATGGCCGGACTTGCCGGACTGGGAGACCTCGTGGCTACCTGTTCTTCGCCCTTGTCCCGAAACCACACGGCCGGGCGGTTGCTCGGCGAAGGTTTGACCCTTGAACAGGTCACCGAGCACATGACTCAGACGGCGGAAGGCATCAAATCCGGGTACGCTGTCTACGAACTAGCCGGGAAACTCGGTGTCGACATGCCGATCACCGCGGCCGTTGTGGCGGTCCTCGAAGGCAAACTGTCCGTTGATGAACTTGGGCCCAGACTCCTGGCCCGCTCCCTGAAGTCCGAAGGCGATTACTGACCGTGACCGAAGAATCCCTGTCTGCCGGAACCGCTGAGTCCGCAGGAACAACCGCTTCTGCCGGAACTGCCGGGTCCGCGAAGCCGGCCAAACATCGGCGGCCCCGCGTCGCCGTGCTCTTTGGTGGCCGATCCAGCGAGCACGCGGTCAGCTGCGTGACGGCGGCCGGCGTCATGGGCGCCATCGACAAGAGCAAGTACGACGTCGTCCCCATCGGGATAGCCAAGTCAGGCCAGTGGGTGATTCCCTCGGCCGACATCAGCCAGTGGTCGCTGAGCGCCTCGGCCTTGCCTGAAGTGCTGCCTTCCGGCAAGACCGTAACCCTCGCCGAGGTGGGCGGAGCCCACCAATTGATCGTCACGGCGCCAAATGCGGTGCCCGAGGAACTGGGCTCCGTGGACGTCGTCTTTCCGCTCCTGCACGGCCCGTGGGGCGAAGACGGCACCATCCAGGGCCTCTTGGAGCTCTCGGACACCCGCTACGTTGGAGCGGGAGTCCTCGCATCCGCCGTCGGCATGGACAAGCACTATATGAAGGTCGTTTTCGAGGCCGCCGGGCTTACCGTGGGACCGTATGTCGCCGTCACTGACCGCGAATGGATCAACGACGCCGAAGCCGTGCGCAAGCGCGTGGACCGTCTCGGCTTTCCCGTCTTCGTGAAGCCCGCCCGCGCCGGTTCCTCGATGGGAATTTCCAAGGTTGATTCGATGGACGATTTGGATGCCGCCATCGAAGAAGCACGGCGGCACGACCTCAAGCTGGTGATCGAGGCCGGGATTGTCGGCCGCGAAATCGAGTGCGCAGTCCTTGAAGGACGTGGCACTGCGGCCCCGCGAACCTCCATGCCGGGGGAAATCGCCGTCGCTCCAGGAGAACACGAGTTCTACGACTTCAACGCCAAATATGTGGAGGACGGCGCAGCAGCCCTTAGCTGCCCGGCCGACATTCCCGACGAGGCTATTGCGCGCGTCCGCGAGCTCGCGGCGGCCGCGTTCGATGCGGTCGGTGCCGAAGGCCTCAGCCGCGTGGACTTTTTCTACACTCCGGACGGCGAACTCATCATCAACGAGATCAACACGATGCCCGGATTCACCCCGAAGAGCATGTATCCGCAAATGTGGGCGGCTTCCGGGTTGGGCTATGCCGAGTTGATCGACGAACTCATCTACCTGGCGCTCAACCGCAAAACCGGCCTGCGCTGATAGCCGGCCGGCGCCGACGACCGGCCTGGGCTGAGCCTGCTACTTGCCGGGGGTGCTCGTGGGCAGGTTCTGCAGCAGCTCAGGCTGGCCGACGCATTTGCGCACGGCCTTGATTTTCGCCGCCGCAGGCGCCAGATCGGCAAGGACCGTGGCGGAGCTGATCTTGTTCGGGTCCATGAGGATTTCCGTGGCGGGCTCGCGCCCGTACGTGGTCAGGGTCCATACCGGGTCGCCTTCCTTGATGACCCAGTCGACGTCGTTGACGGTGACGCAGCGGTCGGTGGTGGGGCCGGGGACGTTGACGCCGCAACGCAGAATCAACACCGACGGGTCGCCCCATGCCGCCGTGGCCTGGCTATTGGTCTTCCGCAGGGCGGCGTCGCCGATGGTGTCCGGGAGCGACACCATCATGGGCGCGCAGGCAGCCTTCGCGGCATCGGCCGCGGGCTTCACGTCGACCACGGGGGAGCAGGCTGCAAGGGCAAGCACCGAAGCCGCCGCGGCTGTCAAGGAACAGAGGGCGCGGACGTACACAGCGGCTTTCGTTTGATGCATTGATCAAGCCTATCGCGGCTGCGGCGAGCCGAGGATCGGGGAAGCGGGCGCCACGGACAGCTCTTTGTTGTCGGCGGTTCGCGATAGCGTAGAGCTGTGTCCAAAGAACAACAGACTGTCGGTGAGCTCTCCGAAGGCGAGCTCCTCGCGCACATCTTTCCGCGCCTGAACCACAGCAACAGCGTGCTGCTCGGGCCGGGGGATGACGCCGCAGTCGTCGCCGCCCCGGATGGCCGGACCCTCATTTCCATCGACACCCAGACCCAGGACCAGGACTTCCGCCTGGAATGGAACAACGGATACCGGACTACAGGCTATGACGTCGGCTGGAAATCGGCAGCCCAGAATCTCAGCGACATCAACGCAATGGGTGGTACCGCCGTCTCCCTCGTCGTCAGCTTGACCATGCCGCCCGGCACCCCGGTGCAGTGGGTCGTGGACTTCGCGGATGGCCTCACGGCCGGCATCGTCGGCTTGGGGGCTGCCGATTGTTCGGTTGCCGGGGGAGACCTGGGCCGCGGCCGCGAAATCGCGGTGACCGTCGCCGTCGTCGGGACAATGCACGGACTCCCTGCTGTCTTGCGGTCCGGGGCCCGGCCGGGAGACATTCTGGCCCTTGCCGGAACTGTTGGACGTGCCGCAGCCGGTCTGGCCCTGCTCGAAAGCACCATACCCGTAGGCAAGCTGGACGCCGCCCAGCGCGCACTCATGGACAGCCAGTGCCGGCCGCAGCCGCCCCTCGCCGCAGGCCCGCAGGCTGCCAAGGCAGGAGCGACGGCCATGATGGACGTCTCCGACGGGCTCTTGCGCGACGGCTCCCGCCTCGCCGAAGCCAGCGGCGTCGCGCTCGACCTCGATCCCATCGCGCTCAAGGCACTCGCCGCACCCTTGGAAGCTGCCTCGGCTCCCCTTGGCCGCGATCCCATGGACTGGATCCTGGGCGGGGGAGAGGACCACGGCCTGCTGGTGACATTTCCAGCAGATGTTCAGCTACCTTCCGGCTTCACTGCGATAGGCTCGATCCAGGCCGTTGCCGAAGGACAGCACAGCGGCGTCCGGATAGCGAGAATGCCCGCTGACACCGTGGGATGGGATCACTTTGCAGACTAAGATTGCCGCCAATACGCACGCCATGAAGCGGTGGCTGGGCAAAGCGGAGACGACGCTCGGGAACCACAGCGACCGCCTCAACGCCATCAATATCTTCCCGGTGGCCGACGGCGACACCGGCACGAACCTCTACCTCACTGTCCGCTCCGCCGCGGCATCATTCGCAGATCGTTCCATCGCCGACGAACCGGTGAACGACGTCGGCGCCGTTCTGGCCGCGGCCGGACGGGTGGCGATGGAGCAGGCCCGGGGGAACTCCGGAACACTCTTTGCTGTCTTTTTGTGCGCAATGGCCGAGCCGCTGGTCGGGCACACCCGCCTCAGTGCGCCCCTGCTTGCCGCAGCCCTGAACCGGGCCCAGATCAGGGCATGGTCGGCCTTGAGCGAGCCGGTTCCGGGCACCATGCTCTCCGTTCTCGAGGCTGCCGCCAGGGCGGCAGGCGAATGCGATAGTGCCCACAACGGCGACGACAGCAACCAGGCGCTGGGCCTTGCCCTGGACGCCGCCGTCAATGCCGCGCTGGATGCTGTGGTGCAAACCGAGGACCAACTCGCGCCGCTGCACGCCGCGCACGTAGTGGATGCGGGTGGGGTGGGCATGCTCTTGATCCTGGACTGCCTGCGTTCGGCTGTGCTTGGGGAAGAACTCCAGGATGAGCTCCTGGACGGGCTGCACGGCTATGACCTGCAGGATCCGCACATCCATGCGGGAATGCCCGACGACGACGGCGTCGAGGTCATGTGCACCATCAGCCTTTCACCGTTGGACGCTGCCACGCTCCGTCAGCGGCTGGACGAACTTGGCGACTCCGTCATCATGAGCCAAGTGGGCAGCGCGAGCGGCCCATCGGGACCGAATGATGGCGGGGACGACGACGATGACGACGAGGACGCCGCAGAAGCCAGCTACCGGTGGCGCGTCCACGTCCACGTTCCGGAAGCTGAATCCGCCGTGGCAGTCATCCGCTCGCTCGGCGAGCCCACCGATATCTCCGTCAGCCAGCTCTCCATGCCGCGCGACCCAGGCCTTCCGGCAGGCCTGCACGGGCATGAATACTGAGCTTCACCTTCCGCTCGAGCGGAGGATCGGCAAACGCTCCGCGTCCGTCATCGAGAAGCACCTTGGCTTGGACACTGTAGGGGAGCTCCTGAACTACTTTCCCCGTCGTTACCTGAGCCGCGGGGAGCTGACGCCCATCATTAAACTGCCGTTGGATGAAGAGGCCACCCTCATTGCCAGGGTGCTGTCCAATTCAACCCGCCAAATGCGGGCAAGGCGCGGATCGTTGACGGACGTCGTGGTGACGGACGAGGCCAGCGGTGAGCAGATTCCCGGAACCTTGAAGATCAGTTTCTTCAACGGCTTCCGCGCCCGCAATGAGCTTCAACCGGGCCGCAGGGTGATGTTCTCCGGCAAGGTCAGCCGCTACGGCGGATCGCTGGGCATGACCAATCCGGACTTCATGCTGCTCGACGAGGATCCGGAGCTGGCCGGTTCCGTCGATCCGGAAAAGCTTGCAGCCATGCCCATTCCCGTGTATCCGGCCACGGCGAAGCTCACCAGTTGGTCCATCCACAAGGTCATCACCACGCTGCTGGACACCATCGATGTGGACAGCATCGAGGATCCGCTGCCTGCCGAAATCGCGTTCCGGGAGAAATTCCTGGGGGTGGGGGACGCGTACCGGCTGATCCATTCTCCGGAAACGGCGGCTGACTGGCAGCGCGCCCGTGACCGGTTCCGCTACCAGGAGGCACTGGTTCTGCAGACTGCGCTGGCACGGCGGCGGGCCCAGTTGGCCGCAGAGGAGGCCACCGCTCGTCGGCCGGTGCCCGAAGGGCTCCTCGCTGCCTTCGACGGGCAGCTTCCGTTCACGTTGACTGCCGGCCAGGCCGCCGTCGGAAAGACGCTTTCCCACGAGCTGGCACAGGACTCGCCCATGAACCGCTTGTTGCAGGGCGAAGTTGGTTCCGGAAAGACGATCGTCGCCTTGCGGGCCATGCTGCAAGTGGTGGATGCCGGCGGGCAGGCGGCGCTGCTTGCCCCGACGGAGGTCCTCGCGGCACAGCACTTTGATTCCATCCGGAAGACCCTGGGCACGCTGTCCCGCGACGGTTTGTTCGGAGGTGCCGGGATGCTGGGCGGGGCCGGATTGTTGGACAGCGAGCCCGGGAGTGGACCCGGTACGGTCCAGGTCGCCTTGCTGACGGGCTCGATGCCGACTGCTGCCCGCAAGCAAGCCATGCTGGACGCGGCCTCGGGCAACGCCGGCATTGTGATCGGCACCCATGCGCTCCTGAGTGACAAAACCTCGTTCCAGGATCTCGGCCTGATCGTGGTGGACGAGCAGCACCGCTTTGGCGTGGAGCAGCGCGACGCCCTGCGGGCCAAGGCCAACCGGCCACCCCACCTGCTGGTGATGACGGCTACCCCGATTCCGCGCACTGTTGCCATGACCGTCTTCGGCGACCTCGAAACCTCCGTGCTGGACGAACTTCCTGCGGGCCGGGCGCCCATCTCCACCCATGTCGTCGGGCTCGCCGAAAACCCGGGCTGGGCGGCCAGGATCTGGAAACGCTCGCGGGAAGAGATCGACGCCGGCCACCAGGTGTACGTCGTGTGTCCCAAGATCGGAGACGACGACGACGGCGACTTCAGCCCGGGTGAAGCGGAACCCAGCGACGCCGAACTTTCGGAGGAAGGCCCCGCGCGCGAGCTCGCCTCGGTGACCGCCGTCGTTGAAACGCTCAGCCAGGAGCCCGCCCTGCGCGGCGTCCGGGTGGAGCCCCTCCACGGACGGCAGGATCCGGCACTCAAGTCCGAAACCATGGCCTCGTTCACCGCCAACCAGACCCAGCTACTGGTGTCCACCACGGTCATTGAGGTGGGCGTGGACGTCCATAACGCCACCCTGATGGTGATCCTCGACGCCGACCGCTTCGGCATTTCGCAACTCCACCAGTTGCGTGGGAGGGTAGGCCGCGGTGGTCTTCCGGGGACTTGCCTGCTGGTCACGACGCTCGAACCCGGCCACCCAAGCCGCAGGCGCCTGGATGCCGTTGCTTCCACTACCGACGGCTTCGAGCTTTCCCAGGAAGACCTCAAGCTGCGCCGGGAAGGCGATATCCTGGGCGCTTCGCAATCCGGCGGGCGCTCCACCCTGAAGTTGTTGCGGGTCCTGGAGCATGAGGACGTGATCGCCCGCGCCCGCACCGATGCCCAGTGGCTCGTTGCCAACGATCCCGGACTGGAGGGCCAACAGGCCTTGGCCGCCGCAATTGACGAGTATCTGAACCCCGAAAAGGAGGCGTTCCTTGAACGCGGCTAAGGAATCTACGCCTGAAGGCACATCTGGGTGCGCCGGACCGGGAGGTGGCCGGTGAGCCGGATCATTGCCGGCGTGGTCGGCGGAAACCCGCTGGTCAGCGTCCCCGGAAACGCCACCCGGCCCACGACGGACCGCGTCAAGGAAGCGTTGTTCTCCCGGCTCGAGGCGCTCGACGCCATCGACGACGCCCGGGTTCTGGATCTTTACGCGGGTTCGGGGTCTCTCGGCATCGAAAGTGCAAGCCGGGGCGCGCGCTCTGCCGAACTCGTGGAATTTGATGCACGCGCCTCCGAGGTCTGCCAGCGAAATGCAGACATGGCCAACCAAGTGCTGGGGCGAAGGACTGTCTCGGTCCTACGTTCCAAAGTGGAGTCCTTCCTGGAGCGCGCGGCGGATGACGTCCTCTGGGACCTGGTGTTCCTGGATCCGCCGTACCCTTTGGATGAGCCTTCCCTCAAGGCTGTCCTCACCAAGCTTGCCTTCCACCTCGATGAAGGCGCGGTGGTGGTCGTCGAGCGTTCCTCACGGTCCCCGGAACCGGACTGGCCGGACACCCTGGAACGGTTTGCCGACAAAAAGTACGGCGAAACCAAGCTCTGGTTCGCCGAGCCCGTCTAGCGCTAGCCCGTCAACCGGTCCAGTTCCACTCCGCTCAGTACGGCCGCCGGGTGCGGCCCCCGGCCCAGGAGTTCCGCTGTCCAGCCAGCCGGCCACGGCCGGCGCGTTCCCACCAGGATGATGTTGCCGGGATAGCGGCCGGCGAACATGCCAGCCTCAGCGAACGCGGCAACGTCCGGCACCGCCCGGCGCATCGCGGCGACCTGGCTGCGTACCAGGGTCAGGGCTGCTTCGTCGCCGACGTTGACGATGAGCACCCCATCGGGCCGGAGCCGCGCCGCGGCCTCTTCATAGAATTCCTGGCAGGCGATATGCGCCGGAGCCTCGGGACCGGAGAAGATGTCCAGGATCACGACGTCGAACTCGAGTTCCGAGGGCAGTTCGGCGAGTGTTTCGCGCGCGTCGCCGATATGGGTCTCCAAAAGGGTGCCGTCAGGCATGGGCAACTTCTGCAGCACGAAGTCGAGCAATTCACGTTCGAGTTCAACGGCGTGTTGTTCCGAACCTGGCCTCGTCGCCTGGATATAGCGGGCCAGGGTCAAGGCCCCAGCGCCGAGATGAAGTGCAGTGATTGCTTGTCCGGCCGGCGCGGCCAGATCCACCACATGGCCGATCCTGCGCAGGTATTCGTAGAAGATTTCCGCGGGTTCCGCGAGGTTGACATGGGATTGCTCGGCGTCGCCGATGCGCAGGATGTAGGCGCCGTCGATCAGCGTGTCGGCTTCGATTGCGGCATGCTGGCCGGTGGCCCGCAGGAATCGACGCCCCTCGTGATTTTGCCCCGTTGACACGGTCAGAGCTTGTTCCGCAGGGTGGCCAGCCGGGCGGCCGCTTCTTCCAATACTTCGGTCTTCTTGCAGAACGCGAACCGGAGCAGGCTGCGCGTCCTCTCCGCGCCTTCCGGGTGGCAAAACACGGGTACAGGGATGGCGGCCACTCCTACGAGCTCCGGAAGCTTTCGTGCCAAGTCCACGGAGTCCCTGATGCCGAGGGGCGCGGTGTCCACATTGATGAAGTATGTTCCCTGCGGCGTGTAGACGCCGAAGCCGGCGGCCCGCAGTCCCTCGGCCAGGATGTCCCGCTTGTGCTGGAGGGTGGACGCGATACCGCTATAGAACTCATCGGGAAGGGCAAGGCCTACTGCGATCGCACTTTGGAAGGGGGTGCCGGAACTGTAGCTGAGGAATTGTTTGACGGTGCGGATCGCCGCCACAAGGTGGGCGGGTCCGCTGAGCCAGCCGATCTTCCAGCCGGTGAACGAGAACGTCTTGCCGGCCGAGGAAATCGTGACGCTTCGTTCGGCCGCTCCGGGGATACCGGCGACCGGAAGGTGCTGCACACCGAAGGTGAGGTGCTCGTAGACTTCATCGCTGAGGATCACGGCATCGTATTTCCGGGCGAGTTCGACGACGCGTACCAGCACCTCGCGCGGGAAGACCGCCCCCGTGGGATTGTGCGGGTTGTTGAGCAGCACAACCTTGGTGCGCTCGCTGAATGCCGATTCCATGGCATCCACGTCCGGAAGGAAGTCCGGTGCCAGCAAGGGAGCGGTCAGATGCTTGGCCCCGGCAAGTCCGATGATGGCGCCATAAGAGTCATAGAAGGGCTCGAAAGTCAGGACCTCGTCGCCGGGCTCGATGAATGCGAGCAATGCGGCGGCGATGGCCTCGGTGGCTCCGGTGGTCACAACGACCTCCGTCTGCGGGTCCGGGGTCAGTCCGTAGAAGCGTTCCTGGTGTGCGGCGATGGCCTCGCGAAGTTCAGGGATGCCCTTGCCGGGAGCGTACTGGTTGGCTCCCGCCGTAATGGCCGCCTGGGCTGCTGCCTTGATTTCCGCCGGCCCGTCCTCGTCCGGGAATCCCTGGCCCAGGTTGATGGCGCCGGTGGACATCGCCAGGGTGGTCATTTCTTCGAAGATGGTCACTCCTAGGCTGCCGTCGGCCGAAAGCAGGTTGGCTCCGCTGGCGGCTCGCTGCCATGGCGCGGCGGACGTGTTCTGGCTGAGAGAGGCCGGGCTCGTCACTGTGGGGTTGCCTTCCTGGGTGCTGGCTTCCGGCTCGTCCGGCCCGCCGTTTCAGCCATGGTATCGCCATAGTGCCTGCGGCCCCGGATGGGGTAGGTTCGAACCATGAGACGCGCTGTGTGCCCTGGCTCCTTCGACCCTATCCACAACGGACATCTGGAAGTCATCGCAAGGGCCGCCGGCTTGTTCGATGAAGTCGTCGTCGCGGTGTCCACCAACTACGCGAAGAAGTACCGCTTCAGCTTGGAAGAGCGCATGGACATGGCCCGGGAAACCCTGGCTTCCTTGCGGGGGATCATCGTGGAGCCCATGGGTGAGGGACTGCTCGCCGAATACTGCAGGCACCGGGGAATTTCGGCGATCGTGAAGGGCTTGCGTTCGTCCTCGGATTTTGACTACGAACTTCCCATGGCCACCATGAACCGCCAGTTGTCCGGCGTCGAGACCGTCTTTCTTCCGGCTGAGGCCCATTACCTGCATTTGTCGTCCACGCTCATCAAGGAAATCTCCCTCCTGGGCGGGGATGTCTCCGATTTCGTGCCTAAATCGGTGCTCAGGAGGCTCCTTGCTGGCGGGTCGGCAGCGGAGTAGCCCGGCAACGGGTAAGCTGGATCGGTACCTCGGGCAGAACGCGTTGTAATTGACCCGGTTTGAGTCCGCTCGCGCGTTCAGGCTAAGATGGTACGTCGGTCATATGTTCTACAGGAGTTCTCATTAAGCGAGATGCAAGTTCGCCCTTGACGCTGGACGTCAAGGACCTCGGACGTAGTCCAGGAAGCATGCGGACGCTCACGGAACATGTACCCGCGCCAAGTGACCTTGGCGTGGCACTCATTGGCGTTCAGGAAGGCTCGGATATCGAGCTCGACTTGAGGCTTGAGGCCGTACACGAAGGAATTCTGGTATCTGGAACTGTGTTCGCTGAAGTCAAGGGCGAATGCGGACGATGCCTGGATCCCCTTGCGTATGACCTTGAGGTCAATGTGCAAGAACTTTTCTTCTATGAAGGCGTCGAGCTTTCGGACGAAGAAGACGATGAAGAGCAACGTCGAGTCGAGCACGATCTAATCGATCTTGAACCGGTGTTGCGGGACGCGGTTGTAACCATGCTGCCGTTCCAGCCGGTGTGCCGGGAAGACTGCCAGGGCCTTTGCTCAATCTGCGGAGTGCGTCTGGAAGACGAGCCGGGGCACCACCACGAGGACCTGGATCCTCGCTGGGCTGCCCTAGCTGAACTGGCTAAGACCGACCGGCAAACTGATTAGTAAGTGTTGACTAAAAGAGAAATGAGATAGCCGTGGCTGTTCCCAAGCGGAAAATGTCTCGCGCAAATACACGCGCCCGCCGTGCCCAGTGGAAGGCAACTGCCCCCAACTTGGTCAAGACCATCGAAAACGGCCAGGTTGTTTACAGCCTGCCGCACCAGGCAAAGGTCGTCACCGACTCTGCCGGGACCGCGCTGTTCCTTGAATACAAGGGCCGCAAGGTCGCAGACGTCTAAATCCGCCACAAGGCTGACAAGGATGTCTTCAACTGAAGAGCTTCTGAAGCGTCTCGGTGTCTCCATTGACGCCGAGACGCTTCGTCTTGCTCTGACACATCGTTCATACGCGTATGAAAATGGTGGGATTCCCACCAATGAGCGCCTCGAATTCCTGGGCGACTCCATCCTGGGCTTTTCCGTGACCGATTCGCTCTACCGCGACAACCCGGCGCTTCCGGAGGGCGAACTCGCGAAGCGACGCTCCGCCGTCGTCAGCACCCGCGCACTGGCGGGTATCGGCAGGGACCTCGGAATCGGCGAATTCATCTACCTCGGGCAGGGCGAAAGGCTCACCGACGGTAAGAACAAGTCTTCAATTCTTGCGGACACCATGGAAGCGCTCATCGGGGCCACCTATCTTTCCAACGACATTGAGACCGCCCGGCAGCTCGTGATGCGGCTCGTTGGACCCTTGCTCAAGGATGCCGCAGCACTCGGCGCCGGCACCGACTGGAAGACCAGCATGCAGGAGCTTGCCGCAAGCCGTCAGCTCGGGTCCATCTACTATGCAGTCGAAGGCTCCGGCCCGGACCACGCGCGCAGCTTTGAGGCAGTGCTCCAGATCGGCGGCACCGCCTACGGCAAAGGCACGGGCCACTCCAAAAAGGAAGCCGAGCAGGAAGCCGCAGCAGATGCGTGGCGCACCCTTAACAGCAAGGTCGCGCTGAATGGCAAAGCCGACTCTCCGGCTGATCCCGCGCACAGCGCCTGATTCTTCACATGCCGGAACTGCCCGAAGTCGAAGTGGTCCGCCGCGGCCTGGCACGCTGGGTGCGCGGCCGGACCATCACTGACGTGGAGGTGCTCGATCCCCGTTCCATCCGCCGTCACGCGTTGGGCACGGAAGACTTCATCGGGAACCTTGAGAACTCCACGGTTTTGGATGTCGTCCGGCGCGGCAAGTTCCTGTGGATGCCCCTGCGGACCGAGGAACCCGGCGGCACCGGCGGGGCTGTGTCCGGCAAAATGATCCCCGGCGAAGCGGTCCCCGGCGTCGCGCTGATGGCGCACCTCGGTATGAGCGGGCAGCTCCTCATGCAGGATCCGGGGGTTCCGGACGAGAAGCACCTCAAAGTCCGCTTCCGCCTCAGCACGTCGGATGGCATGCCGGAGCAGTTGCGGTTCGTGGACCAACGGATCTTCGGCGGACTGTTTGTCACCTCGCTTGTACCGACCTCCGACGGCGGTCCCGGCGGCCAGGGCGAGACACCCCTCCCGGAAATTGCCGAAGAAGCCTCGCACATCGCCCGCGATCCGCTGGACCCGCACTTTTCCTTTGACGACTTCTACCGCAAGGTCAAAGCCCGCAAGACCGGGCTCAAGCGGGCCCTGTTGGATCAGGGAGTCATCTCCGGGATAGGCAACATCTACGCCGACGAATCGCTCTGGCGGGCCAAGCTGCACTATGCCAAACCGACAGACACCCTCAAGCGGGCCGATGCCGTGAGGCTCGTCGATGCCGCGAAGGAAGTCATGAGCGACGCCCTCGCAGCCGGCGGGACGAGCTTCGATTCGCTTTACGTCAATGTCAACGGAGTTTCGGGATACTTCGCCCGGTCCTTGGATGCCTATGGACGGGCGGGCGAGCCGTGCAGGCGGTGTTCCGCCGTTGGACTTCCGGGTGTGATCAAACGCGAGCAATTCATGAACCGCTCCTCGTACACGTGCCCGATCTGCCAGCCGAAGCCGCGCAACGGCCGCTGGTAGCGCGGATTCGCCGGTTTGCCCCGCAAATCCGGGGATTTCCGCCGTCGGGCAGTAGATTTAGCCGTAAAGTAGCCACCGGCGACATTGAAAGAGATCCGAAACACCTTGCATCTGAAAAGTTTGACTGTCCGGGGATTCAAGTCGTTCGCGTCGGCCACGACGTTCGACTTCGAGCCGGGCGTCACCGCCGTTGTTGGCCCCAACGGTTCGGGCAAGTCCAATGTGGTTGACGCGCTGGCCTGGGTCATGGGCGAACAGGGCGCCAAGACCCTGCGCGGCGGCAAAATGGAAGACGTCATCTTCGCCGGCACATCGGGGCGGCCTCCGCTGGGCCGCGCGCACGTTGCCCTGACGATCGACAACGCAGACGGCGCCCTGCCGATCGAGTACAGCGAAGTCACCATTTCCCGCACGCTCTTCCGGACCGGCGGATCCGAGTACGCCATCAACGGATCGCCCTGCCGCCTACTGGACATCCAGGAATTGCTCTCGGATTCAGGCCTTGGCCGGGAGATGCATGTGATCGTGGGGCAGGGGCAGTTGGACCGCGTCCTGCACGCCACCCCCGAGGACCGCAGGGGATTCATTGAAGAAGCCGCAGGTATCCTCAAGCATCGGCGTCGCAAGGAAAAGACCGTCCGCAAGCTGGAAGCCATGCAGGCGAACCTGCAACGCCTTGGTGACCTCACGGCGGAAATCCGTCGTCAACTCACGCCGCTGGGCAAGCAGGCCGAAGTCGCCCGCCGCGCCCAGACCGTGCAGTTCGACGTCCGCGACGCCAAGTCCCGGCTGCTGGCCGATGATCTAGTCCGGCACACCCGGGCGTTGGAGAAGGATGTCGCCGACGAGGCCGCGTTGAAAGAGCGCCGCGAGGTAGTGGAAGCGGAGCTCGCCGCAGGCCGCCAACGCCAGATCCGCCTCGAGCAGCTCGCGGCCGAGGCGACACCCCGGCTCAATGCGGCCAGGGACGATTGGTACCAGCTGTCCGCAACCAGGGACCGGCTCCGCGCCTTGGGATCGCTCGCGACCGAGCGTCGCCGCCTCCTCGGCGCCTCCGACGCTGCCCCGGATTCAGGCCGCGATCCGGACCATCTGGACCGGCAGGCCGCCCGGGTCCGGCAGGAACAATTGGAGCTTGAGCACGACATCCTGGCGAAGCAAGCGGGCCTGCTTGAGGCAACCGCAGCCAAACAGGACGCCGAGAACCTGGCCGCCGCCGAAGACAAACGCCTGACGGCCGTGTTGCGGGCAGCCGCCGATCGCCGTGAAGGCCTCGCGAAGCTCGTCGGTCAATTGGCCGCCGCACGCTCCCGGGCCGAGGCGGCCGAGGCTGAGCGGGGCAGGCTCAGGGAATCGCTGGCAGCCGGTGAGGAACGTCGTCGCCACGCGCAAAGCGAATTTACGGCCCTCGAGTCGCAAGTGGCCGGCGTCGAAGACGGCGAAGAAAGCCTCGACGCCGAATACGAAGACGCCAGCGCCCTTCTTGACGAGATCAACGCCGAGATTGAGGCGTTGAAGGCTGCCGAACGCGATGAAGTCCGCGAACGCGATGCGCTCACCGCCCGCCGTGATGCCTTGCAGCTTGGACTCAACCGCAAGGATGGCTCCTCGCGGCTTCTGTCCTCGGACCACCCCGGTGTGTTGGGCCCGCTCGCTTCCCTCCTGAGGGTGGAGCCCGGGTATGAGACTGCCGTGGCCGCAGCACTTGGCAGTGCTTCCGACGCCGTCGTGGTGGCGGACGGCGCGGGGGCCGTCGCCGCGATGCGGCTCTTGAAGGACGCCGACGCCGGACGCGCCTCGCTTTTGGTGGCAGGCGCTGTGCCCTCTGCGGGTCCCGAGGCTGGCCTGCCGGAGTCGCCGATGCTGCCCGACGGCGCTCGCTGGGCCGCCGAGTTGGTGGCGGCTGACGCTCCCGAAGCGAGAGGCGTCATGACCCTCCTGGCGTCCACCGCCGTCGTCGACGACTTGGAAACGGCGGCCAGCCTCATTGCCGGCAACCCGGGGCTTACCGCAGTGACCCGGGAAGGAGATGTCTTCAGGGCACTGACGGTGGACGGTGGATCGGCCACGGCGCCGTCGCTCCTTGAAGTCCAGGCCGCAGTGGACGACGCCGATGCCCGGCTCCTGGAGCTCGCCACCCGTCTTGAGCGGGGAAAGTTCGCCCTGGCTGGAGCCGAAGCACGCCGGGCCGATGCCCAGGAACGGGCGAACGCGGCGCTCGACAAACTCCACGATTCGGATGCCCGCCTGGCTGCCGTCGCCGAACGGCTTGGCCACTTGAATTCCCAGTTGCGCAGCGCCGTCGCGGAGCGCGATCGAATGGCGGAGTCCCTGGCCAAGGCCGAACTGAACATCGCCGTGGCAGAGGAGTCCCTTGAGCTTGCGGCGGAACGGTTGGCCGCAGCAGAAGAGGCCCCCCAGGAGGAAGAGCCGTCCACGGAGCAACGCGATGCCTTGGCCAGGGCTGCCAGCGAAGCACGGTCCCGTGAGATGGAGGTCAGGCTGGGCCTGCGGAGCGCTGAAGAACAGCTCGCCGCGACCAGCAACCGGGCCGCCTCCTTGGAGCGGGCCGCCGCGAGCGAACGGCGGGCACGGGAGGAAGCTGCCCGCCGGGCCTTGCGTCGCAAAGCGCAAGCCGAGCGGGCTTCCGCCGTTGCTGCCGCCGTCGAACAGACCGTGCGTTTCGTTGACGTGTCAGTGGACCTGGCCGCCCGCGCCCGGGACGTCGCCGAGGCCGTCCGGGAGCAGCGCGAAAAGGAACTCGCTGATGTCCGGAGCAGCAATGAGAAGTTGGCCCAGGAGCTCGCGGGACTGACGGACTCCGTCCACCGCGACGAACTCGCGCGAGCCCAGCAACGGCTCAGGATCGAAGCGCTGGAAACCCGCGCCATCGAGGAGCTTGGCCTGTCGGCGGAACAACTCGTGGCCGACTTCGGTCCGGAGCAGCCCGTTCCCGTGCCCGCGGCTGCCGTGGACAAGTGGGCCGAACTCCGCGCGCCGGTGGACGAGGACGGGAACGCCATCGTCGAGGGTGTTCCCTTCGTCCGCGCCGAGCAGGAGAAACGGCTCCGCAAGGCCGAAAGGGACCTCGCAGCCCTTGGCAAAGTGAACCCCCTGGCGCTTGAGGAATTCGCCGCACTCGAGGAGCGCCACCAATTCCTGAGCACGCAGCTGGAAGACCTCAAGTCCAGTCGCAAGGACCTTTTGGACATCATCAAGGAGGTGGACAACCGCGTCCAGCAGGTCTTTGCCGAGGCCTTCGCCGATACCTCCAAACAGTTCGACCACGTCTTTGCGCGGCTCTTCCCCGGCGGTGAAGGCAAGTTGGTGCTGACGGACCCCAACGACATGCTGACCACCGGCATCGAGGTGGAGGCACGGCCTGCCGGGAAGAAGATCAAGCGGTTGTCCTTGCTTTCCGGTGGCGAACGGTCGTTGACGGCTGTCGCGCTGCTCGTGGCGATTTTCAAGGCGCGGCCTTCGCCGTTCTACGTCATGGACGAAGTGGAAGCCGCGTTGGACGATACGAACCTGGGCAGGCTGATCACGATTTTCGAAGAGCTGCGCGAGTCCAGCCAGCTGATTGTCATTACGCACCAGAAGCGGACCATGGAAGTCGCGGACGCCCTCTACGGAGTGACTATGCGGGGCGACGGCGTGTCCACCGTCATCAGCCAAAGGCTCGGTGCCGAGGTCTAGCTTTGTGAGAAGCTAGGGGAGTGAACGATCTCCTCCCCATTATTTTGTCCATTGTCGCTGCCATCGTGGTGGTCGGAGGGCTGATTCCTGTCCTGCTCAAGGTGCGGAAGTCCTCCTCGACTTACGCTGGAAAGCGCGACGCCAACGACCCCGCCGACAAGGCGCCGGCAGGCGGCGGAACGATCATCGACGACGCCCCCGGGATCGCGCCGGATCGCACGGCGCCCGGGCCAGTCGTCGAACCCGCCGACCTCGCCGTACCGGAGACCGACGTTCCGGACGACGCCGCGGGACTGGAACTTATCCAGGTGGAGACCCCTGCGCCTGTCGAGGGCCGCCTCAACCGGCTTCGCGCGCGGTTGGTCAAATCGAACAGCATTCTCGGGAAGGGTCTCCTGGCCCTGCTTTCGAGCGACAAGATCGACGAAAACGTCTGGGACGAAGTCGAAGAGACACTGCTGCTCGCCGACCTCGGCACCGAGCCCACCATGCAGCTGGTCGATGCCTTGCGTGCGCGGGTCAAGGTCCAAGGCACCCGTAGCCCCGAGGATGTCAAGGCCCTCCTGCGCGAGGAACTCATCAAGCTCGTGGATCCCACGATGGACCGCAGCCTGAACGTGGAACGCAAGGGCGCCCACCCGGCCATCATGATCGTCGTCGGCGTCAACGGGGTGGGCAAGACCACCACCGTCGGCAAGCTGGCGCGCGTTCTCGTCGCCGAAGACAAGGACGTCCTGCTGGGCGCCGCCGACACCTTCCGTGCGGCGGCTGCCGAGCAGCTCGCTACGTGGGGTCAGCGTGTCGGCGTCGCAACCGTCAGGTCGCACGTCGTCGGCGCAGACCCAGCCTCTGTCGCCTATGAAGCCGTCAAGTCCGGCATTGAGCAGGAAGTGGATGTCGTCATGATCGACACCGCCGGCCGCTTGCAAAACAAGGTTGGCCTCATGGACGAGCTCAGCAAGGTCAAGCGCGTCATCGAGAAGCTGGCCGAAGTGGACGAAGTCCTGCTCGTACTGGATGCGACCACCGGACAGAACGGCCTGAATCAGGCCAAGGTCTTCTCCGAGGTAGTCAACATCACGGGAATCGTGCTTACGAAGCTGGACGGTACCGCGAAGGGCGGGATCGTCGTCGCGATCCAAAAGGCCCTCGGCGTGCCGGTGAAGCTTGTTGGACTGGGCGAAGGCCCGGACGACCTCGCGCCGTTCGAGGCCGAAGCCTTCGTCGACGCCCTGCTCAACTAGGCGCATCCAGCCCAACTAGCTAGCAGTTGTTGTCGTTTTCAAGGCTCTTAACGACATCTACTGCTAGCTAGTTGGGTGAGTCGACGCTTTCCTGGCCGCGCTCCATCGGCTCGCGTGCCGCGGACCAGCCGACGGCGGCGAGCAGGAGGATGCCGCCGGTTGCGCCGAAGGCCCAGCCGTAGCCAAGTCCATCAGCCACGAGGCCGACGAGGACAGGGCCAACAATAGCTCCGGCGTCGGAGGCCATCTGGAAGACCGCCAGCACCTTGCCGCCGGAACGGCCACGGCCGATGATGTCCCCGACGGAGGCCTGCTGGGCCGGGTTCAGCAAGCCGGAGCCGAAGCCGGCCGCAGCCGACGCAGCGAAAAACGCGGGAAGATTGCCGGTCAACCCGATGGTCGCGGTGGCCAGGCCGGTGACTATCAAGCCCAGCAGCATCATGGGCTTCCGGCCGAAACTATCAGCCATGCGGCCGGAGAAGGTCAGCGCCAGCGCGTTTCCTCCCGCGAACACGGCCAGCGCCCAACCCGCCGAGGCGGAGCCTCCGGCCAGCACAACCACTGCGAACAAGGGGACAGTGGCCATTCGCACACCGAAGGTCGCCCAGCCATTGCTGAAACTGGAGAACAGGGCGGCCCGGTAGGCAGAATCGCCCAAAGCCTCCTTCATGCGCATTGCCGGCCCCGCCGCGCCGCCTTGCGTCGCTCCCCCTGAACGTCCCGTCAGCTGCGTGCGAACAACCAAGGCCGCCAGGACCAAGGCTGCCGCGTAGGCGAGGAAGGGGACGCGCAGGCCGAACCCGGCGAGCAGCCCGCCAACCACGGGCCCCAGGACGCTGCCGATCAGGAATGCGGAGGCGTACGCGCCGGAGACCCGTCCGCGGCTTTCCGGAGGGGCGAGCCTGATCAAGAGGCCCATCGCCGCAACCGTGAACATCACGGAACCGGCTCCGCCAAGGCCCCGGAAGACCAGCAGCTGCCAATAGTTCTGGGCGAAGGCGCAGGCTGCCGTCGACGCAGCCACAATCAGCAACCCTGCGATGTACACGGGACGCTCGCCGAACCGACCCATCAGGGCACCCCCGGCCGGAGCAAACACCAAGCGCATGAACGCGAAAATGCTCACGATCACCGCGGCTGCCGTTGCTCCGACGTCGAACGTCGTGGCGAACTGGGGGAGCACGGGCGCCACGAGGCCGAAACCCAAGGCAATCAGGAACGCAGCCGCCAACATCACCTTGATGTCCCGTGGCATTGCAGCCTTCGCGGCCCTCGCTCCTTGATTGGCGGGGGATTCGGGGCTTGCAGTCATGGTGTCGGGGTCCTCTGGGTAGTACGAACGCGGGGAAAGTGGAACTGACGAAACATATCCGTAACAAGGGTGATATGCACCATTTACGTTCGAGAAGTTCTTGTAACAGCCCCGCAATCTAAAACCTTCGCAGGTGAAACACTGCCCCGCAAAACTCTTATGTAGAACGCAAATGCGTTGGGACAGGCGGCTCAGCCCGCAACTAAAAGCAGAGAGGACGTAGACATGGACTTCACCGCCGGTCTCGTTTGGCTCCTGGTCGCATCAGCCTTCGTGCTGTTCATGACCCCGGGCCTGGCATTCTTCTATGGCGGCATGACCCGTGCCAAGGCCGCCCTGAACATGATGATGATGAGCTTCATCGCCATCGGCACAGTGACCCTCGTATGGGTCCTGTGGGGCGCCTCGATGTCCACAAGCAACACGGACAACTTCTTCCAGATCTTCGCGAACCCGTTCAGCCACTTCGGTCTGCACAACTTCACCGATCCGGCAGACCTCCTCCACGTTGGATACGCCGCAACCTTCGCGATCATCACCGTCGCCCTCATCTCCGGTGCCATCGCGGACCGCGCCAAGTTCTCGGCCTGGACGCTGTTTACCCCGATCTGGGCCACCCTCGTCTACGCACCCCTGGCCTACATGGTCTGGGGCGGCGGCCTCTTCTCGGCAACCGGCTGGTTCGGCCAGACTTTCGCTCCCGTCATCGACTTCGCCGGTGGCACCGTGGTGCACATCAACGCCGGTGTGGCCGGCCTCATCCTCGTCCTGATCATCGGCAACCGCAAGGGCTTCGGCAAGGACCCGAACCACCGCCCGCACAACGTGCCCCTGGTCATGCTCGGTGCAGCCATCCTCTGGTTCGGCTGGTTCGGCTTCAACGCCGGTGCCGCCGCAAACGTGCAGCAGGCTGGCCTGATCTGGATCAACACGCTCGTCGCACCGGCAGCGGCCATGCTCGGCTGGCTTGTCGTGGAGCGCATCCGTGACGGCCACCCCACGTCGCTTGGTGCGGCATCGGGCGTCGTCGCCGGCCTGGTTGCCATCACCCCGGCTTGCGCCAACGTTTCCCCGCTCGGCGCCATCGCACTCGGTATTGCAGCCGGCGTCGCCTCGGCCCTTGCTGTCGGCCTGAAGTTCAAGCTCGGCTACGACGACTCCCTGGACGTCGTCGGCGTCCACCTGGTGTCCGGCATCATCGGCACCGTGGCCATCGGCTTCCTCGCCACCCCGACCCAGGGTCCCGCAGGCCTGTTCTACGGCGGGGGGACCACCCAGCTGGTTGCACAGTCGCTCGCAGCGCTTTGCTCGATCGTCTTCACCGGCGTGATGACGTTCATCATCGCCTACCCGATCCACAAGCTCATGGGCTTCCGCATCTCCGAACGCCAGGAGATCGCCGGTGCAGACCTCAGCCTGCACGCCGAGACGGCGTACGAGTTCGGTGTCGGCGGCCGCGGCGGAAGCTTCCAGCCCCTTCACGACCTCATCACCGGCAAGGTATCGTCCGAAGCAGCTGACGAAGCATCCGTATCAGGCAAGGAGAGTGTCCAGGCATGAAACTCATTACGGCGATCGTCCGCCCGGAGAAGCTCGACGCCATCCGCGAGGGGCTCGAAGCATACGGGGTACAGGGACTGACGGTCAGCGCGGCCAGCGGCTACGGCCGGCAGCGTGGTTACACCGAGGTGTACCGCGGGGCCGAGTACAACGTGGATCTGCTTCCCAAGATCCGCGTGGAGGTCCTGGCCACGGATGAGCAGGCAGACGACATCCTCGATGTCCTGATTGCTTCCTCCAATACCGGCCGTGCCGGTGACGGCAAGGTCTGGACCGTGGACGTCTACGAAGCAGTCCGTGTCCGCACGGGCGAGCGAGGCGCAGCAGCCATCTAAGGCCCAACGCAAAGAAGGGGCCGGATACCTGGAAAGGTACCCGGCCCCTCTTGCGTGTGCCCTTGCGCAGGAGCGCAGGAGCGTGGCCGCCTGGTTAGTCCCCGACGGCGGTGGGCCAGTCCACGGGACCGGGCCCGCCGGCGTCGTACTTTTCGAGCGGCACGGAATCCTTGGCCCAGGCCTTGAGCACGGGCTCGATGATCCGCCAGCAGTCGACGGCGGTGTCGCCGCGGACCGAGAGCAGCGGATCGCCGGTAATGACGCCTTCCAACACTTCTCCGTAGGGCAGCAGATCGGAGGCATTCAGTTCTGCGTTGAGCGTCACTCGATCGAGAGTAAAGATATTTCCGGGACCGTTGACGTCGACGTCGATCTGCAAGGTGTCAGGACCGAAGCCGATGCGCAGCTGGTTGGGGGAGTCCACACCCTCGAATCCGGACGGCAGGTGCGGGACGGGCCGGAAGGTGACGATCGCCTCTTTCCGCGCGGCACCCAAAGCCTTTCCCGAGCGCAGGATGAAGGGGACGCCTTTCCAGCGCCAGTTATCGATTCCCACTTCGACTTCTGCGAGCGTCTCCGTTTCCCGGCCAGGGTCCACGCCCGCTTCGGCGACATAGTCCGGCACGTCCCGGTCGCCGATCCGGCCGGCGGTGTAGCGCGCCCGTCGGGTGGACTTCTTGTAGGGCGCGGTGATGCTGCTCGCACGCAGCACCGTTGAAATGGCGTCGCGGAGATCGCGCTCGCCGATGGTGGAAGGGGCATCGATGGCAAGCAATGCCATGATGTGGAGCAAATGGCTCTGGATCATGTCCTTGAGGGCGCCGGCTCCGTCGTAGTAGCGGGCACGCCCTTCGAGTGCGAGGTCTTCGTCGAAGATGATCTCCACTTTTTCGATGTGGTCCCGGTTCCACACCGGCTCCAGGAACCTGTTGGCGAAGCGCAGGCCCAGGATGTTGAAGACGGTGGCCTTGCCAAGGAAGTGGTCCACGCGGTGGATGTGGTCTTCCGGGACCAAAGCGGCGAGGGTCTTGTTGAGTTCACGGGCGGATTCGGAGCTGGATCCGAAGGGTTTCTCCATCACCAGGCTAGTTTCGGGAGGGAGCTGCTGGGCGGTGAGGACCTCGCAGGCCTTCTGGCTGATGCGTGGAGGCAAAGCGAAATAGACGGCGATTGGTGCTTCAAGCCCGGCCAGGAGCGTCGCGAGCTGGCCGTCCGCCGTGACATCCACTTGATGGTATTCGGTACTTTTCTCCAGTGCCGCGATTGCTTTCTTGCCTGCGGCACTTGCACCCTTGGCTGCCTCCTCGAAGGCGTCGCCCACGCGTTTGGTCCATTGTTCGGGCGTCCATGGGTCGGAGCCCGCTCCGACAAGCTTCAGGCCGTCCGCGAGGCCGCTTGCCACGAGCCTGGCGAGGCCCGGCAACAGCAATCGGCCCGTCAGATCTCCGGAGGCGCCTAGGATGAGCAACGTATTTACTGTTGTTTTGCTGGTCACTGTGCCAGCATGCCATCTTGCAGGCGCGTCTTGGTACCCTAGATAGTCGAGTCCCTCAGTTGAGTCAGATTTGTTTGGGGCAGGAATCGTCAAGATATTGGTGCGTCGGAACGGCCGCCATTCGTAGACCATTGAAAGAAGTGCACGGCGCGTGTTCAATTCACTCTCTGACCGGTTGACAGCAACCTTCAAGAATCTCCGTGGCAAGGGCCGCCTCACTGAGGCCGACGTCGACGCCACCGTCCGCGAGATCAGGCGTGCCCTTTTGGACGCCGACGTTGCCGTGCCCGTGGTCCGCGAGTTCACTGGCCGCATCCGTGAACGCGCCTTGGGCGCCGAGGTTTCCGCGGCACTGAACCCGAGCCAGCAGATCGTCAAGATCGTCAATGAGGAACTCCAGGAGATCCTCGGCGGCGAGACCCGCCGTATCCGCTTGGCGAAGACCGGCCCCACCATCATCATGCTCGCCGGCTTGCAGGGTGCGGGTAAGACCACCCTCGCGGGCAAGCTTGCCAAATGGCTCAAGGCGCAAGGCCACAGCCCTGTGCTCGTTGCCGCCGACCTCCAGCGTCCAAACGCCGTTACGCAGCTCCAGATTGTCGGCGAACGCGCCGGCGTACCTGTGTTTGCTCCGCACCCCGGCACCACCTCGGATCTGGATGTTCCCACCGGCGACCCCGTCGCCGTCGCACGCGCCGGCGTCGACGAAGCCCGGCAGAAGCTGCACGACGTCGTGATCGTGGACACCGCGGGACGCCTCGGCGTCGACGCCGAAATGATGGACCAGGCGCGCCGTATCCGCCAGGCGATCATCCCGAACGAAGTGCTGTTCGTCATCGACTCCATGATCGGCCAGGACGCCGTCAACACGGCGGTCGCCTTCGACGAAGGCGTCAACTTCACCGGCGTCGTGCTGTCGAAGCTCGACGGCGACGCCCGCGGTGGTGCCGCGCTCTCGGTCGCGTCCGTCACCGGCAAGCCGGTCATGTTCGCATCCACCGGCGAAGGCCTGGACGACTTCGAACTGTTCCACCCGGACCGCATGGCTTCCCGCATCCTCGACATGGGTGACGTTCTCACCCTGATCGAACAGGCCGAGAAGAACTGGGACAAGGATGAAGCGGCCCGGATGGCGAAGAAGTTCGCCGACCAGGAAGACTTCACCCTGGACGACTTCCTCGCCCAGATGCAGCAGATCCGCAACATGGGCTCCATGAAGAAAATGCTCATGATGATGCCGGGTGCGCAGAACATCCGCCAGCAGCTGGAGCAGTTCGACGAGCGCGAAATCGATCGCGTGGAGGCGATTGTCCGCTCCATGACCCCGCACGAGCGTCTGGCTCCGAAGATCATCAACGGCTCCCGTCGGGCCCGCATCGCCCGTGGTTCCGGTGTGCACGTCTCCGAGGTCAACGGCCTCCTGGAGCGTTTCGCGCAGGCCCAGAAGATGATGAAGAAGCTGGCCCAGGGCGGCGGCATGCCCGGGATGCCTGGCATGCCCGGCCTCGGTGGCGGTTCCCGCAAGGCAAGCAAGAACGCGCCCAAGAAGAAGGCCCGTTCCGGAAACCCCGCCAAGGCTGCCCAGGAACTGCGCGACGCCGAGAACAAGCGGGCGAACGCCGTCCGCACCGGCGCGGCATTCGGCCAACCATCCGGCGACTTCGACCCCTCGCAGCTGAACCTGCCCAAGGGCTTCGACAAGTTCCTCGGTAAGTAGCCGTCCCACCCAACTGGCTAGCAGTAGGTGTCGTTTTGACCCCTCAGAACGACAACAACTGCTAGTGAGTTGGGTTGTCAGCCCCGTGCCATAGGCTGGGGGGATGCAAAAGCAGCGCGTCGTGTTCGTCCATGGAGCAGGCACATTCGGCGCTGCGGCGTGGCCGAAACAGCATGGCATGGCGCTGGCGTACGATGCACTGTTCCTGAAACGCCACGGCTTTGATGCGCAGACCGAGCCTTTGGAATCCGATGTTGCAGCCGATGTGGAGATTATCCTCGAGTGCCTCGGAGCTCGGGAGGCCGCATCGGCCCCCGGCCCCGCGCGTGGGGGCCATGTGGTCGCGCACTCGCAAGGCGCGATTTCCGCCATGTTGGCCGCGGTGGAGCGGCCGGACCTGGTCCGCTCCCTCGTGCTGGTGGAACCGGCTTGTCTTTCCTTGACAGCTGAATTACCCGCCACCGCGGCGTACCGGGCACTCATGGAGCCGTTGTTCCGGATCCGGCACGAACTCAGCGATGACGATTACCAACGCGAATTCGTCCGCAGGGCGTTTTCTTCCGAGGCGGCTGTCCTCAGCACCCCGGAGGCCCGGCGAACCGCGCGACGCCTGCGGCTCCAGGCTCCGCCGTGGGAAGCGCCCCTGCACATTGTGCCGGGAGTTCCCACGCTTGTGCTGACCGGTGGTTGGGAACCCCTCTACGAAGAGATCGCCGGCTACTTGCAGGAAACCGGCGCCCTCCACCGCGTTGCGGCTGGAGGACACCGGCCTCATGACTCAGTTGAAGGAGACCGGATCATCCGCTCCTTCATCGCGGATGTCAGCCGCGCCGGATCAGTCCAGGCTTCCTGATCAGTTCAGGTTTCCTGACGCCGCCTCACGTTTTCCTGCGGGAACCTCAAGCTCGGGCAAGTAGACCTTGCCCCCTGATGCCAGGAACTCCTCGCTCTTTTCGCGCATGCCGCTATACATTTCCGCGATGGCCGCTTGGGAATCGGCCGAGCCGTATTCGTCGCGGATGTCCTGGCTAATGCGCATGGAGCAGAATTTTGGTCCGCACATGGAGCAGAAGTGCGCCGTCTTGGCCGGTTCTGCCGGGAGTGTCTCGTCGTGGAACGATTCTGCCGTGACCGGATCCAACGACAGCGCGAACTGGTCACGCCAGCGGAACTCGAAGCGGGCCTTGGACAGCGCATCGTCGCGTTCGTGGGCGCCGGGGTGCCCCTTGGCCAGGTCAGCGGCGTGGGCGGCGATTTTGTACGTGATCACGCCGGTCTTGACGTCGTCCTTGTTGGGCAGGCCCAGATGTTCCTTCGGGGTGACGTAGCAAAGCATCGCGGTTCCGTAGCGTGCGATCTCCGTCGCGCCGATGGCGGAGGTGATGTGGTCGTAGCCCGGGGCGACGTCGGTGACAAGGGGGCCCAGCGTGTAGAACGGCGCGCCGTCACACAGCTCCTGCTGGCGCTCCACGTTCTCCCGCACCAAGTGGAACGGGATGTGTCCGGGGCCTTCGACCATGACCTGCACGTCGTACTGCCACGCGCGCTTCGTGAGCTCGGCCAAGGTGTCCAGCTCGGCGAACTGCGCGGCGTCGTTCGCGTCCGCCGTTGCGCCCGGGCGCAGTCCATCACCCAGCGAGAACGCGACATCGTACTTGGCGAAGATTTCGCAGAGCTCGTCGAAGTGGGTGTAGAGGAAGTTTTCCTCGTGGTGGGCCAGGCACCAGCCCGCCATGATGGAGCCGCCACGGGAAACGATGCCCGTCACGCGGTTCGCGGTGAGCGGCACGTACCGCAGCAACACGCCGGCGTGGATGGTCATGTAGTCCACGCCCTGCTCGCACTGCTCAATGACGGTGTCGCGGAAGATTTCCCACGTGAGCTTGTTGGCTTCGCCGTTGACCTTCTCGAGGGCCTGGTAGATGGGCACGGTGCCGATCGGTACGGGGGAGTTACGGATGATCCATTCGCGGGTGGTGTGGATGTCATCGCCCGTGGACAGGTCCATGACGGTGTCGGCGCCCCATTGCGTTGCCCACTGCAACTTGTCCACTTCTTCGGCGATGGAGCTGGTGACGGCCGAGTTGCCGATATTGGCGTTGATCTTCACCAGGAACGCCTTGCCGATGATCATCGGTTCGGATTCGGGGTGGTTGATGTTGTTGGGGATGATGGCCCGGCCGGCAGCGACCTCGCTGCGGACGAGTTCCACATCGCAGTTTTCGCGAAGTGCCACGAACTGCATTTCGGGCGTGACGATGCCCTGTTTCGCGTAATGCATCTGTGTCACGGTCTTGCCGTCGACGGCGCGGCGGGGCACCGGCTGTGCCCCCTTCCACTCCGCGGAGGCGGCGCCGCGGCGCACGGCCGACTTGCCGTCGTCGAGCAGGTTCCGTTCGCGGCCGCTGTAGGCCTCAGTGTCGCCGCGGACTTCGATCCACTCGCTGCGGAACGGTTCGAGGCCCACCACGGGATCACTCCCGGGTCCGGCGGTCCGGTACACCTGGAACGGGGCGTTGGCCTCGCCGTTGGGGGACGGTTCGAGGGCGATTTCCGTCACTGGAACCCGGATTCCCGTGTCGGCATCCTCCAGGAACGCGAGGGAATGCGACTTGAGGGATTGGGTCACATCGTGGTCCGATCCCTTTTGGGTAGGGCTCAGCTGTGTTTCTTTGGTGCTCAAAGGATTACTCACTTCCTTCGCCGGCATTACCCGGACAGGTTCAACGGTCGCAGGCTGCATCAGCCCGATCTCAGCCCTTGCAAGGGCCCCCGTGTGGTCGTAGACGAAGCTACCACAGCTGCCAGCGCTTGTGACAGATGTGACCGCGCCGGCGAAGCCCCCGGGAACTAGGGTGGAATCATGGCGGAAATCATCGAATTCAGCGGCGCCGTCCTCACCGGGCCGGAGGAGGAACGGCGCGGCCTCTGGTCGGTCGACGGACGGCTGACCTTCGTCCGGCCCCTTGCGAAGCCCGACGTCGTCCTGGACGGTTGGGTGCTTCCCGGCCTGGTCGACGCGCATTGCCACGTTGGCTTGGGCAAGGGCGGAGCTGTCGACGAGGAGACTGCCCGCCTGCAGGCGACTGCGGACCGGAATGCCGGGACCCTCTTGATCCGCGATGCCGGATCCCCAAGCGACACGCGCTGGCTGCAACGCCGGGCGGACATGCCGAGGATCATCCGCGCGGGCAGGCACATCGCGAGGCAACGGCGGTACATCCCCGGGCTGGCCGAAGAGGTGGAGCCGGAGGATCTGATGGAGGCAGTCCGCAAGCAAGCGCGGTCCGGAGACGGCTGGGTCAAGATCGTGGGGGACTGGATCGACCGCTCCGCCGGGGATCTCGGCCCGTCCTTTCCGGCCGCCGTCGTCAAGGACGCCGTCGCGGCCGCACACGACGAGGGGGCGCGGGTGACCGCCCATTGCTTCGCCGAAGGGACAATCGATGACATGCTCGACGCCGGGATCGACTGCATCGAGCACGCCACCGGATTGTTGCCCCACCACATTCCCCGGCTGCTGGACCAGGATGTGCCGATTGTCCCCACGCTCATCAACATTGCGACGTTTCCGGACATCGCGAAGCAGGCTGAAACCAAATTTCCGCGCTACGCCGCCCACATGATCGCGTTGTGGGAGGGCAGGCATGAGCGGGTCCTTGAGGCGTTCGACGCCGGAGTGCGGGTGTACGCCGGAACCGACGCCGGAAGCGTCATCAAACACGGCCGGATCGGCGAGGAGATCCTGGAACTCCAGCGGGCGGGTCTTCCGGCGGCCGCCGCCCTCGATGCTGCCTGCTGGTCCGCCCGTGAGTGGTTGGGTGCCGACGGCATCAGCGAAGGCGCCAGCGCAGACGTCGTGCTCTACGCAAAGGATCCCCGAGCGTCCCTAGAGATCGTGCTGCAGCCCGGATGCACCGTTCTGAGGGGACACATTTCAGGAAGCGCCGGGCATTAGGAATAAATTGAAGCTTCAAGTAATTTAGATACATAGAGGTTGCCGAAGGGCGGCGCCACAAAAAGCCGGGAGTTTCACATGACCATCACATCCAGCCAGGATCTCCTTCCTGCCGAACTCACCATGGGCACTGTCATGCTCAAAGTGGGGGACATGAAGCTCATGGGCGACTACTACCAGCGGGCGCTGGGGCTGGACGTTGTCGCCGAACAGGACGGCGGGCTCTACTTCGGCCGGCTAGGCAAGCCGTTGGTGCACCTCGCGCCGGCCGCTGGTCTCCAGATCCCGGACCGCGGAGAGGCCGGACTCTTCCACACGGCGCTGCTTTTCGAGGACCAGCCCTCGCTCGCCGCAACTGTTGCCTCCGCCGCGCAGTACGAACCCCACGCCTTCGTCGGCAGTGCCGACCACTTGGTCAGCGAAGCCTTCTACTTCACCGACCCGGAGGGCAACGGCATCGAACTCTACTACGACAAGCCCCGTGAAGGCTGGGAGTGGAACGGCAGCTCGGTCGTGATGGACAGCTTGCCGCTCCCGCCGCAGCGCTACCTCCAGCAGCACCTGAGTGAAGCGGCCGTGACGGGCCAGCATGGGGCGGGCGCCGGCGTCGGGCACGTCCACCTCCAGGTGGGCGACGTGAAGACCGCCCATGATTTCTACGTCGACACCCTCGGCTTCGAGCAGACCGCCGGCTGGCACGGGCAGGCCCTGTTTGTCTCCGCGGGCGGCTACCACCACCACATGGCCATGAACGTGTGGAACAGCCGCGGTGCAGGCCCGCGCAAGGACACCCTCGGCCTCGGCGAGGTGGTCATCGAAGTGCCGTCAGGAAACGACGTCGGCGCGCTCGCCGATCGCCTCAAGGTAGCGGGCATCGCCTCGCACCACACGGGCCAGGAGCTCCGCTTCGAGGACCCGTGGCGCAACCGGCTGCGGGTCGCGGTCCGCTACGCTTGATCCGACGGCGTGGCGCATCTCGGCCGCTGCGCCGCAGCTCCGTTGGCACGACTGAATGAGAGTACTTTCCATGGGCTTTGCTGAAATCTTTGTTGCCACCCACGATGAAGCACTCAAGAGGGCCGCCGCCCTGGAGAAGGGCAGTGACGTATCCGGCGCCGCGGTGCGGATCCCGGGAATCAGCGATTTCGAAGTAGAACAGCTCGGAGACCTCGCGGGCACGGCCGTGCACGCAGGCGGGGCCGACTATGAGCTTGCTTTGGTGGACGTCACCAGCGACGCCTTGCTGGGCGTCCCCGAAGCGATGGTGCGTGCCCTGTCTGAGCTCCTCAGCTACGAGACCGAAGGCGAAGGAAACGTCCTCGACGACGTCGCCGAACGCTGGGCGGCCCAAGAGGACATGCCCTTTGATGCCCAACAGGCCCGCCTGTACGTCCAGCAGTTGGCGGCCCTCGCGAGCGACGTCGAAAAGGCCGAACGGGGCGGTCTCTACGTCTGGTCCGCTGAGCAGTAACCCCGCAGAAAACCCGCCGCACGGACCGCACGTTCGAAATACTGTCCGCCATCTGGCACAATGGACAGGTACTCGATCCGCGCGGCCCCTCTCTCCGTGTGTGCATCTTGTCCTTGGAACCCTCAAGTATGGCCCGCCCCACGGGTGCAGAACGACGGGCTCAACCCCGTTTCAGAAACAGGAGTGACCACAAAAGTGGCCGTAAAGATTCGCCTTAAGCGCTTCGGTAAGATGCGCGCACCGTACTACCGCATCGTCGTCATGGACTCCCGCGCCAAGCGCGATGGCCGTGCGATTGAAGAAATCGGCAAGTACCACCCCACCGAAGAGCCCTCGTACATCGAGGTTGTCTCCGAGCGTGCACAGTACTGGCTGTCCGTCGGCGCCCAGCCGACCGAGCAGGTTGCCGCGATCCTCAAGATCACCGGTGACTGGCAGAAGTTCAAGGGCCTCCCGGGCCAGGAAGGCACGCTGAAGACCAAGGTCGCCAAGCCTGCTTTCGTTGCACCGGAGAAGGGTTCCGTCATCATTCCGGAAGCCATCACCAAGAAGGCCAAGCAGTCGGAAGCAACTGAAGCTCCCGCTGACGCTGAAGCAGAGACCACCGAGGCTGAGTAAGTTGCTGGCAGAAGCGCTCGAGCACTTGGTCCGCGGGATCGTTGACAGCCCTGAGGACGTCAAGGTCAGTGCCAAGAACAACCGCCGCGGGGAATCCCTCGAGGTGCGCGTTCACCAGGACGACCTCGGACGGGTGATCGGTCGCCAGGGTCGCACCGCACGCGCTTTGCGCACTGTGATTGCGGCATTGGCGGGCGGCGAGCAGGTGCGGGTCGACGTCGTCGACACCGACCGTCGCCGGTAACGCGCTCAGCAATACTTGTCTCAAATCCGGCCCCTTCACCAGATTATGGTGGAGGGGCCGGATTGTTTTACGAGCAAACCCAGCCGTGGGTCCCTCATCCGGGCCCAGCGAAGAAATCAGAGGAACCCCATGCAGCTCCAGGTTGCCCGAATCGGCAAGCCCCACGGAATCCGCGGCGAAGTCACCGTCCAGGTGCTCACCGATGCCCCCGGCGATCGTTTCGTCCCGGGCACCGAATTTGTGGTGGAGCCCGCGAAGGCCGGCCCCTTGACCATCAGCAGCGCCCGGTGGAACAAGGACATCCTATTGCTCGGTTTCGAAGAGATCTCCACGCGCAACCAGGCGGAGGAAATCCGCGGCGCGAAGCTGTTCATCGAGACCGAAGAGCTGGAAGAGGACGACGACGAAGGCTGGTACGAGCATGAGCTCGTCGGCCTTGAGGTCCGCGTCGGCTCGCAGACCGTAGGTAAGGTGACCGCGCTCAACACCATGCCGGTCCAGGACCTGCTGGTCATTGAAGACATTGACGGCAAGGAAATCCTGGTGCCCTTCGTCGAAGAGATCGTGCCCGAGGTCAACGTCGAAGACGGCTACGTGTTGCTCACGCCTCCGCCGGGGCTCTTCGAACTGAACACTGATGCTTCCGGCACCGATACGGAAGAGGACGACGCTGAAACCAAGGATGGCGCCTAAATGCGCATTGATGTCGTCAGCATCTTTCCCGAGTACCTGGCGCCGCTTGAGCTTTCCCTCATTGGCAAGGCCCGCCAGGATGGGCTCTTGGAGGTCAATGTCCATGACTTGAGGGCCTTCACCACCGACAAACACCGCACCGTGGACGACACTCCGTATGGTGGCGGTGCGGGCATGGTCATGAAGGCCGAGCCCTGGGCCCAGGCCTTGGAATCCATTGCCTTTGCACAAAATGCCGAAGTTGGAACTGCCGCGCCTGAGCGCTCGTCGGACGCGCCGGCGAAAAAGCCGGTCCTGATTGTGCCGTCGCCCGCGGGGGAGCGCTTCAACCAGGCACTCGCCTATGAGCTCGCCGAGGAAGAGCAGCTCGTTTTCGCCTGCGGCCGCTATGAAGGCATTGACGAACGCGTCATGGAGTGGGCGGCAGGGCACTTCACCGTGCGTCCGGTCAGCTTGGGCGACTATGTCCTCAACGGCGGCGAAGTCGCAGTCCTGGCCATGGTCGAGGCCATCGGACGCCTGCTTCCGGGCGTCGTCGGCAATCCCGAATCCTTGGTGGAGGAATCCCATTCGGACGGCTTGCTGGAATATCCGGTCTACACGAAGCCCTCGTCATGGCGCGATCGTGACGTGCCCGCGGTCCTCTTGAGCGGCAACCACGGGAAGATCGCCCAGTGGCGCCGCCACGAACAGTTCCGCCGCACGGCGGAACGCCGCCCTGACCTCCTCACAGAGTTCGACGCCGGCCACCTGGCACGTGCGGACCGCACGGCTTTCGGTGAACTCGGGTACGACGTCGTTGATGGCCGGTTGCGGCGCCGCCCGGACAGCGACCTCCCGGACTGAGCCTGCCGCCGTCGGGCAACTTCATGCTCCGCCCGACCGCAGGAACCGGGCCGCATTCGCGGGATTCGCCGGAACCCGCGGGGTGTGGCAGAATTAACCCTTGTGTCTACTGGGTTCGCGCCTGCCACAGGGGGAGCGTCACCAACAGCCTGACAACCCGGAACCGCCAATCAGTGGCGGTACCGGACTTGAAAATCTTCGGCGGTAATTTCCGGCCGGCCTTGCGCCCCGGGCTTGCCCGCCGTGACCCAAAGTGGATGACCTGTGGCGTTCACCAGGAGTGGATTAATGCATATCCTCGATAGCGTAGATGCAGCTTCGCTGCGTAACGATGTTCCCGAGTTCCGCGCGGGTGACACCATCAAGGTTCACGTGAACATCATTGAAGGCAAGAACTCCCGCGTGCAGGTCTTCCAGGGCTTCGTCCTGGGTCGCCAGGGTGACGGCGTTCGCGAAACCTTCACGGTCCGCAAGGTCTCCTTCGGTGTCGGCGTAGAGCGTACCTTCCCGGTTCACTCCCCGATCATCGAGAAGATCGAGGTCGTCACCAAGGGTGACGTCCGCCGCGCCAAGCTCTACTACATGCGCGCACTGCGCGGTAAGGCTGCGAAGATCAAGGAAAAGCGCGACTTCGCCACCGGCAAGTAGGTCTTTCGACCAACAGCGGGTCCTGGATTCGTGTCCGGCCTGCGCCGGAGAAATCCGCAACGCAACAGGAAACGAATCATGGACCACGCAAAACGCCAGCCCCGGAAACAGGGCTGGCGTTTTGTTTTGCTCGCACTTTTCCTGGCCGTGGCCATCAGCGGGCTTGTCCGGTCCATGTGGCTCGATGTCTACTTCATCCCGTCCGAGTCCATGGAGCCGATCCTGGGCACCGGAGACCGCATCCTGGTGTCCCGGACCGATTTCGCCGGGGACCCTATTCGCCGTGGAGACATCGTGGTCTTCGACGGAAGGGGAACGTTCGCTCCGCTGAACAGCGGCAAAGGACCGTTTGCCGATGCCGTCGCCGCCGCTGGCCATTGGCTGGGCCTGACGGGAAGCGACACGACATACGTCAAACGTGTCATCGGCCTTCCCGGAGACCACGTGGCTTGTTGTGGCAGCAACGGAAAACTCACAGTCAACGGTCAGCAGCTTGAGGAACCCTATCTTTATCCCGGCGACACGCCGAGCGAACAGAGGTTCGACGTCATCGTTCCGAGTGACAGATTGTGGCTCATGGGGGACCACCGTTCGCGGTCGGCCGATTCGCGCGGCCTTCTGGGCGCACCCGGCGGAGGGATGGTGCCGCTGGAGCGTGTCATCGGGCGTCCAGTCCGGATTATCTGGCCGCTTGATAGATTTGCAGAACTGCCTCGCCCTGCGCAGGCCGGTACAACCTCGAAGAACGGACAATAGATGCCCGAGACAACTCCCGGGAAGCCGGAACGGCACGACGGCGACGCCCGGCCCATGGACGGACCGTCCGCTCCCGCCATGGATCTTGCAGCGGGCGACGGCGATCCGTCCCCCGTGGGCGCGACCGGCTCGACGGCGGTCCGGCCTGAGGAGCACGAGTCGCCGCGCCGCGCCGCACGGCGGAGCTCACGGCCGGAATCGGGCGAAAGCGATCGCTCCGAAACTCCCGCTAAAACCCACGGCAGTCCGTTCCTCGGCTGGCTCAGGGAAATCGGCACGGTGGTGGTCATCGCCATCGTGTTGTCCTTCCTCATCAAGACTTTCCTGTTCCGTGCCTTCTTCATTCCTTCGGAGTCAATGGTCAACACCCTTGACGTTGACGACCGGATCTTCGTTAATCTGCTGGTCCCGCAACCTTTCGCGCTGGAGCGGGGCGACATCGTGGTCTTCAAGGACGCACAAGGTTGGCTGCCGCCCACGCAGAAGACGACTCCCGGACCCTTCAAATGGTTCCAGGACGGTCTCGTCTTCGTCGGACTGCTTCCGGACGAGACCAATCAGCACCTCGTCAAGCGCGTGATCGGCCTGCCGGGGGACAGGGTCTCCTGCTGCGACAGTTCAGCGCGGGTCAGCGTCAATGGCACGGTCCTCAACGAGAGCTACATCAATCCTGCCCAGGTTCCCATGGCCAAGTCTTTCGATGTAGTGGTCCCTGCGGGCAAAATTTGGGTTATGGGCGACAACCGCAACAACTCGGCCGACTCCCGCGAACACCAATCGGTCAATGGTGGTTTCATCGACATCGCCGACGTCGAAGGCAAAGCAACGGTTATTGCGTGGCCCATCAACCGGTGGCAGATCCTTGACAACCACTCCGAGGTCTTCCGCAACGTTCCTTCGCCGTCGCCCCAGAACACGGCTTCACCCACGGCTCCAGCGAGCAAGTGATGGTTCCCGCGGGCGCGCGAGCGGCAACGCCGGTTCGAACTCAGCGGAAACCCGCCGCGCGGACCAAACACGCTCCTGATTTTCCCACCCTGGACGTCGAACGGGGATTCCTGGCTCCAGGGGTCACGCTTCTGGCCGGAGTCGACGAAGTAGGCCGCGGAGCCCTCGCCGGACCGGTGTCGGTGGGGATCGCCGTCGTCGACCTCAGGGACCACGGCCTGCTCGCCGATGTCCGCGACAGCAAGCTTCTCAAGCCCGAGGACCGCGAGCGGTTGGAACCGCTGGTACGCGAATGGGCGGTTGGCGCCGCAGTGGGCCACGCAAGTTCAGTGGAGATCGATGCGCTGGGCATTGTGGGCGCCCTGCGCCTTGCCGGAACACGCGCCTGGTTCGAGATTCTCGCCTCGGGCGTGCATCCGGACCTCGTCCTGCTGGATGGGAGCCACAACTGGCTCTCGCCCCAGACCCAAGGTTCCTTGTTCGACGCCGAGGTGGCCGGTCCTGCTTGTGAGGCCCCGGTGCACACCCGTGTGAAGGCGGACTTGAGCTGCCTCAGCGTGGCGGCGGCCAGTGTGCTGGCCAAAGTGGCCAGGGACCGCATCATGGTCGGGCTGCACGAGGAATATCCGGCCTTCGGCTGGAATGAGAACAAGGGCTACGCCACGTCCTTCCACCGCGACGCCATCAGATCGTTGGGTCCCACGCCGTACCACCGGACCAGCTGGAACCTGGTCTAGCCTTCGCTTTTCCTTGCCCTGGACGCCGCCGGCCCGGCCGTGGCGCCGCCTGCCCGCTCTATGGTGCAAGATGGATCTATGAGTGCCGAGGATCTTGAGAACTACGAAACCGACATGGAGCTGCAGCTCTACCGCGAATACCGCGACGTCGTTGGTTTGTTCAGCTACGTTGTCGAGACCGAACGGCGGTTCTATCTGGCGAACCACGTCGACCTGCAGGCCCGCAGCGCCGATGGCGAGGTCTATTTCGACCTGACGCTCCAGGACGCCTGGGTGTGGGACGTCTACCGTTCGGCCCGATTCGTGAAGAATGTCCGGGTCATTACGTTCAAGGACGTCAACGTCGAAGAACTTCCGCGCAGCGAGGAACTCTCCCTGCCGAAGGACGGCGATCTGGGGGATCTCGGCAACCTGGGCAATTAGCCAAGCCCGGCAACTGCTCCTCCACACCGTCTGACTGACGGAGTTTTCCCACATAGCCGAACTGCCCCCTGTCTTTGAATTCTCCGCGCCTCCAGGCTGGAAGCGGAGGTGGTCATGAAAGCCAAAGACGTGTTGGGACAGCGCGGTGAAACGCTGGCCGTAGCTTTCCTTGAAACCCAGGGAATGCGGATTGTGGACCGCAATTGGAGATGCTCCGACGGCGAGATCGACATCGTGGCGCTCGACGGCGACACCTTGGTGATCGCAGAGGTCAAAACCCGGAAGAACCTGGCCTATGGGCATCCTTTCGAAGCGGTCGGCGCCGCCAAACTCGCCCGGCTCCACCGCCTGGCCGGGTCATGGTGCCGTGACCACGAGGTGCGCGCCGTGCTCCGCCGGGTGGACGTCGTGGGAATCATCGACGACGGGGTGGGCGAGCCCCAGCTCGAACACCTCAGGGGCGTGGGCTAGATGGGAGTCGGCCGAAGCTACTCCGTGGCGCTGTTGGGCCTGAACGGCTACATCGTGGAGGTCGAGGCAGATATCGGCCAAACCCTCCCCAATTTCGTGATCCTGGGGCTGCCGGATGCCTCCCTGAACGAAGCCAAGGAACGCATCCGCTCCGCGGCACAGAACTCAGGCATCCCGCTGAGTCGTCGAAAGATCACCGCAAACCTGATTCCGGCCTCCCTGCCGAAGCGTGGCTCGGGTTTCGACCTCGCGATCACCATGGCAGTATTGCGCGCCGCGGGCGATATCCGTTCCACAGAAGACACAGTCTTCATCTCCGAGTTGGGACTGGATGGCAGGTTGAGGCCCGTTCGCGGCATCTTGCCGGCGGTCATGGCGGCTGTTCAAGCAGGCCACCCCAAGATTGTTGTGGCCCACGCCAACGTCGCCGAGGCCGAGTTGGTACCCGGGGCGGTGGTCCGTGGCTACAAGACCCTGGCTCGTCTTGCGTTTGATTTCGGGGCCAACCCGCAGGACCTGGCCCTCGATTACGACCCGGCCGACGGCGAGGTCGCAGGGGATCAGGACGCCGCTGCCGCTGTTGTTCCGGATCTTTGTGATGTCTCGGGGCAGGGCGATGCCCGCCGCGCCTTGGAGGTTGCGGCAGCCGGGGCACATCATGTGCTGCTTTGCGGTCCGCCGGGTGCCGGCAAGACGATGCTTGCCGAGCGGCTCCCGGGACTCTTGCCTGATTTGGGGGACCAGGAAGCCATGGAGGTCACGGCGATCCATTCGCTTTCGGCTGTCCATGTTGATTCGGTACGGCTGTTGCGCCGGCCGCCCTTTGAGAATCCCCATCACAGCGCCACCGCGGCAGCGATCATCGGCGGCGGTTCCGGCCTGCCGCGGCCGGGGGCGGCATCACGGGCGCACCGTGGCGTCTTGTTCCTGGACGAGGCGCCCGAGTATGAACGCCGGGTCCTCGACGCCTTGCGGCAACCTCTGGAAAGCGGAGAGCTGGTCATTCATCGCTCGGCCGGAACCGCCGCATATCCGGCACGCTTCCAACTGGTCCTCGCGGCGAATCCCTGCCCTTGCGGGAAAGCGACCGGCAAGGGAGTCGACTGCACCTGCACTCCGGTGATGCGGCGCCGCTACTTCGGGCGCATGTCCGGGCCGCTGCTGGACAGGGTGGACATCCAGCTCCAGGTGGAACGTGTTTCCCTCGCGGACTTCGGCCAAGCCGGCGCGGAAGAAGACACCGCCACCGTCGCATCGAGGGTCCAAGCCGCACGTTCACGGCAGCGTCAACGCCTGGGGAGTCTCGGGATGGAAACCAATTCGCAGGTTCCCGGCCGTGTACTGCGCGGAGAACTGCGCCTGCCTTCCGCGACCACGAAGATTCTGGATACCTCCTTGGAGCGCGGAATCCTCACGGCGAGAGGCTACGACCGCGTTCTGCGTCTCGCCTGGACCCTCGCGGACCTAGGCCACAGGGACCAACCCCACAGCGACGACATCGGGCAGGCCCTTGGCTTGCGGCAGGCGGTCGCGGCCGCATGAAAGGACACTCCATGACTGAACACGGCCAGCAGCTCACCACGGACGCTCCGCAGCGAAAAAGGGAACGCCTGGCCCGAGCAGCACTGTCGCGGCTGATGGAACCGCAAGATGCGGCCGGGCTCGCCCTGGTCAAGGCTGCCGGGGCCGTTGACGGTCTCAAAATCGCGACCGGCGAGCTCGCTCCCGGGCCCGGGCTTGAGCAGGAAGTGGCTTCCTTGTTGGTTGACAGCGGGGTTTCCAACCCGGGGGCCGGATTGGCTGCTGCACTACGGCGGTGGGCGCCAAGGATCCCGGACCTTGCCCCGGAACGTGATCTTGCCACCATGCAACGCCTCGGCGGCCGTATGGTCATCCCTGGCGACCCGCTATGGCCCTTGCAGTTGGCAGATCTGGGCCTCCATGAACCGCTGTGCTTGTGGTGGCGGGGACACGAAGTGGAGTTCCCACCCGTAAAGCGGGTCGTGGCCCTTGTCGGCTCACGGGATAGCACCAGCTACGGGGCCTCCGTAACGGGCGACTTCGCCTACGGGCTGGGTCAGCGCGGCTGCACCGTCGTCTCCGGAGGCGCGTACGGGATCGACGCCCACGCACACCGCGGGGCCTTGGCCGGGGGCACGAACAACATGCCGACTATCGCTGTGATGGCCGGGGGCGTGGACCGATACTATCCATCCGGAAACGAGGATCTGCTGCGTGCCGTGGCGAACCAAGGGGCGGTCATTGGTGAGGTTCCCCCGGGCTCGGCGCCCACGCGTTACAGGTTCCTTCAGCGAAACAGGATCATCGCCGCTTTGGCGGCCGTGACCGTCGTGGTGGAAGCGCGATGGCGTTCGGGTGCGCTGAATACGGCCCATCATGCTGAATCCATCGGCAGGGCCGTCGCCGCGGTCCCGGGGTCCATCCACAGCGCCAACTCCGCAGGCTGCCATCGGCTCCTCAGGGATGGCGGGGCTGTCTGCGTCACGGATGTCGGCGAAATCGCGGAAGTGGCGGGGTCGAGCGGTGAGGGGCTTGTCGAGGACAAGGAAACCGCTGCCTCGGACCACGACGGACTCACGCTTGAGGACCTGATCTTGCTCGATGCCCTGCCGGTCCGTTCGACGAGCTCCGTGGAGAAGCTCGCGGTTGTGGCAGGACTCAGCCCCGAGTCCGTCAGGGCGGGTCTTGGACGCCTAGGCCTGTTGGGGTTGGCGGTATCAGTGAGCGGCGCGTGGAAGAGGTCCGGGAAGAGATTTTGAGGGGGAGTGCGGTGCGGGCCTGGTGGGATCACACGAGCCCGGACCTTGGCCGGCTCCCGCACGGAACGTGGCGATGCCGGCCGTCGGGCCCCTCGGCTGGCACAGTGGAAGGGTGCAAGAGAATCCGCTCCCCGTAGCGCTCGCCCGGTCCGTCGAGGACTTCCGGCGTTACCTCGACAGCGAGCGGGCCCGGTCCGCCCACACGGTGAGGGCCTACATCGCTGACGTCGAGAACCTGCTGCGCTTCGCTGCCGCGGAGGGCGTGGAGAAGCTCGCAGATTTGGAGCTCGGCACGCTCCGGCGTTGGCTGGGGGCACAAAGCGAATCCGGCCGGTCCAGGGCAACACTCGCCCGGCACGCCGCGACGGCCCGAGCGTTCACTTCCTGGGCCCTTCGGGAAGAACTCATCGCCTCAGACCCTGCTCTTCGCCTTCAGGCCCCCAAACGGGACCACACGCTCCCTGGGGTCCTTCACCAGCAGCAGGTCTCGAGGATCTTCGAGAACCTGTCAGAGGCAGCCGCGGATGGCTCTCCGATGCCGTTGAGAAACCGCGCCGTCGTCGAATTGCTCTATGCCACCGGAATCCGCGTCGGCGAGCTTGCCGGCCTGGACATCGATGATCTCGATCCGGACCGCCGGACTCTTCGCGTGCTCGGCAAGGGCAACAAGGAGCGGACGGTGCCCTACGGGGTACCGGCTGCGCTCGCCGTCGACGACTGGCTCCGCCGCGGCCGGCCACGGCTCGCAAATGAGCGTAGCGGACCGGCACTTTTTCTCAGTTCACGGGGCAACCGCATCGATCAGCGCCAGGCCCGCAGCGTCGTCAACGACCTGCTGGCCGCCTTGGGGGATACCGCCGCGACCGGACCCCACGCGCTGCGCCACACTGCCGCCACCCATCTGCTCGATGGCGGGGCGGACCTGCGTGCCGTGCAGGAAATTCTGGGACACAGCAGCCTCGCAACAACCCAGATTTACACCCATGTGTCGGTGGACAGGCTTCGCAAGAGCTATCAGCAAGCCCATCCCCGTGCTTAGAGACCCGGAAACCGTGCAACACTTCGATGAGTCCCGAGGAAGGAAATCCGCTCGTCCGTGAATCGCACTGGCGTAATTCCGGTCCGTACGGCAAAATGAAAGCACTGTGGGGAAACTTTCAACCTAAACTTGAACGTTCTTCCGCTGCGGAAAAAATCATAGATAGGTAGGGAAACCGGAACGGCGCGGCACCCGCGCAGCAAAATTTCATCCAGGCAGAGGTCGTTGGGGAAGACGTACCTACAGCTATGGAGGATGGAATGTCTGTTGCAATAACCCGCGGTGTCCTGTTTGTGCATTCGGCCCCTACTGCGTTGTGCCCTCACGTCGAGTGGGCCATCGGATCGGTCGTTGACAAGCGGACCGATCTCGAGTGGACCCCTCAACCTGCCGCGCCCGGAATGTTCCGCGCCGAGCTCTCTTGGGTAGGAGTCCCCGGAACGGGCGCCCAACTGGCTTCGGCACTGCGAGGGTGGGCGCACCTTCGTTACGAAGTGACCGAGGAGCCCAGTCAAGGCGTGGACGGCGCGCGCTGGTCGCACACACCGGAGCTGGGTATCTTCCATGCCGTCACCGATGTCCACGGCAACATCATGGTGACAGAGGACCGCATCCGCTACGCCTACGAGTCGGCGGCTGGAGATCCCGCCGCCGTCTACCACGAGCTTTCCTTGGCGCTCGGTGAGGCCTGGGACGAAGAGCTCGAGCCGTTCCGGCATGCCGCCGAAGGCGCTCCCGTGCGTTGGCTCCACCAGGTCGGTTAGGGAACACCGTGCCGGTCGGGGAACACTAGCCGGGCCAGGGAACAAAGTTCCCGAAGACAGTTTTTCCATAGCACAAGAGGAGGGCCCCACCGTGGTGGGGCCCTCCTCTTGTGCGTAGCTTGTGCCTCGAACCGGCAGCGACTGTCAGACGTTGCGGATGGCGATGACGGCGTTGTGGCCGCCGAAACCGAAGGAGTTGCTCAAGGCGACGATGTCACCGGCGGGCAGAGTGCGTGCCGAAGTGACGACGTCGAGCGGGATCTCCGGATCCTGGTTCTCAAGGTTGATGGTCAACGGAGCCTGGCGTTCGTAGACGGCGAGGACCGTCAGCACTGCTTCCACGGCCCCTGAAGCGCCCAACAAGTGGCCCATCTGCGACTTGGTGGCAGAGACTGCCACATTGTCGACGTGAGCGCCCAGCGCGGCACGGAGGGCCGTGTACTCGGGCTTGTCACCGACAGGCGTCGAGGTGGCGTGGGCATTGACGTGCACCACGTCCTCGGCCTGGATGCGGCCATCGAACATGGCGGCCTTCAAAGCCCGGGTTGCGCCCAGGCCTTCCGGGTCCGGTGCCGTGATGTGGTAGGCGTCGGCTGTGACCGATGTACCGGCGAGCTCGGCGTAGATGCGCGCTCCGCGGGCGATCGCGTGCTCTTCGGCCTCGAGGACCAGGGCGCCGGCGCCTTCACCCATGACGAAGCCGTCGCGGTCGCGGTCATATGGCCGCGATGCGTGCTCCGGATCGTCATTGCGGCGGGAAAGGGCCTGCATCGAGGAAAACGCGGCGAGCGGCATCGGGTGGATGGCAGCTTCGGCGCCACCGCACACGACGACGTCGGCCTTGCCCGAGCGGATGAGGTCCAGGCCGAGGTGCATCGCCTCGGTGCCGGAAGCGCAAGCAGAAACGGGGGTGTGCGCACCGGCGCGGGCACCAAGGTCAAGGCTGACAGCGGCGGCGACGCCGTTCGGCATGAGCATCGGGACCGTCATGGGAAGGACCCGGCGGGGGCCCTTTTCCCTCAGCGTGTCCCAAGCGTCCAGGAGCGTCCAGACACCGCCGATGCCCGTGGCGAAAGCCACTGCAAGGCGGTCGTGGTCGATTTCGGTGATACCGGAATCTGCCCAGGCCTCGCGGGCGGCGATGACACCGAACTGCGTGGACGGGTCCATGCGCTTGGCTTCAACGCGGCTCAGAACTTCGAGGGCCGGCGTCGAGCACCGGGCGGCAAAGTGGACCGGAAGGTCATACTTGGCAACCCACTCGTCCTCGAGTGTGTGGGCACCGGAGACCCCTTTGAGCGCGTTCTTCCACATCGTGGGGACGTCGCCGCCGATGGGCGTTGTGGCGCCCAGACCGGTTATGACTACTTTGCGTGCCATGAGATCACTCTCTGTCGGATCAGCCAACCCACGTGCTGTTCTCACTGGGGAGGCAGGAAAAAACTCTGGGAGATATAGCAGCTGTGCCGGGCTTCGGATGCAACAGGGCGCACCCGAAGTCCGGCACAGTTGAGGCCAGGCTAGGCCTGTGCGTTCGAGATGAAGTTGACGGCGTCGCCGACGGTCTTGAGGTTCTTGACCTCTTCGTCCGGGATGCGCACGCCGAACTTCTCTTCAGCGTTGACGACGATGGTCATCATGGAGATGGAGTCGATGTCCAGGTCCTCGGTGAAGGACTTGTCCAGCTCCACGGCTTCGGTGGCGAGGCCGGTCTCTTCGTTCACGATTTCAGCCAGGCCGGCCAGGATTTCTTCGTTGCTAGCCATTGTTGGCTCCTTTTCTTGTTGTGCCGGCTATTGCCGGAAATGGGGGCAAACCGCGGTTACGGCTTGGGTTTCAAAGCACTATTCAATTGAAGGTAGGCGCGGTCCGAAATTACGGAAGAACGATTACCTGGGCGCCAAACACAAGACCGGCACCGAAGCCGATCTGCAAGGCAAGGCCACCGCTGAGTTCCGGGTTCTCCTTGAGGAGTCGGTGCGTGGCCAGCGGAATGGAGGCGGCAGAAGTGTTTCCCGCCTCAGCGATGTCCCGGGCGACCACCACGGTTTCGGGAAGTTTGAGCTTCTTGACCATCTCGTCGATGATCCGCATGTTGGCTTGGTGGGGGACAAACGCCGCCAGGTCCGAGGCTTCGATCCCTGCGGCATCGAGGGCTTGCTGGGCAACTTTCGCCATTTCCCAGACTGCCCAACGGAAGACCGTCTGGCCGTCCTGGCGGAGCGTCGGCCAGACATCCTGCGCTGCGGAAATAATGGCCTGATCGTCGGATTCGTCCGAATGGCGGGCTGTCTCGCCAAGGTGGCGCACTTCGTCGAGGGAATGCGTCATGCCGATCGCGTTCCACTTACTGCCATCGGATCCCCAGACAGACGGGGCAATACCGGGCGTATCGGACGGGCCGATGACAACCGCACCGGCGCCATCGCCCAGAAGGAAAGAGATGGTTCGCTCATGGTTGTCGATGACGTCGGAGAGCTTCTCGGCGCCGACCACCAGGACGTATTCAGCCGCGCCGGATCGGACCAAGGCATCGCCCTGGGCAATTCCGTAGCAGTAGCCTGCGCATGCCGCGGAGATGTCGAAAGCCGGTGCCGGGGTGGCGCCCAAACGGTCGGTGAGGGCGGCAGCCGCGGAAGGCGTGGCATACGGGTGCGTGACCGTGGAGACGATGACGGCACCGAGCTGGGAAGCCTCAATGCCGGCCTGCTTGAGCGCCTCGCGGGCAGCTCCCTCGGCCATGTCGATGACGCTGACATCGGCCGCGGCGCGGTGGCGGGTCACGATGCCCGTGCGCTGGCGGATCCATTCGTCCGAGGAATCGATCCACTGGCAGACGTCGTCGTTCGTGACGATGATGTCCGGGCGGTATGCCCCGATGCCGACAACGCGTGAGTATTCGTTCCTTGGTGCCTGCTTGAGTACGGGGGCGCTCATGCGTCTCCCTCCAATTCCGCGAAGAGTGCAAGTGCGGCGGACAGATCATCCRGCGTCTTGACGGCAACGGTTTTCACGCCCGGCATGCCGCGCTTGGCGAGGCCTGCAAGCGTGCCGGCCGGTGCCAGTTCGATGAGTCCAGTGACTCCGCGCTGGACCAGGTTCTCCATGCACAGGTCCCAACGCACCGGGCGCGAGACCTGGGCGATCAGGCTTTCGACGGCGGCGCCGCCGTCGGTGACTTCCTGGCCGTCGAAGTTCGAGAGCAGCGGAACCGTGGGAGCCTGCGGCTTAAGGGACGGCCGCAGTGCTTCAAGTGCGCTCACGGCCGGAGCCATGTGGGAAGTATGGAATGCTCCGGCGACCTTCAGCGGGATGACCCTGGCTTTGGCCGGCGGGTTGTCAGCCAGTGCCTGGAGCTGTTCGAACGTGCCTGCCGCAACGGTCTGGCCTGCGCCGTTGACATTTGCCGGCGTTGCGCCGGCGGCCTCAATAGCGGAAAGCACTTCGGCCGGATCGCCGCCGACGACGGCACTCATCCCGGTGGGGGTGACGGCGGCGGCAGCGGCCATGTTGTTGGCACGCTCGCGGACGAACGTCATGGCTTCTTCCTCGCTCAGGACACCCGCAAGCGCCGAGGCCGTGATCTCTCCGACCGAGTGGCCGGCAAGGACGATCGGAAGGGTACTGAGTTCGACGTCGAACAGCGATTTCGCTGCCACGAGCCCTGCGGCGACGATCAAGGGCTGCGCGACGGCGGTGTCCTTGATGGTTTCTTCATCGGAGGTGGTGCCGTGGGCCTTGAGGTCGATGCCTGCGATTTCGCTCAGGGAGGCCAAATGGCCTTCTACGGAAGGGAGCTCCAGCCAAGGGGCCAAAAATCCAGGGGTCTGGGAGCCCTGTCCAGGGCAGACGATTGCAAGCACGTAACCAGCTTTCCAAATTGCCGCGTGAACTACTGGTGTTTGCGTACACCAAGCTCACTGGGTCAGTTTGTAGGAAGTCTACAACGGTTCAACCCGCGGATCGGGTACCGTGACGCTCCGACGTCGCCTTTGGCTGGGCCGAAAGCCTGCCCACAACCAGTGCGGTTTGGAGTACGAAAGCCTCCCGCGGGAGGAGCGGGTCCCACCCTGTGACGTCGCAGACGCGCTTGAGACGATACCGCACGGTGTTCGCGTGGACGAACAGCTCGCGGGCAGTCGCTTCGAGGGAATGGCCGAGTTCCAGATAGGTGCCGAGGGTCTCTACAAGGCCGTTTGAAGCGGCCAGCAGCGGCCGGTAAATGTTCTTGATGAGGGAACGGCGGGCGGCGTCGTCGCCTGAGACGACCCGTTCCGGGAGGAGATCGTCCGCCGCTACAGGTCGCGGAGCCGAAGGCCAAGCCTTGGCAGCGGTGAGCCCTGCAAAGGCCGCCTGGGCGGAGCTGCTTGCCTCCAACAGGGAGCCGGCCTCGGGTCCGTAGACCACCGCGCCCGGGGCGAAAAGTTCGCTGAGTTTCAGATACGCGGTGTCGCGGTCTTGCACGCCACCCAGAATCAGGATGAGGCGGTCGCCTTGGATGCCTACCAGTGCGTCCTCAGCGTAGCGTCCGGCGGTCCGGCGCAACTCGCTCACATAGCTTGCGCTTGGTTCCGACGGCGAGTTTCCCACCATCACCGTGAATCGCTCCTGGGCCTTCCAGCCGAGGGCGGCGATACGGGAACGAAGGGCATCGGTATTCTCGCCCCGGAGGATGGCGTCCACAATCAGGGCTTCGAGCCTGGTGTCCCAGGAACCGCGGGACTCGGCGGCGCGCGCATAGACATCCGCGGCGGCGAATGCCACTTCCCGCGAATAGCGCAGGACTGCTTCGCGCAAAGACGGTTGGTCGGCTTCCGGCGCGATCACCGGGACCTGGTCCTCCACCACCTCGACGACGATCCGGATCAACTGGAGGGCCTTTTGCAGGCTGATGGAGCGGGTCAGCTCGGTGGGAGCATTCCCGAAGACGTCCGTCAGGATCCACGACGGCGAGCTCGGCCGCTCGTACCACGTCACGAAGGCCGCGATTCCGTTTTGGGCTACCAGGCCCAAGGCTGAACGTTCGTCGGAGCTCAGCCGGCTGTACCAGGGCAGCGATTTCTCAAGCTTGCGCATGGTGGTGGTGGACAGCTGCCCCACATTGGCGCGGAGCCGCTTGAGTGTCTCCGCCTTTTCCGGTGTTACCGTGCGCGCGGCCGCTTTGCGTTTCGCGGGGGTTTGAATCGGCTCTGCCATTCCTTGAGCATACGGCGCATCATCCACAAGCTCCATTTGTGCGAAGGCTACAACTGAGATTGGCGCGCGTCACGCGATGGCAGCGCCGTTTGCTGCTTTGTGGCGATTGTTGAAGCCGGGTGTTAAAGCCCGACGGCGGCCCGCACCTTTCGGTGTGGACCGCCGTCGAGATGTTGCTTGGGTTCGTTGTGCTTCGCTGGAGGCTTAGCTTTCGCCGCCTGCCCCGCCGGTGGTGCCGGCGTTGACATCGAGGAGACTGTACTTCTCGATTGCCTGGGCCGCCGCCTGTGCGTCAACTTCGCCTCGGCGGGCGAGCAGTTGCAGGGTCTTCACGACGATGGAGTGGGTGTCGTTTTTGAAGAAGCGGCGTGCGGCTTGGCGGGTGTCGGAGAATCCGAATCCGTCGGCGCCGAGGGAGGCGAATTCGTTGGGGATGAATTGGCGGATCTGGTCCGGGACGGCTTTCATTTTCAT